>NZ_JBITER010000021.1:0-139700 GCF_044455345.1 Streptomyces sp. NPDC051286 | reverse complement strand
CGCGGGGGGGTTTTGGGTCGGGTAGTGCCAGCCCCCCAGTGGGGGCGGGGGGACCCGCGCCGCCCCCCGCCCCCCCCCCCCCCCGGCGGGGGGGGGGGCCCCCCCCCGGGGGGGGCCCCCCCGGCCCGCACTGCCCCACCAAGCCTGCAACGAGGTACCCGCCACATGACCACCGCAGCCCCGCGCCCCACCGACCACCGCAGCCGACTGCGCGACACGAAGGCCGCCCCCTACTGGCTGGACCGGCCCGAGCACCCCGCACCGCTGCCCCGGTTGACCGCCGACACCACCTGCGATCTCGCCGTCGTCGGCGGCGGTTACACCGGGCTGTGGACCGCCCTGCTCGCCAAACGCGCCCACCCCGAACGGGATGTCCTCGTCCTCGAACAGAACACCTGCGGCCACGCGGCCAGCGGCCGGAACGGCGGATTCTGCTCCCCCAGCATCACCCACGGGCTCGCCAACGGCGCCGACCGGTGGCCCACCGAGGCCCGGTTGCTGCACCGCCTGGGCATGGACAACTTCGATGCCTTCCAGAGGGATCTGGACACCCACGGCATCGACTGCGGATTCGTACGCAGCGGCAAGGTCACCGTCGCCGCCACGCCATGGCAGGCGGAAGGGCTCAAGGGCGCCCACGCGCTCGCCCACCAGTACGGCGAACAGACCCGGCTGCTGGACCGCGACGAACTGGGGAGCTACGTCGACTCCCCCTCGTGGACCGCCGGCCTCTGGTCCCCCGACTACGCGCTCCTCGACCCTGCCCGGCTTGTCTGGGGCCTGCGCGCCGCCTGCCTCGACCTCGGGGTCCGCATCGCGGAGCACACCGAGGTCACCGACCTGACCACCCGTCACACCGGGCGGGTCCGCCTCGCCACCCCCTATGCCGCGGTCGGCGCCCGGCAGGTCGCCCTCGCCACCAATATCTACCGGCCCCTGCTCAAGCGCCTCTCGCTCAGCATGATTCCGGTCTACGACTACGCGTTGACCACCGAACCCCTGAGTGCTGAGCAGCTCGCCGCCATCGGCTGGAGCGGCGAGCACGGAATCACCGACGCGGGCAACCAGTTCCACTACCTCCGCAAGACCGACGACAACCGCATCCTGTTCGGCGGCTACGACGCCATCTACCCCTACGGCAGCCGGGTCGACGAGCGCCTCACCCAGCGCCCCGCGACCTTCGACGCCCTCGCCGCCCAGTTCGCCGAAGCCTTCCCCGCCCTCGCCGACGTCCGCTTCTCGCACTCGTGGGGCGGGGTCATCGACTCCACCACCCGCTTCTGCATGTTCGCCGGCACCGCCGCGCACGGCCGGATCTCCTACGCCCTCGGCTTCACCGGACTCGGCGTCGGCGCCACCCGCTACGGCGCCCAGGTCATGCTGGACCTGCTCTCCGGCCAGCGCACGGAACGGCTCCGGCCCGCCATGATCCGCCGCCCTCCAATGCCCTTCCCCCCGGAGCCGGTCCGGTATCTCGGCATCGAGGCAACCCGGTGGTCCATGGCCCGCGAGGACACGCACGGCCATCGCAACCTGTGGCTGCGCACCTTGGACCGACTCGGCCTCGGCTTCGATTCCTGAGCCGGGCAGGATAGGCCCGTACGACCAAAGTTCCAGGCCCGCACACCGTGGCGGGCCGTACATGAGAGCCGGAGCAACAGCATGAGCACGCTGGGTGGCAGCCCCCTGGACGACACCGACCGCCAGATCATCGCCGCACTCCAAGCGGACGGCCGCCGCCCGTACAGCCAGATCGCCGACGAACTGGACATCCCCGCCTCCTCCGTGCGATACCGCGTCCAGCGCATGGAGGAGAACGGCACCCTTCAGATCGTCGGCATCGCAAACCCGCTCACCATCGGCTTCGACCGGTTCGCCATGGTCGGCATCCGGGTCAGGCCGGGCAGCGCCCAGGAGGTCTGCCGACGGCTGCGGGAGCTGCCCGAGACCTCGTACGTCATCATGACGGCAGGCACCTACGACGTGATGGCGGAGGTGATCTGCCGGGACACCGACCACTTCACCGACCTGATGAACCGCAGACTGCATCACATCGACGGAGTCGTCTCGACCGACTCGTTCTTCGTGCTGGAAGTGCACAAGCTGGCGTACGGCTGGGGCGTCGGTGAAGTGGACACCTCGCTGCTCGACGCCCCGCAGCCGCCGCTCAGCGCCGGTCTCGACCAGCGCGCCTGAGCCGCGTCGCGAGCATCGGCTCGCGAATCTCATATGCACATGGCCGTGATGGGTGTCGTCGGTGAGGAACTGATGCGTCCTCGCGCCCTCAGAGAGCCGGATCGGCACGCCGACGTCGTACGAGCCGGCCGCTGCCGCATCGCGCAGGAACGAGTCGCCCAACCGGCGCGAGGTGGCGGATCGACGACCATGTACCCGTCGATCCGCCACCGAGTCCGTCGGAATCCTGGCGTACTGCGCGCCGATCACCCGAAGCACGGCCTCGTCCGCGGTGGCATGCAGCGGACCTGCCCGGTCCACCAGTGACGGCGGGGCCTCAGCGCGGCCATGCGCCTCGTCACCGCTGCCACACCCGCCCCGGTCGCCGGCTCGGGCACCGATCGCCGCCACCACCCGTACGGCGCGCAGTTTCAGGGCGGTTCGACGTCGACACGGTCGGGGTGCCCGGCCGTGGTCGCGGGCAAGGACGAAGGCGAAGACGGCGACATGGATCCCGACGCGGCCGGGGACACGGAAGTGGACGGCCGGCCGCTGTCCGCGACGTTGCCGAGGAGCCCGTGGTGCCTGCGCGCAGTCCACCGGTACCGAGCAGCAGTGCGCACCGGACGACCGGTTGTCGCATGCGATGCCCCGTTCCCGTTCGGAGACTGGTTCGCCCGGACTCGGAGCCGTACAGATTTCGATGGTCAGGCATGAATAGCTTCATCATCTTCCATTCACCCGGGCGCGACTGCCAGCATCGGCGCACCGTCACCCCGTGAGGGAGAATCCGATGAATCGTCCCCGTTCTCTGCGCTGCCTGGCAGCCCTCGCCGTCCTGGCCCTCGCTGCCACGGCCTGTGGACGCTCCAGTCAGGGCGATGCCCCGTCCGGCAGCGCCTCGCAGACCACCGCCGGCCGGACCGCAGCCGAACTGCTCCCTGCTCAGTACCGGCAGAAGGGTGTGCTGCGCGTGGCCACCGCGGTCGGCTATCCGCCGATGGAAATGTACGAGCCCGGGACCACCCGGCTCACCGGTGTCGACCCTGACCTGGCCAAGGCCATCGCCCAGCGGCTCAAACTGAAGCTCGAACTCACCAATGCCGCCTTCGACGGACTGATCCCGGGGCTGGAATCCGGACGGTTCGACCTCGTCATGTCATCCATGACCGACAGTGCTCAGCGGCGCCAGGCGGTCGACTTCGTCGACTACTTCCGCACCGGCGGCGTGATCATGACGAAGAAGGGCAATCCACAGGGCATCAAGTCGCTCGCGGACCTGTGCGGGAAGGCCGTCGTCCTCGCCAAGGGCAGCTCGAACCTCCAGATCGGCGAGGAACAGAACGCCAAGTGCCAGGAGAAGATGCGGATCTCCCAGAGCGAGGACGCACCGACCGGGCTGCTCCAGCTGGACAGCGGACGTGCGGTCGCGACCATCGTCGACTATCCCGTCGCCAAGATGTTCACCAAGAAGAGCAACGCGTACGAGGTCCTGCCGGAGCAGTACGGCACCGCCCCGTGGGGCATAGCGGCCGCGAAGAGCCAGGCCGGACTGCGCGACGCCGTCCACAAGGCCCTGCAGGAACTGATCGACGACGGCGCTTACAAGAAGATCCTCGACACCTGGGGAGTCGGCGACAGCGCCGTACCCGCGGCCACCGTCAACGACGGGCAGTGAGAACGGACATGAGCCACCAGAAGATACCCGGCGCCGCCCTCGGTGCGGCGCCGGATCCGGCCCCCGCGGACGCACGACCGCAGGAGAACGACCTGTCCCTCCAGGTGACCAAACGCCCTCGTCCCGGGCGCTGGCTGGCGGTCCTCGCCGCGGCGCTGTTCGCGGTATGGCTCGCCTACACCGTCATCGTCAATCCCAACCTGCACTGGGACATCGTCGCCGAGTACCAGTTCGACGGCGTGATCCTCAAAGGCCTCGGGGTGACCATTCAGCTCACCCTCGTCTCGATGGCTCTCGGCATCGCCATCGGGATCGTCGTCGCGGTGATGCAGCTTTCCGACAGTCCCGTACTGCGTCTCACCGCCGGCGCCTATACCTGGTTCTTCCGGGGCACCCCACTGCTGGTCCAGCTCATCTTCTGGTTCAACCTGGCCCTGCTGTTCCCGGTGATCAGCATCGGTATCCCCTTCGACGGCCCGAAACTCATCAGCTGGCAGTCCAACCAGGTCATCACCGGATTCGTGGCGGCACTGCTCGGCCTGTCCATCAACGAGGGCGCATACATGGCCGAGATCGTTCGAGCCGGTATTCAGAGCGTGGACCCCGGCCAGCGCGAGGCAGGCGCATCCATCGGCATGTCGAACCGTCAGATCCTTTCCCGAATCATCCTTCCGCAGGCGATGCGGGTCATCATCCCGCCGTTCGGCAACCAGTTCATCTCCATGCTCAAGACAACTTCGCTGGTCTCGGTCATCGCCGGCGCCGATCTGATGACCGTCTCCCAGCACCTCTACCTCGCCAACTTCGAGGTGGTCGCGCTGCTCCTGGTGGCTTCGCTCTGGTACCTGGTGCTCACCACGATCGCCAGCATCGGCCAGCACGCCGTCGAACGCCGCTACAGCCCCGGCGCCGCTCCCGGGCTGCGGAGCAGGGTACTGACCAATCTCGTACCCCGGCGCGCCAAGAAGGGGGCAGTGGCATGAATGACGTGATCCTCAGGGCCCGCGGGGTCCGTAAACGATTCGGTGACACCGAGGTACTCAAGGGCATCGATCTCGAAGTCGGCAGCGGTGAGGTGCTCTGTGTCATCGGCCCCTCCGGGTCCGGGAAGTCCACGCTGCTGCGCTGCTTCAACCACCTTGAGCAGATCGACGCGGGGCGGGTGTGGATGAACGGTGAACTGATCGGCTACGAGCAGCACGGCCCGTCCGGCCGAGTGCTGCGGGAACGGCGCGCCCGCGACATCCGACGCCAGCGCGAGGGGATCGGCATGGTGTTCCAGCGGTTCCATCTGTTCCCGCACCGCACGGCGGTGCAGAACGTGATGGAGGGGCCGGTGACCGTGAAGGGCCGGTCCCGAGCACAGGCCGAGAAGCAAGCCCGGCAACTGCTGGCCGACGTCGGTCTCGCAGACCGGGCGGACCACTACCCGGGGCAACTGTCCGGCGGGCAGCAGCAGCGCGTGGCGATCGCCCGCGCACTGGCCATGGAGCCCACGCTCATGCTCTTCGACGAACCCACCTCCGCCCTCGATCCCGAACTCGTCGGCGAGGTCCTGGGCGTCATGCGCGACCTGGCCCGCAGCGGTATGACGATGGTCGTGGTCACGCATGAGATGGGTTTCGCCCGCGAGGTCGCCGACCGTGTCCTGTTCATGGATCAGGGCGCCGTCGTCGAGGCGGGGAGCCCGGAGCTTCTGTTCACCGACCCGCGGCACGACCGCACGCGGGCCTTCCTGTCGACGGTGCTGTGATGGGCCGCCCCCTCGATCTGCTGCTGCGTGGTGGCACGCTCGTCGACGGAACCGGCGCACCCGCCAGGGAGGCGGACATCGCGGTGGTGGACGGGCGGATCGCCGTGCTCCCCGCCGGTACGCCGGCGGCGGCGGCCGAGACCCTCGATGTGACGGGCCGGGTCGTCACACCCGGCTTCATCGATGTGCACACGCACTCCGATGCCCTCGCGGCCCCCCTTGACAGCGTCGGCACCACGGATCCGACGGACGATCTCCGCCTTGCGCCGCTGCTCCAGGGCGTCACCACGGAGATCTGTGGCAACTGCGGAACCAGCCTGTTCCCCTCGCTCCCGGAACGGCTGCCGGTACTCGCCGAACATCTCAGGGTGACGTTCGGACTCGGCCCGGTCCGGCCGGCGGTGGACTTCGACACATTCGCCGCCGGGCAGGACCCCGCCCTGCGCCGCACCCATATCGCCTCGCTCGTCGGCCATGGCACGCTGCGCGCGGGAGTGATGGGCTTCGAGGCCCGCCCGCCCGGGCCCGACGAACTGGACACCATGTGCACGCTGCTGGACCGGGCGCTGACCCAGGGAGCGGCCGGCCTGTCCACCGGGCTGATCTACCCGCCCGGCACCTACGCCGGCACCGAGGAGATCGTCGCGCTGGCCAGGGTCGCCGCGCGCCATGGCAAGCCCTACGTCACTCATCTGCGCGACGAGATGTCACATGTGGAGTCGGCCCTGGAGGAGGCCCTGGAGATCGCGGTCCGCTCCGGCGCTCCGTTGCAGATCTCCCACCACAAGACCGCGGGCCGGCACGCCTGGGGTGCCACGCTGCGCACCCTGCCCCGGCTGGAACAGGCGCGAGCCGAAGGCGTGGACGTGCTGTGCGACGTCTATCCGTACACTGCGGGAAGCACCGTCCTGCACGCCATGCTGCCCCCGTGGACGAGCGAGGGCGGTGTCGGCGCTCTGCTGGAACGGCTGCGCCGGCCGGAAACGCGCGACCGGATCAGGGCGGACATCGCTCAGGGCGTCAAGGGGTGGGAGAACACCGTGGGAAACGGTGGCTGGGATCTCATCACGGTGGCCGCCGCGCAGGCCCACCCCGAGGCCGAGGGCCGCAGCATCGCCGACCTCGCCGCCGAGCGCGGCGTCCACCCGGTCGATCACGCATGCGACCTGTTGCTTGCCGAGCAGGGCGAAGTGACCATCATCAGCCACTCCATGCGTGAGGACGACGTACGACGGGTGCTCGCCAGCCCGTTGTCGATGATCGGCTCGGACGGCGTCCCCAAACCCGGTCGGCCGCATCCTCGTTGGGCGGGGAGTTTCGCCCGTGTGCTCGGCCATTACGGCCGCGACGAGCAGCTGCTCCCGCTGGAGAGCGCGGTGCACAAGATGACCGGACTGCCGGCGCGGCGGTTCGGACTCACCGGCCGTGGTGTGGTCCGCGACGGCGCCCTCGGCGATCTGGTCGTGCTCGACCCTGCGTCGGTGCGCGACACCGCCACCTTCGACCGTCCCCTGCTGGCACCGGAAGGCATCGATACCGTCGTGGTGGCGGGACGGGTCGCAGTACGAGGCGGCTGCCCGACCGCGGTACGGGCGGGAGAAGTGGTGAGGATCCGATGAGTCTGGCCCAAGTGGCCGCAACGGCGCGGCGCTCGGCCGCGCTGCCGCTCACCCTGGCTGTCGCCGCCGTAGACGTCGACGGCGGCGAGACGGTGGGGGTCGACGAGCGCACCGTTCTGCCCGTCGCGTCCGCCTCGAAACTGCTGCTGCTAGCCGAGGTCGCACGCCGACTGGACACCGGGGAGCTGCTCGCCGACCGAACCGTGCACGTCCTCGACGAGGACATGGCGGACGGTACCGGTCTGCTGCGCCGGATGAGCAGGCGTGGCTGGACCGTCGAGGACCTGGCCTGGCTGACCGCTTCGGTGAGCGACAACACCGCCACCAACGCACTGCTGCGCCTGGTGGGGCTCGAGTCCACGGCCCGGCTGGCGGCGGATCTCGGGCTCGAGCGCCTCACGCTGCACGACAAGGTCCGTGACATCCGGGGCCTGGACGTGCCTCCCGTCTTCGCCACCGGCACAGCACAGGACCTGGCGCGGCTGGTGACCCATGCGGTACGGGGCACGATGAGCTCCCCGGCGGCCTCCGCCGGGCTGCTGCGCTGGATGCGCGCCAACACCGACCACGGCCTGGTCCCCGCCTTGGTGGATCACGACCCTTACGCCCCGGGCTTCCCGGACCCGCTGCCGGAAGGGCTTCTGGTCGCCAACAAGACCGGCACCGACACCGGGGTGCGCGCCGACGCCGGTGTCATCGTCGGGCGGCGCCGACTGGCCTATGCGGTGGTGGCGCACTGGGACACGGTGCTGGGCCCCAGCACCGAGCGGGCTGCGGTCCATGCCATACGGGACGTCGGCCGGACTCTCGCTGCCTGTGCCCGACGCGGGCCTGCCGAGTGAGGTGCGGGCCCGGGTGGTCACGACGGGCGGGCCGAAAGCCGACCGGCTTTCCCCCGCCCGTCGTGACCACCCGAGGCGCACTCCGACCCCCGGCCCGGGGGTGCGGCCCGCCCGTCGGGAACAGGCCGCAGCAAGGTCCGCCGGTCAGGACCACTGCATCTCCAGCAGTGACCGGATCTCCTCTGCGGCCGAGCGCAGCTCGGCGAGGAAGATCCGCAGCAGCGGGTTGCGGTTGGTAGGCCGGGTGGCGACCCCGATGCGCCGGTGCAGTTGGGGGTGGTCCAGCCGGCAGACGTGCACGCCCGTGGTGTCGCCGAGCCCGAGAGCCGGGACGAGCGCGATACCCATGCCCGCGCGCGCCAGGTTGATCGTGACCTGGTAATGATCGCTGCGGCAGCGGACCCGGGGCCGGAACCCCTCGGCCGCACACGCGCGCTCAAGAACCGGCTCGCCTGTCTGACCGCCGTGCGTGCCGATCCAGCTCTCGCCCTCCAGGGCGGCGAGCCGGACCGCGCTGCACCGCCCGAGGCGGTGCCGCAGGGGAAGGACCACCAGTTGCGGCTCGTCGAAGAACATCTCAACCCTCACGGTCGCCTGCCGGCACCAGGGGTCCATCGGATGCTCGAAGACGACCGCGGCATCCAGTCGGCCCGCCTCCAGATCGGGTACCAGCTCGTGCGGCTGCCCCAGGATCAGCTCCAGTTCGACCTGGGGCCGCTTCGCCGCGAACGCCGACAGCGCCCGCGGCAGCAACTCAAGGCCCGAGGAAGCGAAGAAGCCCAGCCGCAGGAGACCGGCCTCACCTTCGGAGTGCGCCCGCAGGTCGTCCTGTGCGACGGCCATCAGGTCGGCGACGGCCTGCGCGTGCTCGGCCAGTCGCACACCGGCTGCCGTCAGCCGCAGGCTCTGCGGCTGACGTTCCACCAACGCCACCCCGAGCTCCTGCTCCAGCCGGGCGAGTTGGTGCGAGATCGCGGACGGGCTCAGATGCAGCGCCCGCGCCGCGGCCACGATGGTGCCGGTGCGGGCTATTTCCAGCAGGACGAGCAGGCGGGCACTGTTCAGCATCGGGTCAGGTTAGGCCCTGCCGACGCACTGCGTCGCCACGGCACCGGACCGCACCGCCGCCGCAGGCGCCAGGAGCCCGGCATCCTCGTCCACATCCAGACGCAGCAGGTCCTCCTCGGTCTCGCGGCGCACCACAGTGCGGGCACGCCCGTCCGCCACGAAGACGACAGCGGGACGCGGCAACTTGTTGTAGTTGGAGGCCATGGCGTATCCGTAGGCGCCGGTGACCGGCGTGGCCAGAAGGTCTCCCACGCCCACATCGGCCGGGAGTGCGGCGCTGTCGACGATCACGTCGCCGCTCTCGCAGTGCTTGCCGACCAGCCGTGCCCGCAACGGTCGAGACGCGTGCGGGCAGCGCGGCAGGAACGCCTCGTACCGGCTGCCGTACAGGGCGGGACGCAGATTGTCGCTCATACCGCCGTCGACACTGACGTAGGTCCGCACGCCCGCGATGCGCTTGATCGTGCCCACCCGGTAGAGGGTCAGCCCCGCGCGGGCGGCGATGGACCGGCCGGGCTCCACGGTCACCTTGTCGCCCCAGCCCGCTTCACGCACCGAGGTACGCACCCGGGCCGCCCAGTCAGCGAACGACGGCGGGGCCTGCCCCGCCTCGTAGGCGACGCCCAGGCCGCCGCCGACGGTGAGCCGGCGCACCCGTGACTCCGCAGCGAACCGTGCGACGGCCGCGGCGCCCGCCGCGAGTTCTGCTGTGTCCAGGACCTGGGAACCCACATGTGCGTGGACGCCCTCCAGGATCATCGCCGAGGAGCCGAGGGCCCGCCGCACGGCGGCCGAGGCGGTTCCGCCGACGAGGCCGAAGCCGAACTTCGAGTCGTTGCCGCCGGTCCGGATGGCCTCGTGAGCGCCGGCGGCGACACCGGGCGCCACGCGCAACTGCACCCGGGCCGGCGGCAGGTGTTCATCGGTCCGCAGACGCTCGATGCGGTCCATCTCGTCGAAGCTGTCGACCACCACGTGTCGCACCCCGGCGGTCATGGCCATGCGCAGCTCCGCCTCGTCCTTGTTGTTCCCATGCAACACGATCCGCCCGGCCGGCACACCCGCGTGCAGCGCGACCCGTAGCTCGCCGCCGGAGGCGACATCGAGCAACAGCCCCTCTTCATGGGCCAGTCGAGCCATGGCCGTGCACAGAAACGCCTTGGAGGCGTAGGCGACATTGTCCCGGCCGAAGGCGGCGACCGCCTCCCGGCAGCGTCGGCGCAGATGCTCCTCGTCATACACGAAGAGGGGTGTTCCAAAGCGCTGTGCCAGGTCGGCGAGCAGGACCCCTCCGACGGCCAGCCCTTCTGGACGGACCTCGGACGTGCAGGGCAGCAGGCCCGTTTCGATGGCTGACGTCATGCGTTCCTCCCGGAAGCCGGCTCGCAGTCATCCTGCGGCCTGCACGGGGGTCACAAAAGCGCATTCTTCTATGGCTGAGCCTCATGGAATTCGATGCTCGCGCCGTTCGATGGGCCACGGCGATGCATCGACGCCCGGACTGGAGAGCGTCGGCATGGTGTGGTGGTCAGTACCCTGACGCCTCGGTGTCCGGTGTCACGCGTTACTCCGCGACGTCCAGGGCCTGGCACACCGCGCCCATCGCAACGGCTCGTTGGCCGAGCACCGAGGCGTTCAGCCCGACACCACCCGGGTGTGCGAACACAGATGCCCGCGCACCGGGCGGAGCAGGGTCTCCCCCACCCGTGGCACGCCGCCGATGACGACCCGGCCCGGATCGAGAACCAGCAGGAGTACGGCGAGGCCTCGGGCGAACCGGGCGGCCACCCGTTCCACCACCTCGACGGCGACCGGGTCACCCGCTTCCGCCGCTGCGAAGGGCGGTGCAAATGTCGTGGGCGTCACCCACGGGAGCACCGGCCTCCAGAGCCCGCCGGTGAATGGCCTCGGCGCCGACCAGCATGCTCCTCGTCCGGCTCCGTCACTCCCGTCTGCCCACTCGTTCAACGGTCTTCGCCCGAGCTTCGTTCCTCGCCTCCCCTGCGCGGGGCCTCGCGCCTCCGCAGGCCAAGCCGGCTGAGCAGTCCTGCTACTTGGACAGGAGCGGAATCGCGCACAGGAGGAGGGACCGGGACAGAGACAGGGCCAGGGACCGAGCAGTCCGGATCGGGTCGCCGGTCGTCCCCCGGATGAGGTGCAGGACGGGCCTCGCGCGCACTGTCCAGTTCCAGGGCGAGATTGACCCTGCGCCAGAGGATCTCGTCCGGGTCGTCGGCGCGCATCAGCTGCGTCACGGTGTCGCGAGCGGCGACGGATCCGGGTGGCCCGAAGACCGGACCGGGCTGGACCTTCCTGAGGTACGCACGCTCGTACGGATCGTCGACCACTTCTGCCAGCTGCACCGGATCCAGCGCGCCGGCAAGCACCGCAGCCCGCGCCCAGGGATCCTCCGCGCGCCTCAGCAGGCGCTCGATCCGGTGCGAGCGCCAGTTGCGCGTCCGCCAGTCGGTTCCTGCGCCCAGACATGCCCTCATCCAGGCTGGGCTGTTCCCGGTCAACAGCTGCGGCGCCGCGGCCGCGAACCCGAGGAGCTCCTCGGCCAGGTAGAGCCAGACAGTCGCCCGGTACCGGTTGAGGTAGAACGCGACAGGCGTGATGCATCCGGCCCTGGCCAGCCTGGTAAAGCGGACCGGACTGATGCCGAGGAGCCGCGCGCCCTCCGCTGTCCCCACCGTCCGCACCCGTTCTCGCACTGCGTCCGGGAACCCGTCCCCCGACCGCAGCCGGTCGACCTCCTCCCGCCTCACCCTGGGCCTGCCACCAGCCTCCGCCGTCACGGTCCGCACGATGCCCAGGTGCACGGCGAGCTCGAATTCCCCGCGCCTCAGGTTCAGCTGCTGCGCCGCCCTCCCTGCAGCCACCGTCGCGCCGGATTCCGTCCGGTCGACTTCTGTCAGATCAGTTTTCGACGGATCGGCCTTCGTCGGATCGATGTCCTTCAGGTCGATGTCAGTCGAGGCGTTCTGCGAACGCCGAGATCCTGCGCGCGGTGCCGCGGCACGCGTCGCATCCGTCATGGCCATGGCCATCCTCCCCCGTACAATTGCGGTGACTCTCTGTGATCACCGTAACCGAGGAGAGAGCCTTTCGCCCGGCCTGTGGACAACCCCCACAGGCCGGGCGAATAGTGCAGTCGACAGGGGACCCGAACCGTCAGAGCCGGTTGATTTCTCCCCCGGCGCCCTGACGCGCGCTGACCCCCAGGTGCTCTCCGACTTTGTTCACGAGCAGTGTCATCTCGTAGGCGACCTGACCGACATCGGCCTCGGCCGCGGTCAGCACGCAGAGGCAGCTGCCGTCTCCCGCGGCTGTCACGAAGAGAAGCGCCTCGTCGAACTCCACCATCGTCTGCCTGGCTCTTCCTGCCCGGAAATGCCGTCCCGAGCCTCGCGCGAGGCTGTGCAGCCCTGACGAGACCGCGGCGAGATGCTCCGCGTCCTCACGTGCCAGGCCCGTGCTCGCCCCCGTCACCAGGCCGTCGTTCGACAACACCAGCGCGTGCCGTATGTGCTCGACCCGGCCGGTGAGATCGTCGAGGAGCCAGTCAAGTTCCCTGTCCAGCGCCATTTCCCCGCTCCTCCCCGCTCATACGTTCCCCGTGCCCCACGTGTACGCGTAAGCCTTGCGCACAGCGCACGTTGGGGCAACCGCCCCTCCGATTCGTGCTCGTCGTCCAGACAGGGGTCAGCCGACCGAGTCGAGGAGCCGGGCTGTGTGCATGCGGCCCGCGTACTCCACCATGCGGATGAGAACTTCCTTGCCGGAGTCGCGGTCGCGTGCATCGCAGAGCACGACGGGTGTGCCCAGGTCCAGGTCGAGCGCACGGGACACCTCACGCTCGCCGTAGGCCCGGGCGCCCGCGAAACAGTTGACGGCGACGACGAAGGGGATTCGGCGGTGTTCGAAGTAGTCGACGGCTGGGAAGCAGTCCTCCAGCCGCCGGGTGTCCGCGAGGACGACCGCTCCGAGTGCCCCCTGGGAAAGCTCGTCCCAGAGGAACCAGAAGCGGTCCTGTCCCGGTGTGCCGAACAGATAGAGCGAGAGACCGGACCGGATGGTGATGCGTCCGAAGTCCATGGCAACGGTGGTGGTGGTCTTGTGATCGACTCCGCCGATGTCATCGACAGACTGTCCGGCCTCGCTGAGGAGTTCCTCCGTCCGCAGCGGCCGGATCTCGCTCACCGCACCGACCAGAGTCGTCTTGCCGACCCCGAACCCGCCGGCGACCAATATCTTCAGTGCGAGCGCGTCGGTGCCGGCCTCTTGGCCCGTTCCCCCGACGGTCTCCCCACCCGTTCTGCCAGCGTGCTCGGAAGGCATCGATCACTTCTCTCACCCGTGAGCCTCAAGACGTAAAAACACAGTTCAGAGACGTCTTGACGGGCTCGGTTCGGTATCTGTGGGCAGCAGTACGGTGGACAGCATGGCAAGCAGCCGTCGGCCCCGAGCAACGTGATCGGTTTTTGACCGTAGTGGCCGAACAGAGATCGTTCGATGTCTGCACGAGGTCACTATTCGAGCCGAATTCGAACGAGGTTCGAGCCGGAACCGATCCAGAGGGTTGGACCTCGACCCTCGGGCCGACCACGACTGCCGCCTACACTGTCGCTTCGAGGCGCTGGAAACGGTCCGGGTGGACAGGAGAGCAAGAGTGTCGAGAGGTGCCGGCGGCAACTTCGTGGATCCGCCCGCGGAGGTGCTGGCGGAGGCGGCCGCCGCCTTCGGTCTGCTGGCGACGCCTGCGCGCCTGCACATCGTATGGGCGCTGTCCCAGGGCGAGAGCGATGTGACCAGGCTGGCGGAGCGGGTGGGCGGGACGCTGCCCTCGGTCAGCCAGCATCTGACCAAGCTGAAACTCGCTGGTCTCGTACGCTCGCGGCGCGAAGGCCGCCGCCAGGTGTATCTGGTCGACGATCCTGATGTGGTGACGGTGGTACGGCTGATGGTCGGCCAGCTCGCCGCACGGGCCGGGCATGCTCCTGCGCAGCCGGTACGCCTCCGTGAGCTCGGTGCCTGAGAGCAGCGCCGCCACAGGGCCCGGAAACGGCGATCCCGACGGCTCTCCCCCAACCGTCGACGCACCGACAGCGAGCACGGCGGTCGGCCGGACCGCCTCCACCGACGCGACAGAGGTAGGGCCGGACGGGGCCGAATTGACGTCGTTGCAGGTGCTGCGTTCTCTGGACAGCGGACCGCGCGGACTTCTGGAGACGCAGGCCGAGGACCCGCTGTCGGTGTACGACGGCGTGGCAGCCCTGCCGTTCGATCCGGTCCGCCGGCTCGCCACCGCGGTCGTCCGCCGTCCTGGAAGGCTCGGCGCCCACACCCTCGTCACCAAGGGAGCGGTGGAGGCGGTGCTGGAACGGTGCGCGCTGGACGACAGCGAGCGGGACCGGCTGGGTGCCCTGGCCGCACGCGAGGCCGCGAGCGGTCTGCGGCTGCTCGCCGTGGCCCTGACCGAGCGAACCGCCGGACTCGGTACGTACACACCGGCCGACGAGTGGGGGCTGACCTTCCTCGGCTTCGTCGCCCTGCGGGACGCTCTCGCGCCGACCGCTGCCGAAGCGCTGGATGTACTGGAGCACCGCGGTGTCGCTGTGAAGGTCCTCACCGGCGACCATCCGGGGACCGCCGCCCGTGCCTGCCGCGATCTGGGCCTCGACCCGGGCGAGGTGGTGTCGGCGGACCGGATCGACGTAATGTCCGAGGCCGAGCTCGCGGCGCTCGCCGACCGGGTCGCCGTGTTCGCCCGCTGTACGCCGCAGCACAAGGCCCGGATCGTCTCGGCGTTGCGTACCACCGGACGGACCGCAGGTTTCCTCGGCGACGGGGTGAACGATCTGCCCGCGCTGCACGCCGCCGATGTCGGGATCTGTCCGCGCAACGCGGTCGACGTGGCGCGGGAGACCGCAGGGGTGGTGCTCGCCGAGAAGGACCTCACCGCCATCGCGCGTGCGATGCGCACGCACCCAGCCCGGCCAATCCCAGTGGGCTGCGCGGGCACATCTCCCATGTGGTCACCGATCCGCGGCGTCGGCGCCGCGGGCATGCGGGGGCCTGCCTCGAAGCGCTGCTGACCTGGTTCCGGGAGGAGACGCCCGTCGCGGTGGTCGATCTCCACGCGACCGCCGACGGCGCGGGTCTGTACGAGTCGTTCGGCTTCGCGCCGCCGCGTCACCCCGCCCTGCAGCTCCGGACGGGAGCCTGATCGTGCTCGGTCAGCCGTACGAGAGGTCCTTGCACAGGTCTTCGTCGGCCGACCGCGCCCCGTCGCCGATGGTGGAAGGAGCTGCGCTGGGTGTCGGCGTGGCCTCGGCAGCGGGCGACGGATTCCCCGCGTACGAGGTCCCGAGGATCACCTGGATGCCCGCGGTGCCGGACGCCACGGTCCGTGCCCCGGCGAAGAGGCGCGCGGTGGTCTCCGCTTCGGCCTCGAGACCCGGCCCGTACCGGATGACGGTCGACACGCGGTCCTGACTGCTCGCGGTGGCTGTACCGGTGACGGTGAAGCCGTGGGCGCGCAGGAGTTCGGCGGCGTGGGCCGCAAGGCCATTGACCGTGGTGCCGTTGTAGACGGCGAGGCTGATGCCCGTACCGGAGACGGGTGCGGGGGCGGCGGGCGAGGGCGACGCGTCCACCGGCCTCTTGGCGCTGCGGTCGCCCGTGCCCTGACCGCTGGCGTCCTGACCATCGATCGTCCGGTCGGCCTTGAGCGCCGCCCAGAGAGCGTGGGCCTCCGGTTCGACGATCGCGACGCGCGCGCCCTCGTAACGCCAAGGGACGGTGACGAATCGCGTGTTGCGCAGATCGATGTTCTTCATCGACATGGCGAACTTCAGCAGCCGGTCGGCCGATCCGAGTCCGGGGTCCACGGTCATCGAGTCGGTCGCCGCGTCGGCGAGCGGCAGCAGGGTGGTCGGGTTCAGTCCCTGGGACTTGACCTTCTTGATAAGAGAGCCGATGAAAGCCTGCTGCCTTTTGATCCGTCCGATGTCGGAGCCGTCGCCGATGCCGTGCCGGATCCGCACGTAGTCGAGCGCCCGCTGCCCGGAGACGGTCTGCGGCCCCTTAGCGAAGACGAGTGCGCCGCGCGTGGGCCGGTTCGGGCTGAGGTCCTGCTGGTAGATGTCCTGCGGCAGACAGACCGGGACTCCGCCGACGGCGGAGGTCAGTGCGGAGAAGCCGGAGAAGTCCACGACGACGGTGTGGTCGACGCGCAGGCCAGTGAGGTGTTCCACGGTGTTCTGGGTGCAGGCCGGGTTTCCCTCGGCAGTCTCACCCACTGAGAACGCCCCGTTGAACATGACGTGGTGCTGCGGTGCGGTCCACTCGCCGTTGGGTGTCCTGCACGCAGGGATGTCGACCATGGAGTCACGGGGGATGGACACGGCGACGGCGTGCCGGTGGTCGGCGTACACATGGAGCAGGAACGCGGTGTCGGAGCGCCCCACGGTGCCCTTGCCGCCGCCCAGCTTCCTGTTGGCGCCGGAGCGGGTGTCCGATCCGATGACAAGGACGTTCTGCCCGTTCGACGAGGCGGGTGGCCGGTCGCCCGAGATCCCGTCAGCGCCGAAGGTGTCGATCTGGCCGGTCAGTTTGAGGTAGCCCCAGCCGACCCCCGCGACCAGCAGAACGAGAAAGGACAGTCCCGTCATGGCGGCGCGCCCGAGCCGGCTGCCCCGCCCCCCGCTCGCCGCCTCCTTGCGACTGCCTGTCATTGGTCACCTCATCCGTTCGGTTCCCGCTTCCATGGAGGAAGACGTCCGACCCCACCCCACGGTTGTACAGTTGCGCAACGTGGCAAGTATCGCTGCGCGAATGGATCACAAGACCTACCCCTAGCCGACCGGATCCACCAATTCCGGCAGTCCGAGTAGAAGGACGGAACCAGATGTTGCGCAACGGCCTGGAGCCCTGGCACCTGTTGATTGTCGCGGTTGTTCTGATCGTGCTGTTCGGATCGAAGAAACTGCCGGACACCGCCCGCGCCCTGGGCAAATCCCTGCGGATCCTGAAGAGTGAGGCGAAGGCGATGAAGGAAACCGACCCGCAGTGAGCCGGGGGTGCGGCACGGTATGATACGCGCCGCTCCCGCCATTTCATGGCTTGCGCAATCAGGAAACCCTGGGTACGGAACCGCCGTTGACGCAGTAACGGCGGAAGAAGCGCTGATCAACGGTTCGCTGGACCAACGGAGGAAGTTCATGGGTGTGACCCTGGCCAAGGGCGGCAACGTCTCCCTGTCGAAGGAGGCACCGGGGCTGACCGCAGTGACGGTCGGCCTGGGCTGGGACGTACGGACGACGACGGGCGCCGATCACGACTTGGATGCCAGTGCGCTGCTGTGCTCCGGCGCCGGGAAGGTCCTCTCGGACCTGCACTTCGTCTTCTACAACAACCTCAGCAGCCCGGACGGTTCGGTGCAGCACACCGGTGACAACCTGACCGGCGAGGGCGAGGGCGACGACGAGTCCATCAACGTGGACCTGGCCGGCGTACCGCTGGACGTGGCAAAGATCGTCTTTCCGGTCTCCATCCATGAGGCACAGAGCCGTGGGCAGAGCTTCGGCCAGGTCCGCAACGCGTTCATCCGCGTGGTCAACCGGGCGAACGGCGTGGAGCTGGCCCGCTACGACCTGAGCGAGGACGCCTCCACGGAGACGGCCATGGTCTTCGGCGAGTTGTACCGGCATGGTACGGAGTGGAAGTTCCGCGCGGTGGGACAGGGGTATGCGTCGGGGCTGGCCGGTATCGCGTCCGACTACGGCGTCAATGTCTGATCGCTCGAAGTCGCGCTCCTGAGCAGCGGTTTCAGAGTGCCCGTAGGCCGTTGATCACCTCGCGGAGGATCCTCTCGTCCGGCAGCTGCGCGGGCGGTACGGGGCGGCTGACCTGCACATGACCGGCTTCGAGCAGATCTCCGAGGAGTACACGGACAACGCCGACCAGGAGGTCGGCGTCGGCCGAGAGTTCCGCGACGGACTGGGGCTCGGAGCGGCACAGTGTGAGCAGCGCGCGGTGTTCGGGGCCCAGCTGGGAATCCTCGGAGCTGTCCGGTGCCTGGTCGGCGGCGGAGACGAGTGCGATCAGGTCGAAGTGCACTCCGCCCGGGCCCGGTTCGGTCCGCCCGCCCGTCATGGCGTACGGGCGGACCAAGGGCCCCGCTTCGGCGTCGTACCACTGGCTGCCCGGCAGGTCGGGCGGCTCCGGGAAGCCCTCGATGAATCCGGGGCCCTCGTTGGTCATGTCCACTACTGCCTCCGCCTTCTCAGCCGGCCGGGGACGGGGACACGGAGATGCGCGGCGGGGTACGCAGGTGCTCGCCGACCCGTTTGACGAGCCGGGCCATCTGGTAGGCGACCAGTCCGATATCGGCGAAGGCTGTGCTCAGTACGGCAAGACAGGAACCCTCCCCGGCGGCTGCGACGAAGAGGAAACCCTCGTCCATCTCGACCATCGTCTGGCGCACCTCTCCGGCCTGGAAGTGCCGTCCGGCGCCCTTCGCGAGACTGTGGAAGCCGGAGGCGACCGCGGCCAGGTGCTCGGCGTCCTCGCGGCTGAGGGCGCTGGAGGCTCCCACGGCCAAACCGTCGCTGGAGAGCACCACGGCGTGCCGGACTTCGCCGACCCGGGCCACCAGATCGTCCAGCAGCCAGTCGAGTTCGCCCGAGTGCCTGCGCGCCTCGATCCGCTCGTTCGCGATCACGAGTGGTCTCCTTCGGTGCGGGGACGGAGTGCGGTGGTGGTTGGCGCCGCCGCGCCTGGGGCGGCGCCGCCGCGTACCCAGCCGTTGCGGTAGGCGGTCATGCGGTCCCTGGCCTGTTCCGGGGTGCGCCCGGCCGGTCCGTCCATGCCGTTCCCGCCGTCGATTCCGGTCGGCTCGGGCCGGGACTCCTCGCGCAGTTGCGGGACGAGGTTGGCCTGCCGGACCCGGCGGGGAAGTGAGCTGTCGCCCTCCCCCTTGGGCGCGTGGGTCTCCCGGGCTTCCCTGCTCGCGGGGGCTTCCAGGCTCTGGCGGGTTTCCGCGTTCTCCCGGATCCCGCGGGTTCCGGGCTCGGCCCCGGCCGGCTCATCGCTTCGGTCCTCGACCGGTCTGCGGGAGCGTGGGCTTAGCGCCGTGACTCCGGCGGTGGGACCCGTCTTCGACTCCAGCGCAGGCACCGGAACCGGCGCGGGGAACGCGGTCCCCGCCTGCGAACGCGCCGCACGGCGGCCCGGACCGGTTCCGAACGCCGGAGGGGGTGACGCTGACACGGACGGCCATCATTCCGGTGTAGTGCATGCTGCTGACCGCCGCGCCCATGACGAGCGAGGCGAGTGCGACCGCGCGCGATGACTTGATGTTGAGGGCTGCCCACAGAGCCGCTGTCGCGGCGACGACGGCAATGACCACAGAAAGGACGACCCGCAGGGGGTCGTAGTGGATCGCGCCGTGCAGCCGCAGCGCCGCCATGCCGAGATAGTGCATGCTGGCCACGCCGAGGCCGGTACCGAATCCTCCGACAGCCAGCGCCCGGGTCCGGTCGCGGCTGTAGCCGACGGCGAAGACGCCGCAGCCGACCACCAGCATGGCGCCGAGCAGACTGAGCAAGGTCAGCGGCACGTTGTAGCGGATCTCGGTGCCGGTCACACCGAAGCCGAGCATCGCGACAAAATGCATCGTCCAGATGCCGGTTCCGAGGGCGGAGGCGGCCGTGATCAGCCAGTTGCGGCGCGAACGGCCGCTCGTGTCCAGTGCGCGCACGGTGCAGCTCAGTCCGAGCGCCGCGCCGATCGCTGCCATCGCGTACGACAGTGCAGGTGTCAGCCAGCCGAAGGTGGCGTGGTCCAGGTGTCCCATGGACCGGGGACGCTAGTCGCCATGGCGGCGCACGTTCGGGGCGCATTTCGAAAGCTGCCGGAATATGACAGAGAGATGATCCGGAACGATCAGGCCGCGCTCGAACATGCACACTACTTCCGTACGGGTTCACTCCGGTTGCCGGTGCGCGATCATGTCCCTATGGCCGATGACCACACACACGTCCAGGACTTCTTCGCCGCCCGCGCCGCGGACTGGGACACCCGTTTCCCGGACGACGGTCCGGCCTACGCCGCCGCTGTCGAAGCCCTCGGGCTGCGTCCTGGCGACGCCGTCCTCGACGCGGGTTGCGGTACGGGACGTGCATTGCCCGCCCTGCGGACCGCCGTCGGGCCGCACGGTACGGTCCTGGGCGCCGATCTCACACCGGCGATGCTGGACGCGGCGATACAGGCCGGACGCGACCGCAGTGGTCAGCTGCTCCTCGCCGACGTCGCCCGCCTTCCGCTGCGGGCGGGGGTGCTCGACGCGGTGTTCGGTGCCGGGCTGATCTCGCACCTGTCGAACCCCGGGCCGGACCTGGCGGAGCTGGCCCGCGTCGTACGTCCCGGAGGGCAGCTGGCGCTGTTCCACCCCATCGGCCGGGCCGCGCTGGCCGCACGCCACGGCCGGCAGATCACGGAGGACGATCTGCGGGCCGAGCCCAACCTCCGGCAGCTGCTCGCACGTTCCGGCTGGCAACTGGTCTCGTACACCGATGAGGACGCACGGTTCCTCGCACTCGCCGTGCGCCCGGGCTGACCCGGGCCCGGCTCACCTACGCACGCGCTCACTCGACCGGGGCGCCCGGCCTCCGCTTGTGCGGGATCGGGCAGCCACCGACGCCGGAGGTCGGGAACGTACCGAGCTCGCCGACCTCGTAACCGTCCGGATAGCCCTTGATCTCCGGGTTCTGGCGCGCATAGTGCGCGGTCGACCGCGGCGGCAGCAGTCGCACGGCCCTCGCCCGCAGCCGCAGCGCGCCGCGGGTGAGATGGCGTGCGACGGGGCCCGGTCGTTCGTAACGGAACGCCCGCAGCAACGCATCGTCGAGGAGTGCGAGGCTGGCTTTGCGCACGACGGGTGCGAGCGGGCCCGGATACCAGGAGCCCATCAGTGCCAGCGTGGCATCGGAGACGCCGCGCGCCCCTTCGTCCCAGCCGAAGTGCTCGTCCTCGTATGTGTCGAGCGTGCGCTCGAATTCCTCGAAGGTCTGCGGCACGTCCTTGATGCCCATGTGCGCGCCCAGAGTGCGGTAGTAGACGGCGAACGCCCGCAGTTCGTGATCGGAGAGGCGGCGCCAGCCGTAGCTGTCGATCCAGCGCTTCGGGACCACGACGAACGTACACAGCACATAGCGCATGTCGTCGTTGCTGATGTCGTAGCTTCGGTGCATCTGATTGATCCGGCGGATCGCCGTGCGCCCCAGGTCGCTGTCGAAGCCGTGCTCCACCACGGTGTCGAGGAGCAGCGCGGTGTCGTCGTACCGTTTCTGCGAACGGTCCGTCAGCTCAGCCGTTTCGGCAAGGAGTCGGCCGATACTGGGGACCGCGTACGTGCGGTACAGGGCCAGTTCGAGCGCACGGGTGATGTCCCAGGGGAACTCGTACGTCGCCGTGAGCCGGTAGATCTCCAGAAAGTCCCACTCCGGATCGAGCCGCCTGATCTCCTTCAGCCGGTCGTATCGCTTCACCGCGTTGCCCCCGTTCATCGGTCGAAGGTCAAACTCTACGCGGAAGGGGAAGACCGTAAGCATGTACGACCGCACCACGCGTGCACGGCTCCCCGGAAGGCGGTCCCCCATGATCGACATGCTCAGCAGTCTGCGAAAGGCTGTGTCACCCGGCCGGAAGGGTGAGCGGCCCGCGCCGCCGCGCGAGGAACGGCAGCGCAAGCAGCACAATCTGTTCGACGCGGCCGCCGCCTATGTCTCGGCTTGCGTGGACGACGACCTGGACCGGATGGACGAAGCGAGCGGCTGGGTGTCACCGGAGGCGCTCTCCTTCGGGGTGAACGAACTGGCCTGCCGGGCGGTCACCGCGCTGGCGCGGGAGACCGGCCAGTCGCCGCAGACCGTGGCCCGTACGCTGCTCGGTCTCCCCACCGACTGAACCGCGTCGTCCGCCCGCCGACGGCTCGGTGGATCCTGCCTTGTCAGGGCCTCGACGGCCGCGTTACCCACTGGTTAAGGTGCGCCGACGGAAAACGATGAGGGACGAGGAGGGTGCTGTGGCCGGGACGGACGACACAGTCGCCGACGAGGACGCACTGTATGTGCTGACTGCGGTGCTGCTGACACCCGCGCAGTTCCCGAGCGTGCTCGGGGACGACTACCCGGCGGCCTGCGCGGCACTCGGCCTCGAACCGTACGCCGAGGGTTACGGGCTGGTTCTCGGGCAGGACGACGGCGGGGCCCGGTGGACCGTCGTCGTCGATGACGTGTCCCTGGTCGCCGTCGCGATCGCCTCCTGGGACTGCGGTATGGAGTACGACCTCTCCCCCGACGACCGTTCGGTGGTCTGCGCGCTCCGTGGCTGGCCGCTGGCGCTGGCGGTCGCCGCGCCGGGGGTGCCGGCGCCGCACGACCCGCTGCCGGACCCGGAGGCCGCGGGAACCGATCTGCCGCCGCTGAGCCCTCCCGACACGGAATCGTGGGGGCCTCCGCAGCGGCGGCTGGGCGCCGACGAGATCGCGTTGCAGTGGGCGGCGTGGCGCGAGCAGATCGACGACGCCACGGCGTTCGCGGATCCGGACGTCGTGGGCAGTACCGATGAGGCGAAAGGCGAGCACGCCGCAGACGTCGCGCACGCTTCGGACCGTACGGGTTCCGCGGACGAGGAGGGTGCGGGAGACCCGGATACCGACGCAAGCACCGACGCGGAAGCCTCCCCCGACACTTCCACTGCCGATACCGATGAAAATCGCCCGGCCGACCACACCGTGCCCGCCGGCGTCCATCCCGGTGTCCGACGAGCGCTGGCAGAAGCCCATGCCTACGTGGACAGCCCGCCGCCGATCGGACGTATCCGCTCCTCGTTCGCCCCCGGTGACGCCCGCACGCTGCGAGCCGATGGCCCCGGCTGGTCCCTGGTCGCCCGGACCGACGACATCGCTTTCATCCTGCTGGACGAGGAACCCGGCGAGGTCCTGCCGGTTGGCCGCGGGGCGGAGCTGCCCGGTCTGCTGAAGGCACTCGACGCGCTCGCCGTGCGACCGGCCTGAGTCCCGGCGCCCACCCCACCACCGGGCTGAGGGCGCTCGCAGTGCCTGCTCCGTCCCGGCCTGCGCCGCCGGGTCGCAATTCGGCCTGTGGTTGAGCCGGAGGCTTCGCCGGCCACCTGCGCGGCCCTGCTGCCCTGCCCGCCCCGTCGGCCTCTACACACGCTCCAGCGGTCGGTGCGGTTCGGCGGGAAGTTCGACCGTGAGCGGGTCGCCGGGCCGGACCACCCCGCCGGTCCTGACGATGCTCATGATCCCGGCCTTGCGCACGATGTTGCCCGCCTCGTCACGACCGACGACCTGCTTGAGCAGCCCTGCCTGAAAGGTTTCGATCTGCAAGCACGGGTTGCGCAGGCCCGTGACCTCGACGACGGCCTCGTCGCCGAGGTGCAGCAGCGTGCCCACAGGCAGCGCGAGGAGATCGACGCCACGCGTGGTGACGTTCTCCCCGAGGTCACCGGGGGCGACCTCGAAGCCCTCTGCACGCAGCTCGTCGAAGAGTTCCTCGTGGATGAGATGAACCTGGCGCAGATTCGGCTGGGTGGGGTCCTGTGCGACGCGGGAACGGTGCTTCACCGTGGCTCCCGCATGAACATCTCCCTCCACTCCGAGTCCGGTCAGCAGGGTAAGGGACTGGCGGTTCGGCTTGGTGAATGAGTAAACCTCGCTCCTGCTCACCGCGGTGACGGTCCCGCTCATCTACGAAGAACCCCCTTTCAGCGGCCAATTTCCTTACGGGTGATCCTGCGGAGCCTGCGCCGCTGGGAGGGATCCAGCATCAGGTAGGCCACTGTCGGCACTCCGATCAGCACCAGCAGCGACAGCCAGAATCCGATGAACGGCATCAGGATGACTGCCGCGACGACTCCCCCGATGGCAATCTTTGCGCTGTTCGACATCGTCCACGCCTCCTACGCGGCTCACGCCGCTCCTGATGTGAGAACGCCCGTGCGTCCCCTCCGGTTCCAGCCCGCAGCGGCGGGCCTCCCACCGGGTCACCGCAGCGGTTCACCGACCTCGTGCATGTGCTGCAGCGCCTGCCGGTAGGACTCGATGAGTCCGGTCTCCGCGTACGGCATGCCGAGCGCCTCGCAGTGGGCGCGCACCAGGGGCTGTGCCCGGCGCAGATGGGGGCGGGGCATGCTCGGGAAGAGGTGGTGCTCGATCTGGTAGTTGAGCCCGCCGAGGAACCAGTCGGTGAGGACGCCACCACGCACGTTGCGCGAGGTGAGGACCTGCCGCTGGAGATGCCCCCAGCGCTCGCCGTCGGGATCGGGCATCTCCATGCCCTTGTGGTTCGGCGCGAAGGCCATGCCCAGGTGGAGCCCGAAGAGTGCATGGTGCACGAGTGCGAAGACGACCGCCTTGCCGGGAGACATGACGGTGAGGAGCAGCGTCGCGTACAACCCGAGGTGGGTGACGAGGAGGGCTGCCGAGTGGGCCCGCTCACGGGTCGGCTGCTGCCGCAGGTACTGGAAGCCGGAGATCTTGAGGGCGATGCCTTCGAGGAGCAGCATCGGGAAGAACAGCCGGGCCTGGTTACGGGTCAGCCAGCGGGCGCAGCCTTCGCGCTGGGCCGCCTGCTTCTGGGTCCACACGAGGGCGCCGACGCCGACGTCCGGGTCCTTGTCGATGTGGTTGGGGTTGGCGTGGTGGCGTACGTGTTTATCGTTCCACCAGGCCTCGTTCATGCCGAGGAGCAGATTGGCGTGGATCAGACCGATGAACCTGCTCGCCTTTCGGACGCCGGTGATCTGGGTGTGTCCGGCGTCATGGCCGACGAACGCGGTGCGGGCCCAGAAGACCGCCAACGGCAGGGCGAGCAGCAGGGTCCACCAGGTGTCGCCGAGGAGGGCCAGGCCGGTCGTCACGGCGCCCAGGGCGAGGAGGTTGGCCGCGATGCGTGCCGCGTACCAACCGGTGCGCTGCTTCAGCAGTCCGTGTGCCTTGACGGCCCGCAGGAGAGGCGCGAAGTCGCTCCCGGAAGGTCCGGTGCCTCGCTCGCATCCCGCCGGTGCGGCAGTTCCCGTGTCTGGGGCGTCTCGCGCTCCTCCGGCACTGTCCGCACTCCGGGCACGGTCGCGGGTGCGGTCCGCGACGGTGACTACGGCCTCGGGCATGGCGTCTCCGGTCTCTGGGAGGCTTGAAATCTGCTCTGACCTGTTGAAACGTACGGGCGGAGGCCACCCGCCAACCATGGCGCCACCACCCGGCATTCCGGGGGGCAGCCCCCTCCCCACAGGGGGGTGCTGGCTACACCCGACAGCCCCAGACACCCATGAAAGTGACGTGGATCACGGCGATCACACTCCCGCGCGGCGCTGCCGTGGAGTACCCTCGGCGATCTTGGCATCCACTAGTCAAATTTGAGGAATCCGACATCACCGTGCACAGGCTTCCCGCGCCGTCCCCCGCCGAGATCTCCGCACTCTCCCGCTGCTCCGTCGTCTTCCTGCCCTCGGACCCCGCCCGCACCGGCCGGGTCGCCTTCTGCCATCCGGACGGCAGTAGCCCGCCCGACGCCCCGGGGACGGTCGAGGAACTGACCGTCGTCGGGGCCGATGCCCGCCCGTACCGTGTTCCTGCCCTGCTGCTGCCCGTACGCGACTCCCTGCCCGTTCTGACCCGCGCGCGGGCGGCCGCGCACTCCCATCCCGCGGCGGCGTTCTGGGGCACTGCCGCACTCCTCACCCTTCAATTCGCCGCCCGCGGACTGCTGCTGCCGGGGCTGAGCGCCACGGACCACGACGCCTGGCGGACCGGTCCCCTGACGGCCGCCGATCTCGACCTGATCCGTGACCTCGCGGCCTCCATGCCCCCCACCGCCCATGCGGTGCCGCTCGACGAGGACACCGAGCCCGTGCTGCTGCCGGAGCCGGAGCGGCTGCTGCGCGCATTCCTGGACGCGGTCGCGGACGGCCTGCCGCGCACGCCCGCAGCGGTGTTCGCCACCGGCAGCCCGGCGTTCGCCGTCGACACGCCGCAGCGGCTGCCGGACCGTCGCGACTGGGCCGCTGATGTCGCGGCCGGGCACGACGCGGGAGTGCGGCTCTCGCTGCGTATCGAGCTCACCGGTCCTCCCAGGGTGCATGAGGACACCGAGCCGGGTGTCGGGCCGTCGTTCCGTGCAGTCCTGCAGATCCACAGCGTCAGCGATCCGACACTGGTCGCCGATGCCGCCGACGTCTGGGCGGGCAACGCACCGACCGCGGCGGCGTTCGGCCCTCGGGCCCGGATGGACGCCCTCCTCGCGCTGCGCCGCGCCGCCCGCGCCTGGCCGCCGCTGACCCCGCTGCTGTCGGCCGCCGTACCGGATTCCGTCGATCCGGCCGATGAGGAGATCACCGAACTGCTCGGCCCTGCCGCGCGGGCGCTCGCCGCGACCGGGGTCCAGGTGCACTGGCCCAAGGAGCTCGCCCGTACCCTCACCGCACGCGCGGTGATCGGCCCGCCGGACGACGAGAACGACGACGGCGAATCCCGCAACGGGCGGTCCGCGTCGGACATCCCGTCGTTCCTGTCCGCCGACGCGCTGCTGGCGTTCAACTGGTGGTTCGCACTCGGCGACCAGAAGCTGAGCCGCGCCGAACTGGACCGCCTGGCCGAGGCCAGCAGGCCGATCGTCCGGCTGCGCGACCAGTGGGTGCTCATCGACCCCGCGGAGGCACGCCGCGCCCGCGAGGCGCAGGACCGCAAGGTCGCCCCGATCGACGCGCTCGGCGCCGTACTGACCGGTTCCACCGAGGTCGACGGCCGCAGGGTCGACGTACAGGCGACCGGCTGGCTCGCCCGGCTGCGGTCCAGGCTCGCCGAACCCGAGTCGGGCGAGCAGCAGACGATCGGTCAGCCGGCCGCGCTCGCCGCGACGCTGCGGGACTATCAGCTGCGCGGTCTGAACTGGCTGCACACCATGACCTCGCTCGGCCTCGGCGGCTGTCTGGCCGACGACATGGGTCTGGGCAAGACCATCACGCTCATCGCCCTGCATCTGCACCGGCAGAGCGTCGACGAGGCAGCCGGACCGACCCTGGTGATCTGCCCGGCCTCACTGATGGGCAACTGGCAACGGGAGATCGAGAAGTTCGCCCCCGGCACGCCGGTGCGCCGCTTCCACGGCGCGTCCCGCAGCCTGGAGGGTCTGGTGGACGGCGAGTTCGTCCTCACCACGTACGGCACGATGCGGCTCGACGCGGCGAGGCTCACCGAAGCCGGGTGGTCCATGGTGGTCGCCGACGAGGCACAGCACGTCAAGAACCCGTACTCGGCGACCGCGAAGCAGCTGCGGACGATCAGCGCGCGAGCCCGGGTGGCACTCACCGGCACCCCGGTGGAGAACAACCTCTCCGAACTGTGGGCGATCCTCGACTGGACGACGCCCGGGCTGCTGGGCCGGCTCGGCACGTTCCGCACCCGGTACGCGCGGGCCGCAGAGGACGGCAGCGACCCGGCGGCGGCCGAACGGCTCGCCGCGCTGGTCCGGCCATTTCTGCTGCGACGGCGCAAGTCCGACCCGGGCATCGCTCCGGAACTGCCGCCGAAGACGGAGACGGACCGTGCGGTGTCACTGACGGCGGAACAGACCGGTCTGTACGAGGCGGTGGTACGGGAGACCCTGGCCGAGATCTCCGGCGCGGACGGGTTCGCCCGGCGCGGTCTGGTGGTGAAACTGCTGACGGCGCTGAAGCAGATCTGCAACCACCCGGCGCAGTACCTCAAGGAGGAGCGGCCGCGGATCGCGGACCGTTCGGGAAAGCTGGAGCTCCTGGACGAACTGCTCGACACGATCCTCGCGGAGGATGCGAGCGTGCTCGTGTTCACCCAGTACGTACAGATGGCACAGCTGCTGGAACAGCATCTGGCGGCGCGCGGAGTGCGTACTCAGTTCCTGCACGGCGGCACGCCGATCGCCGAACGCGAGGCCATGGTGGACCGGTTCCAGGCGGGCGAGGCCCCCGTCTTCCTGCTGTCGCTGAAAGCGGCGGGCACGGGGCTCAACCTCACCCGGGCCGGCCATGTCGTGCACTTCGACCGCTGGTGGAACCCGGCGGTCGAAGCACAGGCCACCGACCGCGCGTACCGCATCGGGCAGACCCAGCCGGTCCAGGTGCACCGCCTGATCGCCGAGGGAACGATCGAGGACCGGATCGCCGACATGCTGGCCCGCAAACAGGGTCTCGCGGATGCGGTACTCGGTTCCGGCGAGGCGGCGCTGACAGAACTGACCGACGCGGAACTGGCGGATCTGGTGGAGTTGCGAGGGGGCGCGCGATGAGTGACGGCTATGAGAACGACGCATACGAGATCGACGGGTACGAATCCGACGACATCGCCGATGAGGAGTCGGCACCGGAACAGGAACGTACCTTCGCCGCCCTGCCCCCGACGCCGGGCCGCGGTTTCGCCGAGTCCTGGTGGGGTCGGGCATGGCTGAAGGCCATGGAGGACACGGCGCTGGACGGCAAACAGGTCAAGCAGGGGCGCCAGTTCGCCCGCGAGGGGCGGGTCGGCGCGGTCTCCGTACGGCCCGGTCGGATCACCGCGGTCGTCCAGGACTGGGACTCGACCGCGTACCGCAGTGATGTGCTGCTTCAGCAGCTGAGCGAGGACGAGTGGGACCGGTTCCTGGACATGGCCGCCGACCGGGCCGGGCACATCGCCGCACTGCTCGACCGGGAGATGCCACCGCATCTGGTGGAGGACGCGGCGGCGGCCGGAGTCGATCTGCTGCCGGGCATCGGAGACCTGGATCCTGAGTGCACATGCGAGGCATGGGACCACTGTCCGCACGCCGCCGCCCTCTGCTACCAGGTCGCGCGGCTGCTGGACCAGGACCCGTTCGTACTCCTGCTGATGCGTGGGCGCGGCGAACGGCGGCTGCTCGACGATCTCCAGGTGCGCATCGCGGTCCGAGCTGCGAAACGGGAACCTGCGGAGTCCTCCGCCGCGGAGGACCGTCATGTGCGCGGCGTACGGGCGGACGAGACGTTCGCCGCACGGGACATCCTGCCGCCACTGCCCGCTCCCCCGCCGCTGCCCGCGGAGCCAGGTCCCGCCCCGTCGCTGCGCACGGAGACCGAACCGGAGCCCGGTCTCGACCCGGCGGCACTGGAGGTACTGGTGACGGACAGTGCGGTACGCGCCTACCGGATGCTGGCGGACGCCCTTGCGCCGGGCCACGAACAGCGGCCGGTGCAGCACGAGTTGACGCCTGCGCAGGACGTGGTACGGCTGGTCGCCGATGCCCGTCCCGAGCCAGGGATCGTGGCACGGCTGAGCACCGGATCGGGGCGGCAGCGGGCCGAACTTGACGCGGCGGTGCGAGCCTGGGGTTACGGCGGAGCGGCCGCGCTCGCAGTGCTCGACGAGGAATGGGCGCCCGATCCCGAGTCCCTCGCCGGGGCCCGTGCTCGGCTCGCCGAGGCGTGGGAAGACGGCGAGCGCCCGCAGTTGCGGGCGGCGGGCAACCGCTGGACCGTTGCGGGTGGGGGCGTACAGCTTCGGTACGGACAGGACGGGCGCTGGTGGCCGTACCGCAAGGAACGTGGTCGCTGGAACCCGGCGGGCCCGGCGGGCCACGATCCGGCGGCGGTGCTGGCGGGCGCGCTCGGCGACGGTCACATCCCGGCAGGGGGGTCAGTGACAGAGCCATGATCGGACGCCGCCGTGGCGACGGCCCGCTGGTCCTTCGGCCCGGGGATCGGGTGCTTGATCGGGCATCTGCGCAGGTGGCGGCGGAGAAGGTACCGGGGATGAGGGGAACCGTTCCGGTTGCGCAGTTGGCGGACTCGCCCTTCGTCGGGCGTACCGGGCTCGTTGGCAGCGGAATCGAGACCTCGCTGACGGCTGTCGAGGTGCCACGCCCCCTGCGCTGATCCGCGTTCCTCACGCCCCGCACCCCCAATTTCCGCTCCCCCTGGCGACTTTCGACGTCCGACCGTCTTCCGCCACTCGCGCGGCGCCCGTACGGTAAGGCGCGCGAGACGCTCGGCCGTACATCGGACAACGCATTCCGGTCAGCGGACCAGAGGGGGTCACGGGGTGTCGGAGGGATCGGGTTCGGGCCTGTTGCGCGACGCCGTAGGGCTGCGCGAAGTCCTTTTCCAGAGCATCACGGCGATGGCGCCCGCCGCCGCCATCGCCGCGTCCATACCGTCGGGTGCCGCGTTCGCCGGCGGCAGTCTGCCGCTGTCCGTGCTGGTGGCGCTGGTGGCCTGTCTGTTCACCGCGTCGTGTGTCGCGGAACTGGCCCGCCATCTACCCGCGGCCGGTTCGGTCGCCGCATACTCCGCGCAGGGCCTGCATCCGGCCGTCGGCTTCCTCGCCGGCTGGGGCTATGTCTTTGTCGAGGCGCTGGTGCCGGCGCTGCTGTTGCTGCAGTTCGGCTTCACCACGGCGGGCACGCTGCACCAGGAGTGGTCGTCCTACCCGGCGGACCTGTGGTGGCCCTGGTCGCTGCTGGGGGCAGTGATCATCGCACTCGCCGGCTACTTCGGGGTACGGGCGTCCGCCCGATTCGGCACCGTCCTCGGCATCTTCGAGGTGCTGGTCTTCGTCGCATTCGCGGTGCTGCTGATCGGGAAGGCCGGTTCCGACAACACGCTGTCGGTGTTCGGTCCGTCGCACACCGCGGACGGCTTCGATGGGATCAGCGGAATCTTCGCCGGCTCGGTCTACACCGTGCTGGCGTTCGCGGGCTTCGAAGCGGCGGCGCCGCTCGCCGAGGAGACGAAGAACCCGCGGCGCACCATGCGACGGGCGGTGCTCGGCGCCGCGCTGTCGATCGGCCTGGTGTACATCCTCACCACATATGCCATGTCCGTGTACTTCGGGCCCGACCGGTTCGCCGGATTCGGCTCCTCGGGGGCGGCGTCATGGGAAGGCGTGGCGCGCGCCTCGTTCGGGCTGTTCTGGGTCCTGCTCTTTCTCGCCGTCGTCAACTCGACCGTGGCCAATGCCAATGCGTGCGCGAACGTGTCGACGCGCACGGCCTTCGCGCTCGGACGTATCGGCGTCTTCCCACAGGCGTTCGCGCGGCTCCATCCGCGCCGCCGCTCGCCCGTCACCGGTGTGGCGGTGCAGTTCGTGATCGCGGTCGGCGCGGCCCTCGGGCTCGGCTTCGGCTATGACCCGGTGACTGCGTTCGTCCTCCTGGCGACCGTCATCGTCACCGTGATCATCGGCGTGTACATCGTCGTCAACCTGGCCTGTGCCGGGTACTTCCTGCGCCGGCGTCGCGAGGCGTTCAACCCCGTACTTCATCTTCTCTTCCCGGTACTGGGCATCGCGGCGTTCATACCGGCGCTGCTGACGGCCGCCGGGATCCCGGCCTTCGACTTCGTCTCGGAGCTCAGCGCCCCCGTCTCGTACGCCGGTCCGGTCGTCGGTGTCTGGATGCTCATCGGCATCGTTGTGCTGGTGGTACTGGTGCGCAGACATCCGGAGCGGGTGGCCCAGACCGGACGGATCCATCTGGACGAGGCGCCGGAGGCCGTCGTCGATATCGGAACAGGAGCAGAACAGCGATGAGCGACCCGCGGATCCTGACCGTGCGCCCCAAGGAGGGCGAGTACGCCTGGACCTTCGGCGGTGCGGCGCCGGCGGCCCGGATCGAGCCCGGTACCTTCCTCGATGTGTACACGGAGGACTGCTTCGCGGGCCGGGTGCGCTCCGAGAAGGACCTGGTCTCCGCCGTCTGCGAGTTTCCGAGCCAGGCCGGTGAAGCACCGCTGGCGAACGTCTGCGACACCAACTACACCTGCGTGGCGAAGATTCGCAAGGAGTGGCTGCCCGCGGGTGATCCTCATCGTGGACTGCACCGACACCTCCGTGAAACCGCTACCCTGCTCCCCGCCCCCTGACGCTGTACACCGTCTCCCCTTTCCCCCCACACACAGGAGCGTTGATGCACCGCAGAAGGATTCTTCAGGGCGCTGCGGCGACCGCCGCGGCGGCCCTGCTGCCGGCTTCCACCCGTGCCATGGCCTCAGCGGAGGCGGGCAGCACCGACTACCCGGTCGCGCATTGGGCACCCGCTTCCACGTCCAACTACACAGCGTCGACGCGGCCCTCGGCCTATCCGGTGCAGTACGTGATCATCCATGTCACGCAGGAGAACTTCTCGGACACGATCGGCATCTTCCAGAATCCGGCGAAGCGGGTCTCCGCACACTACGTGGTGCGCTCGGCGGACGGGTACGTCGCGCAGTGCGTGCGGGAGCAGAACATCGCCTGGCATGCGGGCAATTGGGACTACAACACCCGCAGCGTCGGCATCGAGCACGAGGGCTGGGTCGACCAGCCGGCGTACTTCACCAACGCCCTGTACGAGCAGTCCGCTCTGCTGACCGCGTCGGTCTGCGACCGGTACGGCATCCCCAAGGACCGCGCGCACATTCTCGGTCACGCCCAGGTCCCGGGCACCGACCACACCGATCCCGGCCCCAACTGGGACTGGGTGCGCTACATCCGCCTCGTCAACCTCTACAGCACCGGCTGACCCGGCGCGGGTCCGATTACTCTCCGCACCTAGGTTGTCGCCGAGCCCGGCTGCGACGACCATGGGGTGCACGAGTCCCCCGGACGGGAGAGTGAGTTGACGGACCCCTGGGTGGCGCTGACCGCCGACGCGGACCCCGGCGAACGGCTCGGCGAACTGCGCCACGCACACGAGGTGTTCACCACCGCGGGACGGCTGGAACGGCCGGTACGCTCCGTGGTCGGCGAGTCGTGGCGGCGCTCCGCGCGGGCCCGGGTCAGCCCGGACGGTGCGGCCCTGGTCGAGCTGGGTCCGGACGAACTCGGGCCGTACCGGGAGGGCCACCCCCTCGCCCGCGCCATGCCGGTGATCCGTGAACTGATGGGAGCGTACGCGACCGACGGCGAACATCTCCTCGCTGTGTGCGACGCGCACGGCCGACTGCTCTGGGTCGAAGGCCACGCGACGACCCGCCGACGCGCCGACCGGATGAACTTCGTGGAGGGTGCCCGGTGGTCCGAGTCCGTGGCCGGGACGAACGCGCCGGGGACGGCGATCGCCGTGGACCGTCCGGTGCAGGTGTTCGCCGCCGAGCACTTCCTGCGCCCGGTCCAGCAGTGGACCTGCGCCGCGGCGCCACTGCACGACCCGCGCACGGGACGGGTGCTGGGCGCCGTCGACATCACCGGCGGCAACCGGCTCGCCCATCCGCACAGCCTGGCGTTCGTCCAGGCGGTGGCGCGCGCCGCCGAGTCCCAGCTCGCCCTGCTCGCGCCCGAATCAGCCGCGGAGTCCGTGCAGCTGAGCGCGCTCGGCCGGGACGAGGCGCTGCTCGTCGTGGGCGGCCGCAAGATCCGGCTCAGCAGGCGGCACAGCGAGATCCTGGTGGCACTCGCCCGTCACCCGGAGGGCCTCGGAGGCGACGAACTGCTCGTCGAGCTGTACGAGGACGAGTCGGTGACCTCGGTGACCCTGCGGGCCGAACTCTCCCGGCTGCGAAGGCTGCTCGGCCACGAACTGCTGCTTTCCCGCCCCTACCGGTTCGCCGCGCCGGTCGACGCCGACTTCGACGGCGTGGCGCGCAGACTGGCGTCCGGTGCGTTGGCAGCGGCACTCAGCGCGTACGCGGGACCGCTGCTGCCGGGCTCGCAGGCACCGTCCGTCGTCCGGCTGCGGCGCCGTCTCGACGATCAGCTGCGGGCCTCGCTGATCGCGCGCGGCGACCCGGGGCTGCTGGCGGACTGGGCGTACAGCCCCTGGGGCGAGGACGACCTGCCGGTGTGGCAGGCGCTCGCCGCGGCGGCACCTCCCGGGCAGCGGCCGGCGCTGCTGGCAAGGGCCCGCACGCTCGACGCCGAACAGCGCTGACACCTCTGCTGTCCGGCGCAACGAGACTGCAACGTTCCCGTCCCTAGCCTCGCGCCGAGGGCCGTCCAACGGCGGGCGGCACCGGATCCGGGAGGCCACAGAGATGACCCGTTACGCTGCGCCGGGCACCGAGGGCGCCATCGTCTCGTACGAGTCCCGCTACGACCACTGGATCGGCAGCGCGTACGTCCCGCCGGCCCTCGGCCAGTACTTCGAGAATCCGAGCCCCGTCAACGGGCGCCCGTTCACCGAGATCGCCCGCGGCACCGCCGAGGACGTCGAACGCGCCCTGGACGCGGCCCACGCCTCCGCCCCCGCCTGGGGCGCCACCGCGGCCGGTGAGCGCGCCTCGGTCCTCAACCGGATCGCGGACCGGATGGAGGCACACCTCGAGGAGCTGGCGGTCGCCGAGAGCTGGGACAACGGCAAGCCGGTACGGGAGACCCTGGCCGCCGACATCCCGCTCGCGATCGACCACTTCCGGTACTTCGCGGGCGCGTTGCGCGCCCAGGAGGGCTCGCTCAGCGAGATCGACGACGACACCGTCGCGTATCACTTCCACGAGCCGCTCGGCGTGGTTGCCCAGATCATCCCGTGGAACTTCCCGATCCTGATGGCGACGTGGAAACTCGCCCCGGCGCTCGCCGCGGGCAACGCGGTGGTCCTCAAGCCCGCGGAGCAGACCCCGGCCTCGATCCATGTGTGGCTGAGCCTGGTCGCCGATCTGCTGCCGCCGGGTGTCGTCAACATCGTCAACGGCTTCGGCGCGGAGGCGGGCAAGCCCCTCGCATCCAGCCCGCGCGTCGCAAAGATCGCCTTCACCGGCGAGACCACGACGGGGCGGCTGATCATGCAGTACGCATCCGAGAACATCAAGCCGGTGACGCTGGAACTGGGCGGCAAGTCCCCGAACATCTTCTTCGACGACGTCTGGTCGGCCGACGACGAATTCCGCGACAAGGCCCTCGAAGGGTTCACCATGTTCGCCCTCAACCAGGGCGAGGTCTGCACCTGCCCGTCGCGGGCGCTGATCCAGCGCGGACACTACAGCGAGTTCCTGGAGGCGGGCATCGCCCGCACCGAGCAGATCGTGCCCGGCCACCCGCTGGACACGGACACGATGATCGGCGCCCAGGCCTCCAACGACCAGCTGCAGAAGATCCTCTCGTACCTGGACATCGGCCAGCAGGAGGGCGCGAAGGTCCTGTCGGGCGGACAGCGGATCGAGTACGACGGAGAACTGGCGGGCGGCTACTACGTCCAGCCGACGGTCTTCGAGGGCGACAACCGGATGCGGGTCTTCCAGGAGGAGATCTTCGGCCCGGTCGTCGCCGTCACCTCCTTCTCGGACTTCGACGACGCGATCAGGACGGCGAACGACACCCTGTACGGGCTCGGGGCGGGCGTCTGGACCCGGGACATCAACACCGCGTACCGCGCGGGCCGGTCGATCCAGGCGGGTCGGGTCTGGACGAACTGCTACCACGCGTACCCGGCTCACGCCGCCTTCGGCGGCTACAAGCAGTCCGGTATCGGCAGGGAGAACCACAGGATGATGCTTGAGCACTATCAGCAGACGAAGAATCTTCTGGTGTCGTACTCGCCGAAGAAGCTGGGCTTCTTCTAGACGCACGAAGAAAGGCCCCTGACCTGGGCTTTCACCCGTCAGGCGCCCTTCGCTCAGCCCGCTCTCGACCGAGCCCGGCTGGCGCGCTAACTCCCAGTTCCTCCCACTGCGGTACCCCTCCTGACCAGTGCTTCCGGACCAGTCACGGACCAAACCCCCGGTTCAGCCCTCGGGTGCGTCACCTTGGCTGACGCGCTGCCACTCGTTCATGGACTGCTCGATGAGGCGGTTCGCCTGCTCTCGAAGGCCGTCAAGGAACTTGGCGTAGTGGCGGAAGAGAACCTCGATGCTCTGGCCGCGAAGGCGCTGCGGTGCCGCGCGTGCCAGATGGCTTCGGACACCGACTGGCGCATGCCCGCGGTGGTGCCGAGGACACAGTCCAGACGGGTGTGGTTGACCATGTCGATGATGGTGGGAACGCCGCGACCGGGCTCGCCGACCCGCACCGCCCAGGTTCCGTCGAATTCCACCTCGGAGGACGCGTTCGACTTGTTGCCGAGCTTGTTCTTCAGCCGCTGGATACGGACGGTGTTACGGGTGCCGTCGGCCAGCACACGCGGCACGAGGAAGCAGGTCAGCCCGGCCGGGGCCTGGGCCAGAACAAGGAAGGCGTCCGACTGCGGGGCCGAGAAGAACCACTTGTGGCCGGTCAGCAGGTGGGCCCGGCCGTCGGGGTCGGAGGCCATCGGAACCGCGCGGGTGGTGTTGGCGCGGACGTCGGAACCTCCCTGCTTCTCCGTCATGCCCATGCCGAACGTCAGCCCCGACTTGCTGCCCGGGGCGATCAGCCGCGGGTCGTACGAGCGGCTCAGCAGGCCTGGGAGCCAGTCACGGCCCACCTCGCCGTCGCGCTGCAGCACCGGGACGACGGCGTGCGACATCGACATCGGGCAGGCGTGGCCCGGCTCGATCTGGGCGAACAGCATGAACGACGCCGCCCGCGCGACCGCGGCACCCGGCTTCGGATCGGCCCAGGCCTGCTGCACCGCGGTGAGCTCATGACCTGCCACATGACGGAAGACCACGGCGAGCAGCTCCTGTTTGGAGGCGAAGCGGTTGTAGACGCTGCCGGTGGCCACTCCGGCCCGCTCGGCGAGCGCGGAGATGCCGGCCGCGGCGTATCCGCCCTCGGCCAGCAGCCGCCGCGCGGCGTCCAGCAGCCGCTGGCGATACACGAGCCGGGTCGCCTCGGTACGGGCGGTGGGTCGGTAGGCCACGATGATCTGAACCGCGATTCATAACTTCAGCTCCCACTGCACCACCGTTGTGTCCGCCGCGCAATGATCGGCGGCTGTCGGCGGCCGTCGGTGGCGGCAGAGAGGTAGAACCCCCTTTCTCTTTTCCCCGGGCGACAGAAAGCCCGTTCGAGGCCGGGTGGGCGACGGCTGTTACAGAATTCCGTGCCGGTCACGCAGGGGTGAACCATGGTGTGCGCGGGTTGACGTGGCGCGCACCGTGCCGGATGCGCCGGTCCCGAACGGGTGGGTGCAGTGCTCAGTGATTGACAGGTACCCGGGCAGTCGAATGCGTGCCAAGCGCATGCGCGTGTGACGGAAATGTCTGCATTTCGTAACACGCATCGATGTGTCTGTCGCAAATCGGGCGATCGGGCCAAAGTGTGCGCTCTCGGCGTCACGCCGGGACCGATCAACGCTCGGGCCGCACGGTCCGGGCCTAGCCGGGATGTCATACGGCCGGCGTGGGCCTCCCGAGGGGAGGAACAGTGCGGGGCGGGCGTGGGCCTCCCGAAGGGAGGAACAGTGCGGGAGGCGTGGGCCTCCCGGGAGGAGGAACAGTGTTGGGCGAACACGTCGAGCCACAGGGGACCTGGGGGGTTCTGTGCGGCAAGGGGGACTAGTCAGCCCGTTTTCGTCGGCGCGCGAGCGTCTGGCGAACGGCGCGATCAGACAGCCCGCTTTCGAATGGGAGCAGCGGTACCGCCGTGCCGTGATCACCAGCGATACCGTGGCCACCGCCTTCGTGGTGGCGGCCATCGGCAACTTCTTCGGGGCCCGGGACGCGGCCAACTGGCATGAGAAGTGGGGAATTCTCGCATTCGGCACCGAGCTGCTGGTGCTGGGGGCGCTTGCGGTGAGCCGGTCGTGGGCTCCGGCCGTACTCGGCCAGGGCGCCGAGGAATTCCGCCGGCTCGGACGCTCACTGTTCGCGGCGACCGTCGTACTGGCGCTCGGCGGGATCGCCCTCACCTCGCGCAACATCAAGCTCTGGATCTTCGTCGCGATCCCCGCGATCGCGCTCATCACCATGACGGAGCGGTATCTGCTGCGCCTCTGGCTGCACAAACAACGGAAGGAAGGACGGTGCCTGCGACCGGTGCTCGCTGCCGGGAGCCTGGCCACCGTGCGCGACCTGGTCACCCGAACCCGCAAGTTCCCGCACCTCGGCTGGCGGGTGGATGCGGTGTGCACGACGGACGGTCTCGGGCTCGACGGTGACCAACTGGACGGAGTGCCGGTCGTCGGCCGACTGGCCGATGTCGCGAGCCACGTCCACCGCGACGGCTACCGTGTCGTCGCGGTCACACCGGACCCGCACTGGTCACCGGACCGGCTGCAGCGGCTTGCTTGGAACCTCGAAGACAGCGACGCCGAGATGGTCGTGGCCCCCGTGCTGATGGAGGTGGCCGGCCCGCGGCTGCGCATCGACGCGGTGCTCGGGATCCCGCTGCTGCGGGTCAGCATGCCGACCTTCACCGGGGGCCGCCGGGCGATCAAAGAGGTCGTCGATCGGATGGGCGCGGCGATCCTGCTGGTGCTGTTCGCGCCGCTGATGGTGCTCGTCGGGCTGCTCGTGCTGGTGGACAGTCGGGGCGGGGCGTTCTACCGCCAGCGCAGAGTCGGCAAGGACGGCCGCGAGTTCACCATTCTCAAGTTCCGCACCATGGCCGCCGGGGCTCACAGGGCACGTGCCGAGCTGGCCGACCGCAACGAGGGCGCCGGCCTGCTGTTCAAGCTCCGCCGGGATCCGCGGGTGACCCGGGTGGGAGCAGTGCTGCGCCGGTACTCGATCGACGAGCTCCCGCAGCTTTTCAACGTGCTCACCGGATCGATGTCGCTCGTCGGTCCGCGGCCTCCGTTGCCGGGGGAATCCGCTGCGTACGGCCCGGACATCCGGCGGCGGCTGCTGGTCAAGCCCGGGCTGACCGGCCTGTGGCAGATCAGCGGACGCAGCGACCTGCCGTGGGAGGAGGCGGTGCGGCTGGACCTTCGGTACGTGGAGGACTGGTCGCTCGCCCTGGACACAGTGATCTTGTGGAAGACGCTGCGTGCGGTGCTCTACGGGCAGGGGGCCTACTGATGCGCAGGGGTCGTCGTCCGGCCGGCGCACGGACCGCAGGCCGAGAGGGCCTGCCTGGAGGGAGGAACGGGTCATGAGAGTCAGCGTTTTCGGGCTCGGCTACGTGGGCTGCGTGTCGGCCGCGTGCCTGGCCAGCATGGGTCACGAGGTCATCGGAGTGGACGTGAACCAGGTGAAGGTCGACCTGGTCAACGACGGCAAGGCCCCGGTGGTCGAGGAGCGTATCGGCGAGCTCATCGCCGAGGTCGTGCGGACCGGAGCGCTACGCGCTACCGGCGACGTCCGCGAGGCGATCATGGGCAGCGAGATTTCACTGGTCTGCGTGGGCACGCCGTCGGAGCCCAACGGCAGCCTGTGCACCACGTACTTGGAGCGGGTCACCGAGCAGATCGGCGCCGCGCTGGCCGAGCGGGGTGGCTGGCACACCGTTGTGTTCCGCAGCACCATGCTCCCGGGCACCTGCCTGAACCTGCTGGTACCGATCCTGGAGAAGTACGTCGGCGGCACAGCCGGGATGGACTTCGGGGTCGCGGTCAACCCGGAGTTCCTGCGCGAGGGCACGAGCGTGCGGGACTTCTTCGACCCGCCCAAGACCGTCATCGGTGAGCTCGACCCGGCAAGCGGCGATGCGGTGATGACGCTGTACGACGGCTTGCCCGGCGAGGTGTTCCGGGTGCCGGTCCCGACGGCCGAAGCGATCAAGTACGCGGACAACGCGTTCCACGGCCTCAAGATCGGCTTCGCGAACGAGCTGGGCGCGGTGTGCCAGGCGCTCGGGGTGGACTCGCACCAGGTGATGGACGTGTTCCTGGCCGACCGCAAGCTGAACATCAGCCCCGCCTACCTGCGGCCCGGCTTCGCCTTCGGTGGCTCCTGCCTGCCCAAGGACCTGCGCAGCCTGGTCCACGCGGCACAGCGGGCCGACGTCTCGGTACCCATCCTCGCCCACGTGCTGCCCTCCAACTCCGACCATCTGCAGCGCGCGGTGGACCTCGTCGAGCGCACCGGCAAGCGCCGGGTGGGCCTGTTCGGGCTGTCCTTCAAACCCGGCACCGACGACCTCCGGGAAAGCCCGCTCGTCGAGCTGGCGGAGAGGCTCTTCGGCAAGGGTTACGACCTGCGGATCTACGACGCCAACGTGAGCCTCTCCCGGCTGATCGGCGCGAACCGCGAGTACATCGAGACCCGGCTGCCGCACCTCGCGCAGCTGCTCGCGGACTCCGTCGACGAGGTGCTCGAGCACGCCGAGGTGTGCCTGGTCGGGACCAGAGACCCGGCCGTGCTGTCGGCGCTGCCCCATGGCGACGGACCGGTGATCGTCGACCTCATCCACCTTCCCGACGCCGAGACGCGCCGGACCGAACCGGGGTACATGGGCCTTGCTTGGTAACGCAACCAGCGGCGACGGGCCGGCCCGTCGCGCGCTGATCCTGGTTGAGAACCTGTCGGTGCCCTTCGACCGGCGGGTGTGGCAGGAGTGCACGACGCTGCGCGACGCGGGCTGGACGGTGCACATCATCTGTCCCCAGGGGAGTACGCGGGACACGGAGCCGGAGGCAGAGGTCGACGGGGTGCGGATCCACCGCTACCCGTTGCGCGCGGCCACCGGAGGGCCTGCCGGCTACCTGCGGGAGTACGGATCGGCGTTGTGGCACACGACCCGGCTGGCCCGCAAGGTCGGCCCGGTCGACGTGGTCCACGCCTGCAACCCGCCCGACCTGCTGTTCCTGCCGGCACTGTGGCTGAAGCGGCGCGGGGCACGGTTCGTCTTCGACCAGCACGACCTGGTACCCGAGCTGTACCTCTCCCGGTTCGGCCGCGGCGAGGATCTGCTCTACCGCGCCGTGCGCGCGCTGGAACGGCTGACCTACCGGGCCGCGAACGTCGTCCTCGCCACGAACGAGAGCTACCGGGACGTCGCGGTGCGCCGTGGCGGTCGGCGGCCATCGGACGTTTTCGTGGTGCGCAGCGCGCCCCAGACCGACCGGTTCCAACCGGTGCCGCCCGAGCCGGAGTTGAAGCGCGGCAAGCCTCATCTGCTGTGCTACCTCGGCGTCATGGGCCCTCAGGACGGCGTCGACTACGCCTTGCGGGCGCTTGCGAAGCTCCGCGACGAGTTCGGGAGGACCGACTGGCATGCGGTGTTCGTCGGCTCCGGCGACGCCTTCGACGCGATGGTGGAGCTGTCCCGGCGGCTCGAGCTCGGTGAGCAGGTGCAGTTCACCGGGCGCATTCCGGACGCCGACCTGGTGCGCTACCTGTCCACCGCGGACGTGTGCCTTTCCCCCGACCCGCGCAATCCACTCAACGACGTGTCGACCATGAACAAGGTCCTGGAGTACATGGCAATGGGCCGACCCATCGTCTCGTTCGACCTGAAGGAGGCGCGCGTCTCCGCCGGTGACGCCGCCGTCTACGCGCCCGCCAACGACGAGGCCGAATTCGCCAAGCTCATCGCGCTGCTCCTTGACGATCCGGAGCAGCGGGCCCGGATGGGCAAGATCGGCCAGGAGCGGGTCAGCGGGCAGCTTTCCTGGCGGAACTCGCAAGCGTCGCTGCTCGCTGCCTACGCCGCCGCCTGCCGTGACCACACCCCGGTGTCGACGGGCGACCCGGTCCGAACGGGGAAGAGGCAGCGCAGTTGAGCGATGACACGATCCGTCTGGTCACGATCGGGCGGATTCTCCGTCGACGGTGGCGGCTTCTCGCGGTCCTCGCCGTGGTGGGCGCGCTCGTCGGCTACGGCGCCTCGGTGGTGTTCCCGCCGCGGTACACGGCGTCGGCATCGGTACTGCTGCCGGGGCAGTGGGAAGAGCGCGAGCTGCTGACTCAGGTGGACATCGCGACCAGTTCGTCGGTGGTCGACCGCGCGGCCGCCAAGCTCGGCTGGAAGGGCGTCAGCGGCGGCGAACTGCGGGATCGAGTGAGTGCCAAGGCCGCCGACGGGAACATCATCAAGATCTCGGGTACAGCCGACACCCCGAAGCGCGCGCAGCAGCTCTCCGACCAAATGGCCCAGCAATTCATCAAATTCGCCGCGCGGATCGCAGGCGGCAGCACCGACCTCGACGCGGCTACGGGGACCGAGGTGCTGCGGCAGAAGGCGGTGGAGACCAACCGCCGCATCACCGACCTGGCCAATGCGGCCGATCCGGGGCAGACCGTGGAGAGCGTGCAGACCCGCACCGAGCTCGAGAAGCTGCGCACCTCACTGCAGGAGGCCATCACCAAGCTGGACCAGGCCGACCCGGCGACCGGCAAGGCCAACATGGTCGTCATGGGGCCGGCGGCCCGGCCGACCGGCGAGGCGCCGCCAACGAGGATGCAGCTCATCGTCGCCGGGGCGCTGCTGTTCTTCCTGCTCGCGGTCATCGGCCATCTCACCGCCGCCCGGATGAACCGCCGACTGCGCACCCAACCGGAAATCGCCGCGGCACTGGGCTCGGCGCTGCTAGGCACCGTCGACGTACCTGATGAACGGCCCGCGCACCGGCCGGAAGACCGTGGCCAACGGGCCCGGATCCGCCGACTCCTCGGTGTCGACACCCGGTGGGACCTACCGACCCCGCAGACGTCCGGCGACGAGGCCGGCAGACAGATCCGCTACCGGCGGGTGTGCGCCCGCCTCCGGGACCAACTGCCCGCCCCCCGGCGGCTGCTGGTTGTCGTCCCGGACGGCGACACGATCGCCCGCCGGGCCGCCGGACAGCTCGCCGCCGAGGCCGAGAGCGATCCTTCCCCAAGCTCTTCGAGCAGGGGATACCCCGTGCTGCGGGTAGTGGAGGTTTCGGTGTCCCAGCCGATGGTGCCGGACCGCGACAACGAGTCCGGTGCCCTGGTCGTCCTCAGCGCGGGCAGCTGGACCGCAGGGGACCTCGCCGGCATCGCCGAGGCATGTGCGGACGCCAAGCACGAGGTCGTCGGCATCGTCCTCGCCGGCACGGTCCGGGTCCGTTCGACGCAATCCGTCGGCCGTCCTCGAAATGCCGCCACGCCGGCGCTCGCGGTGGGCGGCGACGCAACGGGAGGTTCAAGGTGACGACGAGCACATCTTCGGAGTCGTCGGCCGCCGCTCCGCTGCTGGACCTGCAGGCGCTGGTAGTGGCGGTGCGGAGGCGGCGCCGCCTCTGGTGCTCCATGGCGCTGCTGGGGCTGCTCGTCGGCGCGGCGGTGGCGGTCCTGCTGCCATCGCCGCCGACCGCGGTGACCAAGGTGCTGGTCGCGCATCAGGAGGACCAGCCGAACGACCCCGGAACGCTGATCCGCACCGACATCGCGCTGCTGCAAACCACGCGGATCGCCGACAAGGCCCTGAAGTCCCTCGACTCCCCGGAAAAACCAGAGGACTTCATGCGGAACTACCAGGCCATCGGCTTGACCAACAACCTGCTGCAGATCAATGTGACGGCTGACAGCGATGCGGAAGCGGTGGCCCGCGCCAAGGCGCTGGCCGATGCGTTCGTCGCGGACCATCTGAGGCGGATGCAGGAAGCCGCGAACGCCGAGTCCAAGGCCCTGCTCGACCAGCGTGACCGAATGCGGGACGATCTCGCCAAGGTCAACAAGGCGATCAGAAACGGATCGCCGAAGAGTGAGCCGACGGCGTCGGCGGACCTGGAGTCCCTCTTCGCCCGCCGGACCGAACTCACCGAGCGGATCAGCGATTTCGGCCAGCGCGCCGCGGAGGCACGCATCGGCACGCCCAAGGTCATCGCCCGTACACAGATCGTGGACACCCCGCGCGCGGTGCGGCACTCAATGCCCAGGGCGGCTGTCACCAATGCCGCGATCGGGCTCGTCCTCGGGCTCGTCCTCGGGCTCGCGGTGGCCGCGGTCGGCGCGGTGGTGGCGGACCGCCCCGTGCTGCGCCGGGAGATCGCGGCGAACCTGGGCGCCTCGGTCATCGCGGAGCTGCCCCGCCGGTCGGGCAGGCTGTGGCAGCGCCGACGGATCCGGGCGGCACGCGAACGGCTCACCGCGTCACTGGCCCGCACCGTGCGCAGCTCCGCGGAACCGGTGTCGCTGCTGGAACTTGGGTGTGCGCGCAGCACGAGCGTGATCGCCCTGGACCTCGCCAGGGCACTGGCGCCGGAGGGGCCAGTGGTCATCATCGATGGTCTGCCCCGCCCGCAGCTCGCAGGCCGCCGCCAGAAACCAGGAGACCCGACCGTGGTCAGCGGCGAGCGTGCCGCGCCCGTGTCGCACCAGGACCGCAGGGTCGGGGTCGGCTCGGTGGCGCCCGGCACGGCGTGGACCGACCTCCAGTACCTCGGCACGCAGACCGTGCTCGTGGTGCGGGCCGGGCACGGCAGCGCGGCATGGCTGCACACCGTGGCGCGGCAGCTCGCGGACCAGCGTATTCCGGTGATCGGTGTGGTGCTGATCGACCCCGATCCGCGTGACCGGACCGACGGCACGCTGTGGGACGGGCTGCACACCGCGCTGCGCGGCCAGAACGAGCTGCTGGCCCGACAGAACGGGACAGGCCGGCCGCGGGCTGAGCGGCTGCCGATGTGGGCGGCACGGGTCCCGGACAGCGACCAGGAGGGGCGGTAGACATGTGCGGCATCGCAGGCACGTACCGATGGCCGGACGGGAAGGTCGTGACCGACCGACTCACCGAGACCCTCGCCCACCGCGGTCCGGACGGAGCGGGCCGGTACAGCCACCCCGTCGGTGACGGCGAAGTGCACCTCGGGCACCGCCGGCTGGCCATCATCGACCTGTCGGAGACCGGCGCCCAGCCGATGGTCTCGGGCGGCCTCGTCCTGACGTACAACGGCGAGCTGTACAACGCGCCCGAGCTGCGTGCCGAGCTGGCAGCCGCTGGGGTGCGCTTCCGCGGTACCTCCGACACCGAGGTGCTGCTGGAGGCCTGGCGGCGCTGGGGCACGGACTGCCTGCCTCGGCTGCGCGGCATGTTCGCGTTCGGGATCTTCGACGAGCGCACCGGTGAACTGGTGCTCGCCCGCGACCAGCTCGGCATCAAGCCGCTGTTCCTGCTCCGGCGCGGCGAGGGGCTGGTGTTCGCCTCCGAGCTCAAGGCGCTCGCCGCCGTGACCGGTAGGTCGCTGCAGGTGGACCATGCGGCGCTGGTGGCCTCACTGCTGTACTACTGGGTGCCGGACTCACGGTGTGCGTTCCGCGAAGCGGAGAAGCTGCCGCCGGGGAGCTGGCTCCGGTGCCGGCCCGACGGCCGGGTGGAACTCGGCCGGTACTGGCATCTGAAGGACGTCGCCGCCGAGGGCCGGGAGCGGGCCCGGAGCGGCGAACAGCCGGACCTGGCTGCCATCGTCGAGGAGTCGACTCGGCGCCACCTGCTCTCCGACGTACCGGTGGCGACCTTCCTCTCCGGCGGTCTTGACTCCAGCTACCTGACCGCGCTGGCGGCCCGCGACCGCCCCGGGATCTCCGCTTACACGATCGGGTTCCGCGCCGAGGACGCCAAGTTCGAGGCGATGCCGAACGACCTGCGCCATGCCCGGCAGGTGGCCGAGCGGTTCGGCGTCGACCTGCATGAGATCGAGATCGCCCCGAATGTGCTCGACCTGCTGCCGCAGATGACGTACGACCTGGACGAGCCGATCGGCGACCCCGCCGCGATCAACACGTTCCTGATCTGCTCGGCCGCACGAGAGGCCGGGGTCAAGGTGATGCTCTCGGGGATGGGTGCCGACGAGCTGTTCGCCGGTTACCGCAAGCACCTGGCCAACCTGCTTGCGCTGCGCTACCAGCGCATCCCGCGACCCCTGCGGCGCGGCTTGTCCGCGACCGTGGACCGGCTACCGGTCGCCACGGCCCGCCGGGGGTACCGGTCGGTGCGCTTCGCGAAGCGGTTCCTCTCCTTCGCCGACCTGCCGGAGGAGACCGCGTTCCGGCGCAGCTACACCATGTACGACCAGGAGGAGTTGCTCGCCCTGGTCAATCCGGACTTGGCCGGGACGGTCGAGGACGTGCTGACCGAGCATGCGGACATCTACCAGGACAACGACCTCGACGACTTCGTCAACCGCATGTGCCTGGGCGACGCCCGGATGTTCCTGCCGGGCCTGAACCTCACGTACACCGACCGGTCGAGCATGGCCGCATCGACCGAGGTGCGGGTGCCGTACGTGGACGTCGAGGTGGTCAAGGCGGCGTTCGCCGTGCCCGGCGATCGCAAGATCGTCGGACGACAGGGCAAGGCCGTCCTCAAGGAGGCGGCCACCTCGATTCTGCCCCGGGAGATCGTGTACCGGCCGAAGGGCCTGTTCAGCGCCCCGCTGCGCGCCTGGATGAGCCGGGATCTGGCACCGCTGGTGCGCGAGGTGGTAAACGACGGCGTGCTCGTCAATTCCGGGTTCCTGCGCCGCGACGCGCTGGCGCGCATGGTCGCCGAGGACGCCGCCGGGCAGCGGGACTTCTCCAAGCATCTGTGGCACGTGCTGACCCTGGAGTACTGGTATCGCGGCGCGACCTCTGGCTCCGGCCAGAGCCAGACGGCTTGACGGCATAGAAACAAGAGGAGCTCGGGTGAAACAGGTTGTGCAGAACTACAAGAGCGGCGAGTTGGCGGTGCTCGACGTGCCGATGCCGGGGTGCAAGCCGGGCGGGGTGCTGGTCCGCAGCGCCTACTCGCTGATTTCCACCGGGACCGAGCTCATGAAGGTGTCCGAGGCCGGCATGTCGATGGTGGGCAAGGCCCGTTCCCGTCCGGACCAGGTCGCCAAGGTCATGCAGAGCGTGGCCACCAACGGGGTGCCCGCCACTTACCGCAAGGTGATGGGCAAGCTGGACTCCTACACGCCGCTGGGCTACTCGCTGTGCGGGGTGGTCGAGCAGGTCGGCACCGGGATCGACGACGTGGCGGTCGGCGACCTCGTGGCCTGCGCCGGCAATGAGCACGCGTTGCATGCCGAGCTGAACTGGGTGCCGAAGAACCTCTACGCCCGGGTGCCGGACGGCCTCGCGCCGCGGCACGCGGCCTTCGGCACCGTCGGGTCGATCGCGCTGCAGGGCGTGCGCCAAGGCGAGTCACAGCTCGGCGAAGTGGCGCTGGTCATCGGCCTCGGGCTGATCGGGCAGCTGGTGGTGCAGCTCCTTGCGGCCTCAGGGGTCCGCGTCGTCGGTGTTGACCCCGACCCCGTGCGCTGCGAGCTGGCCGAACGCCTTGGCGCCGCGGCCTGCGGCGATCCCGCGTCCGCGGCCGTGGAAGCCGTCGTCGCCGAACTCACCGGCGGTCACGGCGTGGACCAGGTGTACCTGGCCGCCGGCGGCGGCAGCAACCAGCCCGTCGAGCTGGCCGCGCGGCTCTGCCGGGACCGCGGCCGAGTCGTCGACATCGGCAAGTGCCGCCTGGACCTGCCGTGGAACGCGTACTACGAGAAGGAGCTCGACGTCCGGTTCTCCCGCAGTTACGGCCCCGGGCGCTACGACCCGGAGTACGAGCTCGAGGGGCGGGACTACCCGATCGGCTACGTGCGCTGGACCGAGCGCCGCAACATGGCGTGTTTCCTCGATCTCGTCGCCCGGGGCAGCGTCGACGTGGAGCCCCTGGTCTCCCACATCGCTGACTTCGATGACGCCGTCGAGACGTACCAGCGCCTGAAGGACGGCGACCTCAAGGCCGTGGCTGTGCTGTTCCGGTACCCCGAACATAAGGGGGAAGCGGACGCCCCGGCGGTGGCCGTGCCCGCGGTGCGACGCAGCGGCGGAGCGTCCACCCCGGCCCGGTCCGCCAAGACGCCGGTGCGCCTCGCGTTCGTCGGCGCGGGAAACTACGCGACGTCGATGCTGCTGCCGCATCTGGCACAGCGCGACGGCGTCGAGTTGTCGACAGTCGTCACCACGACGGCGCTGTCCGCGGCCAACGCGAAGCGGAAGTTCGGCTTCGCCGACGCGACCACCGATCTCGACGCCGTGCTCGGCGACAAGTCCATCGACGCGGTGTTCGTGGTCACTCGGCACAGCTCGCATGCCGAACTGACCCGGAAGGCGCTGCTGGCCGGCAAGACGGTGTTCGTGGAGAAGCCGTTGGCGCTCACCGAGGACGAGCTGGCCGGCGTGCTCGCGGCGGTGGAGGAGTCCGGCAACGACCGGCTGCAGGTGGGCTTCAACCGCCGGTTCGCGCCGCTGCTGCAGGAGGCCAGGAAGCGGTTCGGCGCCCGGACCGGACCGGCGAGCCTGCGCTACCTGGTCAACGCGGGCCGGTTGCAGCACGGCAGCTGGTACCTCCAACAAGGCACGGAGGGCTCGCGCTTCGCCGGCGAGGGCGGACACTTCATCGACACGGCGAGCTGGCTGCTCGAGGCCGACCCGGTATCGGTGTACGCGGTCGCCCTGTCCGGTAACGAGGACCTGCAGGTCGTGCTGCACTACCCGGACGGGTCCACCGCCACCATCAGCTACGTCACCACCGGCGCGCCCAGCTTCCCCAAGGAGACGCTGGACCTCGTCGCGTACAACAAAGTGCTGCGGCTCGACGACTTCGTCCGTGCCTCGGTGTACGGCCGCAAGCGGTGGGTCAGTTCGCGGCTGCCCAAGGCTCGGGACAAGGGCCAGTCCGCCGAGCTGGCCGCGTTCATCAAGGCCGTGCGGACCGGCGGGCCGATGCCGGTGCCGCTGGACTCGCTGGTCGCCACCACGGCGGCCACCCTCGCCGTGCAGGCCGGCCTGGCCGGCGGCGCGCCGGTGACGTTGGCGAGGACGCGATGACCATGAGCGCGGGCTGGTACCTGCGGCGGCTGTCGCGGATGGGACCGCGGGAGGTCGGCGGCCGGGCGGGCGACGCGGTGCGCAGGCGGCGGTGGCGTTCGGCGCCGCCGGACTGCCCGAGCGTGACCGGCGCCCGGTTCACCGCTTCGCTGCCCGCGGGGACTCTCGCCGCGGTGCCGCCGGACGCCGCGAAACGTCTCATCGCCGAGGCGGACCGGCTGATGTACGGGCACGCCGAGTATTTCGGGGTGGTCCGCGACGACCTGGACGACCCGGACTGGTGGTGCGACCCGAAGACCGGGCGCCGGGCTCCGTGGGGCTATGCCTTCGACGTGCCGTACCGGAACGAGGACGTGGTCGGGGACATCAAGCAGATCTGGGAGCTGTCCCGGCATCAGTACCTCACCGTGCTCGCCGCCGCCTACGCGATCACCGGGAACGAGCGGTACGCCGAGCGGGTGGCCGAGCACCTGCGGTCCTGGTGGACGGCCAACCCACCGCTGCGCGGCGTGCACTGGATCAGCGGCATCGAGCTGGGCATCCGGCTGCTGTCCTGGGTGTGGATCCGCCGGCTGCTCGACGGCTGGCCGGGCGCGGCCGGGCTGTTCGAGGGCAACCCGGTGGCGCTGAACCAGATCTGGCACCACCAGCGCTGGCTGGCCGCCTTCCCCAGCCGGGGGTCCTCGGCGAACAACCACGTCATCGCCGAGGCCGCCGGGCAGCTCGCCGCAGCCTGCGCGTTCGGGTGGTTCCCCTCCTCGGCGCGTTGGCGGGCCGACGCGCTGCGGTCGCTGGAGGCGCATCTGCGCGACAACACCGTCGACTCCGGCCTCAACCGCGAGCTGGCCACCGAGTATCACGGACTGGTGCTGGAACTCGGCCTGGCCGCGGTGGCCGAGGCGGATGCCGCCGACGTGCCGGTCCCCGCGTCGATCCGGCTGGTACTGCTGCGGATGACCGACGCACTCGCGGCCATCGTGGACAGCCGGCTACGGCCGCCGCGCCAGGGGGACGCGGACAACGGGCACGGCCTGGTCGTGGACGGCGCGGACACCGACCGCTGGGCCTCGCTGCTGGCCACCGGGGACGCCGTGTTCGGCCGGCTCGCCTGGTGGCCCGCGGTGACCGGCACCGATGTGCGCACCCCGCTCCTTGCCGCGCTCATCCGGCCCACCGCACCGGCCGTGACCCGCCCGGCAAGCCGACCGGCCCACTTCGCCGACGCGGGGCTCACCATCCTGCGCGGTCCTGGAGAGATCTGGTGCCGCTGCGACGGTGGTCCGCACGGCTTCCTGTCCATCGCCGCGCATGCCCACGCGGACGCGCTGTCCGTGGAGGTCCGGCACGACGGTGTCGACGTGCTCGCCGACCCGGGGACGTACTGCTACCACGGGCAACCCGAGTGGCGGCAGTACTTCCGGTCGACCCTCGGCCACAACACCCTGCAACTGGACGGCAGTGACCAGTCCGTCTCCGGCGGCCCGTTCCTGTGGACCCGGCATGCACGCAGCCGCGTCCTGGCCGCGGACACATCCGACGAGGGTGTGGCCCGCTGGTGCGCCGAGCACGACGGTTACCAGCGCTCCGTGCACCGCCGCCGGGTGGAACTGACGGCCGCGAGCCAGGAGCTGAGGGTGGTCGACGAGGTGCGCGGCCCGCGCCGGGACGTGCGCCTGGCGTTCCACCTCGGCCCGGCGATCACCGCGGACCTGGCGGGCAACCGGGCCGTGCTCACCTGGACTCGGGACGGCGAGGACCGCTCCGCGGCGCTCAACCTGCCCGGGCAGCTGAGCTGGCGGGCGCATCGCGGCGAGAGCAACCCGCCGCTGGGCTGGTACTCCCCCGGTTTCGGGCGCAAGGAACCCACCACAACGCTGGTCGGCAGCGGCTTCGCCGGCGACGGCGCGGAGGGGTTCACCACCGTGCTCAGGTTCCGCGGCTAGGGGGGCGCGTGAGGATGAAGAGGCGACACTGGGCGTTGGCGGCGGCACCGCTGGCGCTGGCCCTGCTGGCGGCGACCGGCTGTGAGAGCACGCCGGGCGCGGGGGCGGAGCCGGACGCTGCGCCGTCCACGCCCGCAGCCCGGGTGTGCGCCAAGCCCGCGGCCGGGCCGGCGAAGGCACCGGCGGGCGCGGTGACGGTCGACCCCGCGGTGGTCGGTGACCTGGCAGCGAAGACCAAGAGCAGCCCCCCGAACACCACGTTCTGGCTTCGACCGGGCAAGCACAGGCTCGACCCGGACCGCTACGCCCAGGTCATCCCCAAGGAGGGGAACCGCTACCTCGGTGCGCCGGGCGCGGTGCTCGACGGCCGGAAGACCAACCAGTACGCGTTCGGCGGCAGCGCCCACAACGTCACCATCCGCTACCTGACCGTGCAACGTTTCGTGGCGCCGCCCGACGAGGGCGTGGTCAACCATGACTCGGCCGACGGGTGGGTGATCGAGCACGCGACGATCCAGAACAACTCCGGCGCCGGGCTGATGGCCGGTGCCCGCCAGCAGGTCCGCGCCAGCTGCCTGCGCGACAACGGTCAGTACGGCATGAACGCGTACAAGGCCAACGGCCGTATCACCGGCCTGGTGGTCGAGGGCAACGAGATCGTGGGCAACAACACCGGCGACTGGGAGCGGCGGCGGGAGGGCTGCGGCTGCACCGGAGGCATCAAGTTCTGGGCCGTCAACGGCGCCGACGTGCGCGGCAACTGGGTGCACGACAACCGCGGGACCGGGTTGTGGGCGGACACCAACAACAACGACTTCCGCATCGAGAACAACGTGCTCGAGGCCAACGACGGTGCCGCGCTGATCTACGAGACCAGCTACAACGCGGTCATCCGGAACAACACGATCCGGCGGAACAACTGGGTCGAGGGCCGCAGGGAAGCCGACCGCGGCGACAGCTTCCCGTACGCGACCATCTACCTGTCCGAGTCCGGCGGCGAACCACGGATCCGAGCCCGCACCAACAAGATCGAGATCTACCGGAATGTGCTGGAGAACAACTGGTCCGGGATCACCCTGTGGGAGAACGCCGACCGGTTCTGCAACAGCCTGGCCAACACCTCGTCCGGTGACTGCACCTTGCTGGTGCGGGACACCGACCGCTGCGCGAAGCCGGCGATCGCCACCGCACCGCTCTACGCCGACTGCCGGTGGAAGACCCAGCGGGTGGACATCCACAACAACCGCTTCGTGCTGGACAAGTCCGTCGTCGACTGCACGGTGAAGTGCGACCGGATGGCGGTGCTGGCCAACTACGGCACCTATCCGGACTGGTCGCCGTACCAGGGCGAGCGGGTGGCCGAGGCGATCACCAGCAAGCAGCACAACCGCTGGCACGACAACGTCTACCTCGGACCATGGAAATTCGTCGCCCACAACCCGAGCCGGATCCTCAACTCCGGGCAGTGGCAGGGTGCGCCGTACCAGCAGGACGCGGGCAGCACCTTCCGCGCAGGGGACGGTGGCTGAGATGAGCACGGACCACACACCGAAGATCGTCGGGATCGTCTGGGGGCTGCTGATCCTCAACACGCTCGGCTCCACCGGGGCGAAGACCATCATCCCGCTGCCCCGCTCCCTCATCCAGATGGTCACCATGGGCGCGCTGGTCGCCGCGTTCGCGCTGGCGCTCGCGGCCAATCTCCGGCTGCGCATCCGAGCCAGCGCCTTCGTGTTCCTGCTCACCCTGCTGCTGGTGCCGAGCGTGATCTCCAGCGCGAACCTGGAGTCCGGGTTCGGCGCGCTGTTCCGCTGCGCCCGGCTGGCTCTCTTCATCGGCACGCTGTGGCTGCTCAGCCGCTGGTGGGACGGCAGCCTGACGTTCGTCCGGTGCCACATCCGGATGTACTTCGCGGTGCTCGGGTCGGTGGCCGCCGGCCTGGTCATCTCACCGGGCGCGGCCCTGCCCGGGCTCTACGGCGGGCGGCTGGTCGGCGCGTTGTGGCCGCTCACCCCGCCGCAGATCGGACAGTACGCCGCGGTGATCATCGGGCTCACCGTGCTGCTCGTTCTGGGGCGCCGGACCGACAGGACCAGCGCGGCGGTGGTCATCGTGCCGTCACTCGTCCTGCTCGCGCTGACCCATACCCGGACGGCCACGCTCGGCCTGCTCATCGGGCTGGCGTTGGCGATCAGCTCGCTCATCCTGACCAGCGCCCCCGCCCGCCGGTTCTTCGCCTGGGCGGTGCTGTGCGCCGCCGTGGCCGCTGTGGGGTTCGCCTCCGCGCTGCAGGCGTGGTTCCTGCGCGGACAGAGCCAGGAGAACTTCACCAGCCTCACCGGTCGGGCCAAGGTCTGGCACGCCCTGCTGGCAGCCCCCCGGACGACCTCGGAGTATCTGTTCGGCGCGGGCCTGGGCGACAAGTCGTTCGGCGGGCTGCCGATCGACAACAGCTGGCTGGCCGTTTACAACGAGCAGGGTATGACCGGCGTCGCCCTGGTGGCGGCGATCATCATCGTGCTGGGCGGTGTCGCGCTGCTGCGGCCACCGTCGCTGTCGAGGGCCTGCGCGATCTTCCTGATCAGCTACTGCGCGATCGCGTCGTACACCGAGGCCGGGCTGGGCGACGCCTCGCCGTATCTGCTGCATCTGGCCCTGGCCGCCTCACTGCTGGCGGCACCTGCCGCGGCCACTCCCCTCTCGGCGCCCGAAGTCCCCCGACGACGCGTCCCGCGATGGGCCCAGAGATCGGAGGTGACCTGAGCATGCACGTCCTCGTGGTGCACAACCGCTACGCCTCGGCGCAGCCGAGCGGGGAGAACAAGGTCGTCGACCAGGAGGTGGCGCTGCTGCGCGGGGCCGGCCACCAGGTCGAGGTGTTCGAGCGGCGCAGCGACGACATCGCCGCCCGGTCCCTGCTGGGCAAGGCCGCGGTGCCGCTCCTTGTGCCGTGGAACCCGGCGGTCCGCACGGAACTCGCCGCCCGGCTGCGCACCGAGCGGCCGGACGTGGTCCACGTCCACAACGTCTTCCCGCTCCTGTCGCCCGCGGTGCTGGCCGCCTGCGCCGACGCCGGAGTGCCCGTCGTCGCCACGCTGCACAACTACACCCAGGTCTGCCCGCCCGGCACGCTGCAGCGGAACGGCCGGCCGTGCACCGAGTGCGTCGGGTCGGCGCCGCTGCCCGCCGTCCGGCACGGCTGCTACCGGAACTCCCGGCTGGCGACGGTACCGCTCGCGGTCAGCATGTCGGTCAACCGACGGCGGTGGTGGTCCGGCGTGGAGCGGTTCTTCTGCATCTCCGCGGCGCAGCGCGACGTCCTGGTGCGGGCCGGCATGCCGGCCGAGCGACTGGCGTTGAAGCACAACTTCGTGCCCGACCCGGGCGCCTTGCGTTCGGGCGCGGGCGAGCATCTGCTCTATCTCGGCCGGCTCGCGGAGGCCAAGGGCGTGCGGCTGCTCATGGCCGCCTGGGACGAACTCGCCGCCGACGGCGGGGTGGGCGTCCCCCTCGTGATCGCCGGTACGGGGCCGCTGGAGCCGGAGGTGACCGCCTGGGCCGCGGACCGGGACGACGTCCGCTACGTCGGCCTGTACGACCAGGCGGAGTGCCGGCAGGCGATCGCGCGGTCGATCGCCGTGGTGGCTCCCTCGACGTGGCTGGAGGCGTTCGGCCTGGTGGTCGTGGAGGCGATGGCGGCGGGGGTCCCGGCCGTCGCCGCCGGTCACGGCGCCTTCGTCGAACTCGTCGAGGACGGGGCGACCGGGCTGCTGCACCGGCCGGGCGAGCCCGCCTCGCTCGCGTCCTGCCTGCGCCGGATCACGGCCGAACAGGACCGCAACCGGGAGATGGGCCAGGCGGCCCGTCGCCGTTACGAGCAGCACTTCAGCCCGGCCGTCGGGCTGGAGCGCCTGGTGGAGGAATACCGCACCGCGATCGCGGGTCGGTCCGGCGGCGGGGACAGCCCGCCGCCGGTAGGGAACGGAAACGCTGGCTCGCGGCGGGGCACCCGCGCGAGCAGAGATGGGAGCAGTAAATGACACGATGCCGACTCTGCGGCTCGGCGGCGATGGGGAGCGTCGTCGATCTGGGGGCGACCCCGCCGTGTGAGAGCTTTCTCGCCGCGGACCAACTGGACCAGCCGGAACCGGCGTACCCGCTGCACCTGCGGGTCTGCACGGACTGCTGGCTCGCGCAGATCCCTCCGCTGATCAAGCCGGAGGAGACGTTCACGGAGTACGCGTACTTCTCCTCCTTCTCGACCTCCTGGGTGGAGCACGCGCGCACGTTCGTCGACGACGCCGTACAGCGGCTGGGTCTCGGCCCCGACGCCTTCGTGGTCGAGGTCGCGAGCAACGACGGGTACCTGTTGAGGCATGTGGTGGACCGCGGGATCCGCTGCCTCGGCATCGAGCCCTCGGTGAACGTCGGCGCCGCGGCGCGGGACGCGGGTGTGCCCACGCTCACGGAGTTCCTGTCCCCGGACACCGGCTCGGCCGTCCGCGCCGAGCACGGCCCGGCGGACCTGGTCGTGGCCAACAACGTGTACGCGCACATCCCCGACGTGGTCCGGTTCACCCAGGGGCTGCGCGCCCTGGTCGCCGACGACGGCTGGGTCTCCATCGAGGTGCAGCACCTGCTGACCCTGATCGAGGAGAACCAGTACGACACGATCTACCACGAGCACTTCCAGTACTACACGGTCGCGTCCGCGATCCGGGCGCTGGCGAGCGGCGGACTCGCGCTCGTGGACGTCGAGTTGCTGCCCACGCACGGCGGATCCATCCGGCTGTGGGCCCGGCCGGCCGAGGTGGCCGGCGAGCCGACCGATGGGGTATCCCCTGCTCGAGCGGAGTCGAGAGCTTGGGGAAGGGTGGCCGACGTGCTGGACCGGGAGAAGGCCGCCGGGCTGCAGGAGCTGTCCGGGTACACCGAGTTCTCCGCTCGGGTGGCCAAGGTGCGCCGGGACCTCCTGCGGTTCCTCATCGAGGCGGCCGAGCGCGGCGAGACGGTCGTCGGCTACGGCGCCCCGGGCAAGGGCAACACCCTGCTCAACCACTGCGGCATCCGGCCCGACCTGCTCCCGTACACGGTCGACCGCAACCCCTACAAGCACGGCCGGTTCACGCCGGGCACCCGCATCCCGATCCTGGCACCCGAGCGGATCGCCGCCGACAAGCCGGACTACGTCCTGGTCCTTCCGTGGAACCTGCGGGCCGAGCTGACCGAGCAGTTGTCCTTCGTACACGAATGGGGCGGCCGACTCGTGTTTCCCATTCCGGAACTGAGCATTGTCGAGGTCAAGCGATGAAGGTCGTCCTGTTCTGCGGCGGTTACGGGATGCGTATGCGCAACGGAGCCTCCGACGACGTGCCGAAGCCGATGGCGATGGTCGGCCCGCGGCCGCTGATCTGGCACGTCATGCGCTACTACGCACACTTCGGACACACGGAGTTCATCCTGTGCCTCGGGTACGGGGCTCACCACATCAAGGACTTCTTCCTCAACTACGAGGAGACGACGTCCAACGACTTCGTGCTGCGGGGCGGGCGGGCCGAGCTGCTGTCCACCGACATCGCCGACTGGACGATCACGTTCGCGCAGACCGGCATCGAGTCACCGATCGGGGAGCGGCTGCGACGGGTGCGGCACCACCTGGACGGCGACGAGATGTTCCTCGCCAACTACGCCGACGTGCTCACCGACGCCCCGCTGCCGGAGATGATCGACCGGTTCGCCCGGCGCGACGCCGGTGCGTCGATGATGGTGGTGCCGCCGCAGTCCTCGTTCCACTGCGTGGAACTGGGCGAGGACGGCCTGGTGGGAGGCATCACCGCGGTGAGTGACATGCCGCTGTGGGAGAACGGCGGCTACTTCGTGCTCCGCCAGGAGGTCTTCGACCACATCCCGGAGAACGGGGACCTGGTCGCTGACGGTTGCGCCCAACTGGCCAAGCGCGGACGGCTGGTGGCGCACCAGCACCGCGGCTTCTGGAAGCCGACCGACACCGTGAAGGAGCGGGCCGCGCTCGACGACGCCTTCGCGCGGGGCGACCGCCCGTGGGCCGTGTGGGAGCACGGCGACACAAGGGCGGGCGTGCCCAAGAGCCGGGCCGGCGCCGGGGCGGGCACCGCGTGATCCGGCTCGGGGCCGGGCGCCTGAACAGAATCGTCGCGGTGGGCGCGCACTGCGACGACATCGCCATCGGCGCCGGCGGCACGCTGCTGACGCTGTGCCGCGCGCATCCGGGCCTCCGCGTCGACGCGCTGGTGCTCAGCGGCGGCGGCAGCGAGCGGGAACAGGAGGAGCGGGCCGCGCTCGCCGCCTTCTGCCCGGGCGCCGACCTCGGGCTGACCATGCACAAGCTGCCGGACGGCCGGCTGCCCGCGCACTGGGACGAGGCCAAGGGCACGGTCGAGGAGCTGCGCGCGACCACGGAGCCGGATCTCGTCCTCGCCCCGCGCACCGACGACGCGCACCAGGACCACCGCGGTCTGGCCAAGCTCATGACCACCGCGTTCCGCGACCACCTCGTGCTCGGCTACGAGATCGTCAAGTGGGACGGCGATCTCGGCCGTCCGGCGGCGTACCAGCCGCTGGCACCGGAGATCGCCGAGGAGAAGGTGCGGCTGCTGCAGGAGCACTACCCCTCGCAGCAGCACCGGCCCTGGTACGACCGGGAGGCCTTCCTCGGGCTGGCCCGGATCCGCGGTATCGAAAGCAACGCGCGCTACGCCGAGGCGTTCGCCGTCACCAAACTCACTCTCGACCTGGGGGAATGAACCTTGCGCGTACTACTGACCGGGCACCAGGGCTACCTGGGCACCGTCATGGCCCCGGTCCTCGCGGCCGCCGGGCACGAGGTCGTCGGTCTTGACGCCGGCCTGTTCGCCGACTGCGTGCTGGGCCCGACGCCCGCGGACCCGCCGACGCGGCGGGTGGACCTGCGCGACGTGACGGCCGAACACGTGGCCGGGGTGGACGCCGTGATCCACCTGGCCGCGCTGTCCAACGACCCGCTGGGATCGCTGGCGCCGGAGCTCACCTACGACATCAACCACCACGCGTCCGTGCGGCTGGCCCGGCTGGCCCGCGACGCCGGAGTGCGGCGCTTCCTGTACGCATCGACCTGCTCGGTCTACGGCGCCGCCGGGGCCGACGAGCTGGTGGCCGAGGACGCCCCGCTGCGGCCGGTGACGCCGTACGCGGAGTCCAAGGTGCGGGTGGAGGACGACCTGCACGAGCTCTGCGACGGCGACTTCAGTCCGGTGTTCATGCGCAACGCCACCGCCTTCGGCTACTCGCCCCGGCTGCGCGCCGACATCGTGCTGAACAGCCTGGTGGGGCACGCCCTTCTGTCCGGCGAAGTCCTTGTGCTCTCCGACGGCACCCCTTGGCGCCCGCTGGTGCACGCCGCCGACATCGCGCGGGCCTTCGCGGCCGCGCTGGTCGCGCCGCGCGAGGCGGTGCACGACCGGGCGTTCAACATCGGCAGCGAGATCAACAACGCCACGGTCGCCGAGATCGCCGAGCAGGTCGCCGAGGCGGTGTCCGGCGCCAAGGTGGTGATCACCGGGGAGAACGGCGCCGACCCGCGGTCGTACCGGGTGGACTTCTCCCGGTTCCGCGCCGCGGTGCCCGGCTTCGACTGCGAGTGGACGGTCAAGCAGGGCGCGCTCGAACTCGCCGACGCCTACCGCAAGCACGGGCTGAACCGGGAGGACTTCGAGCGACGCTTCACCCGGCTGGCCGTGCTGCGCGCGGCGTCCGACGCCGGCGCCGTCGACGACACCCTGCGGTGGCGCCGATGACCGCGGCCGGCGAAGAGATGCACGCGCTGGTGGAGCGGTTGTACCCGCTGTGCCGGAGCATCACCGGCGACGGTGTGCGCGCCACCCTGGAGATCGTCGGCGAGTACATCCCTCTGCAGGTGAACGAGGTGCCGACCGGGACTCAAGTGCTCGACTGGACGGTGCCGCAGGAGTGGAACATCCGGGACGCGTACATCGCCGACCCCGCCGGCAACCGGGTCGTCGACTTCGCCGCGTCCAGCCTGCACGTGCTCGGCTACAGCGTGCCGGTGTCGGCGACCATGCCGCTGTCCGAGCTGCGCGCGCACCTACACACCCTGCCGGACCACCCGGCCTGGGTGCCGTACCGCACCAGCTACTACACGCCGGAATGGGGGTTCTGCCTGGCCCAGAAGACCTTGGACGCGCTACCGGACGGCGAGTACGAGGTGCGCATCGACTCCACGCTCACGGACGGCCACCTCACCTACGCCGAGCACGTGGTCCCCGGGCAGGTAACCGACGAGGTGATCGTCTCCTGCCACGTCTGCCACCCGTCGCTGGCCAACGACAACCTGGCCGGCATCGCGGTGGCCACATTCCTGGCCCGAGCGCTGGCGCAGGAAACGCCGTACTACACCTACCGGTTCATCTACGCGCCCGGCACCATCGGGGCGATCACCTGGCTAGCCCGCAACGCGGAGCGGATCGAACGGGTCAAGCACGGCCTTGTGCTGGCCTGCGCCGGCGACCCGGGCCAACTGACGTACAAACAGAGCAGACGCGGCGACGCGGAGATCGACCGGGTGATGCGGCATGTGCTGGAAGCCTCCGAACGCCCGCACCACGTCGCCGAGTTCACTCCGTACGGCTACGACGAGCGGCAGTTCTGCTCGCCCGGGTTCGATCTCGGTGTGGGCTCGCTCAGCCGGACCCCGTACGCCGGCTACCCCGAGTACCACACCTCGGCGGACAACCTGGACTTCGTCTCCCCGGAGGCGATGGCCGACACGCTCGCCCTCTGCCGCGAGGCATTCGCCCTCCTTGACCGCAACCGGCGGTACGTCAACCTCAGCCCCTACGGCGAGCCGCAGCTGGGCCGGCGCGGGTTGTACGACGCTCTCGGCGGCCGCAGCGACACCAAGCAGGCCCAGATGGCCATGCTGTGGGTGCTCAACCTCTCCGACGGCGAGCACAGTCTGCTGGACGTCGCCGAGCGGTCCGGGCTGCCGTTCGACACCGTCGCCGCCGCGGCCGGTGCCCTGCGCGACGCCGACCTGATCAAGACGTGACGCCGATGACCATCGAGGGGGAGAAGACGAGGGCACCGGCCGGGTCCGCCAAGCGGGCCCTCGTCGGCCGGCTGTCCTGGGGACTGGCCGACCAGGCCGCCTCCAGCGTGAGCAACTTCGCGGTGGGCATCTACGTGGCCCGCTCGCTGGGGGTGACCGCGTTCGGCGTGTTCAGCCTCGCCTGGGTGACGTACGGCGTGGTGCTCAACGTCTCCCGCGGGCTGGCCACCGATCCGCTCACGGTGCGCTTCAGCGGCCCGCCCGGCGCGGCTTGGCGCGGGGCGGTGGGCCGCTCGACGGGCACCGCGCTCGGCGTCGGCGGCGTCCTCGGCGCGGTGTGTCTGGTGGCCGGGCTCGGCCTCGGCGGCCGGGTCGGGCCCGCGTTCGCCGCCCTCGGTGTCATGCTGCCGGGGCTGCTGCTCCAGGACGCCTGGCGGTACTCGTTCTTCGCCGCGGGCACCGGGCGGAAGGCGTTCCTCAACGACGTCGTGTGGGGTGTCGCGCTCGTCCTGGCCATGGTGGTGGCCGCCCGCGTCGGCACCGTGGCCGCCTTCGTGCTCGCCTGGGGCGCGTCCGCCACGGTGGCCGCGGGGTACGGCTGCGTCCAGTCCGGCATCCGGCCCCGGATGGCCGAGGCGCGCGGGTGGCTGCGCGAGCAGCGCGATCTCGGCTACCGGTACCTGGTCGAGAACGTCAGCCTCAGTGGCGCGAGCCAGTTGCGGGCGTACGGGCTCGGCGTGATCGTCGGGGTCGGCGCGGTGGGTGCGGTGCGGGGCGCCGAGCTCCTGCTCGGCCCGTTCCTGGCCGTGCTCATGGGGCTTTCACTGGTCACCGTCCCGGAGGCGGCACGGGTACTGCGGCAGGCCCCGCACCAACTGGGCAGGTTCTGCCTGCTCCTCGGCGGGGGGCAGGCTGTCGGCGCGCTGCTCTGGGGCTCGGCGCTTCTGCTGGTGCCCGGCCGGCTCGGCGAGATGGTGCTCGGCGACGTCTGGCACTCCGCCTCCCAGCTCATCGTGCCGATCAGCCTCGGCGTCGCCGGCGCGGGCCTCGGCACCGGCGCGGCGGCCGGGCTGCGCGCGCTCGGCGCGGCCCGGCGCAGCCTGCGCTGCCAGTTGTTCGCCTCCGCCTGCTACGTCGGCGGCGGGCTCGGCGGCGCGGCCGCCGGCGGCGCGGTCGGCTCGGCCTGGGGGGTCGCCGCCGCGACCGTCAGCGGCTCGGCCGTGTGGTGGCTGCAACTGCGGTCCGCCCTGCGCGAGCACGCTCAAGAACCGATCCGCGAAGTGAGGACGTCATGACCGCGCAACCCAGGCTGAGCATCGGCCTGCCCGTGTACAACGGCGAGGAGTACTTGGCCGAGTCGCTCGACGCCCTGCTCGGCCAGACCTACGAGGACTTCGAGCTGGTCATCTCCGACAACGCCTCGACCGACGGGACCCAGGACATCTGCCGCCGGTACGCCGCGAAGGACTCGCGCATCCGGTACCTCCGGCTGCCCCGGAACATCGGCGCCGCGCCGAACCACAATTACGTGTTCACCGAGTGCCGCGGCGAACTGTTCAAATGGGCCTCGCACGACGACCTGTACGCCCGGGACCTGCTGCGGCGCTGCGTTCAGGCGCTGGACGAGCGGCCGGACGTGATCCTCGCGCACAGCGGCCAGGCGGTCATCGACGGCGAGGGCCAGGTGAAGGTCCCGTACGAGTACGGGCTCGCCACCGACTCGCCCAACGCGCCGGAGCGTTTCCGCAGTCTGCTGTTCGAGCCCGGTGGCGACGACTTCTACGGGGTGATGCGGGCCGACGTGCTGCGCCGGGTGAAGCCGCACGACAGCTACCACCACGCGGACCGCACGTTCGTCGCCGAGATCACCCTGCACGGGCCCTTCCACCAAGTGCCCGAGCTGCTGTACTTCCGGCGCGACCATCCCACCCGCGCCGAGCGGGCGAACCCGTCCAAGCGCTCCCGGTGCGTCAACCTGGACCCGCGCCGGGCCGGTCTGCTGCACCCGACGCCCCGGCTGCTTGCCGAGTACGTCTGGGGCTTCGTCGCGGCGATCCGGCGGGCGCCGTTGTCCCCGGCCGACCGGCGCGCGTGCTACCGCCGCCTGGCCGCATGGATGACCAGCCGGGTCCGGCCCGGCGCCGGCGAGCGGGTCGAGGACCGCGCCCCGGTCTCCCCGGACCGGCTCACCGTGTCCGTCGACGCCCTCGTCGCCGGCCGTGAGGGGAGGCAGGCATGACGCCCGCGAACGAAACCCCGGTGCGCGTCGGGGTGTTCGGTCTGCTCGGCTCCGGCAACCTCGGCAACGACGGATCGCTTGAGGCCGTGCTCGGGTACCTCCGCGCCGAACATCCGGAGGTGGTCGTGGACGCGCTGTGCGGCGGACCCGAGGCCGTGACGACCCGGTTCGGGATCCCCGCGACGCGGCTGCACTGGTACCGCGGGGAGTACCGGACCGCGTCGCGTGCGAGCGCGATCGCGGCGAAGGGGCTGGGCAAACTCGTCGACGTCTTCCGCACCGCTGCCTGGGTGCGCCGGCACGACGTGGTGATCGTCCCGGGCATGGGCGTCCTGGAGGCCACGCTGCCGCTGCGGCCGTGGGGCTTCCCGTACTCGCTGTTCCTGCTCTGCGCGAGCGGCCGGCTGCTGCGCACCCGGGTGGCGCTGGTCAGCGTAGGCGCCGCGACGATCGGCAACCGGCCAACCCGGGCCCTGGTGCGCTGGTCGGCACGGCTGGCCGCATATCGGTCGTACCGGGACGCGCAGTCTCGCGACGCGATGCGGGCGATGGGCGTGGACACCGCGCGCGACGAGGTCTACCCGGACCTCGCGTTCGCCCTGCCGACGCCGCGGGCGAGCGCGCCCTCGGACCCGTCGGCCCCGCCGGGCCCGGTCTGCGTCGGCGTCATGGACTTCCACGGCGGCAACGACGATCGCGCTCGGGCCGATGAGATATACCGGCGCTACCTCGACGGGACGATCCGGTTCGTCCGCGCGCTGGTCGAGGAAGGCAGGGCTGTCCGGCTGCTCACCGGTGACGAGTGCGACGCGTCGGTGGTCGCCGCGATCCTCGACGCGGTGGACTCGCCGCTGGTCACCGCTGCCGAGCCGTCCTCACTGGCCGACCTGATGAAGGAGATGGCGGCTGCCGACACCGTGGTGGCGATCCGGTACCACAACCTGATCTGCGCGCTGAAGACCGGTACGCCGGTGCTCGCTCTCTGCTATGCAGCGAAGAGCGACGCGCTCATGGCGGAGATGGGCCTTGGCGCGTACTGCCACCCGGCGCGCGATGTCGACGCCGACCGGCTTCTCGAGCAGTTCCGTGCGCTGGAGAAGCGTTCGGCCGGGCTGCGGCAGACCCTCACCGAGCGGAACCTGGCCGCCGCCCGGCGACTCGAGCACCAGTTCAACTCCTTGACCGCGGCCCTGTTCCCTGCGGCCGACCACGCCCACACCTTGCGGAAGGCTCCATGAAGGCGACCAAAGTCCCGGAAATCACCGGCGCGTACCTGTTCGAGCCGACGCCGTACGCCGACGAGCGCGGCTTCTTCTGCCGCACCTTCGACGCCGACGTGGTCCGCTCGGTGGGCCTCGACCCGGACGCCTTCGTCCAGGACAGCCTGTCCCGCTCGGCCCGGGGCGTGCTGCGCGGCCTGCACCTGCGCTCCGGCGCCGGCGAGGCCAAGCTGGTGCGGTGCTCGTACGGGAGGATCTTCGACGTCGTCGTGGACCTGCGGACGGACTCGCCGACCTACCGCAGCCGGGCCTTCTTCGAGCTGTCCGACGAGACGCAGGTGACCCTGTACATCCCGGCGGGGTGCGCGCACGGCTTCCAGACTCTGGCCGAAACCGCCGACGTCTCGTACCGGATCGACCGCCCGCACGATCCGGCCGAGGACGTGACGATCGCCTTCGACGACCCGGAGCTCGCCATTCCCTGGCCGCTACCGGTCACATCGATGTCCCAGCGGGACCGGGAGGCGCCGAGCCTCGCCGAAGCCCTGCAGCAAAAAGAGAGTTGAGGTTGGCGTGGACACCAAAGGCACCGAAGAGTTCCTCCTGCCCCGGTCGCGGATGGCGAACGAGCGGCTGCACGCCATGATCCCCGGGGGCGCGCACACCTACGCCAAGGGCGACGACCAGTACCCCGAGAACCTGGCCCCGGTCATCAGCCACGGCCGCGGTGCCCACGTGTGGGACATCGACGACAACCGCTACGTCGAGTACGGCTCCGGCCTGCGGTCGGTCAGCCTCGGCCACGCCCACCCACGCGTGATCGAGGCGGTGCGGCGGGAACTCGACCGCGGCAGCAACTTCGTCCGGCCGTCCATCGTGGAGGTCGAGGCCGCGGAACGCTTCCTGGCCACGGTGCCGACCGCCGAGATGGTGAAGTTCGCGAAGAACGGCTCCGACGTCACCACCGCCGCGGTGCGACTCGCCCGCGCCGTCACCGGGCGCCCGCGGGTGGCCATCTGCGGCGACCATCCGTTCTTCTCCGTCGACGACTGGTTCATCGGCACCACGCCGATGTCCGCAGGTATTCCGGCGGCGACCACCGAACTCACCGTTGCGTTCCCTTACGGGGACCTGGCCGCCGCGGAGGAGCTGCTCACCCGGTACCAGGACGAGGTCGCCTGTCTGATCCTCGAACCTTCCGGTCACACCGAGCCTTCCCCAAGCTCTCAACTTCGTTCGAGCAGGGGAGACCCCACTCCCGGGTACCTCGCCGGCCTGCGCGAGCTGGCCGACCGGCACGGCTGCGTACTGATCTTCGATGAGATGATTACCGGCCTGCGCTGGTCCGAGGCGGGCGCCCAGGGCCTGTACGGCGTCGTCCCCGACCTCTCCACGTTCGGCAAGGCACTGGGCAACGGGTTCGCCATCTCCGCGCTGGCCGGGCGCCGCGATCTGATGGAGCAGGGCGGGCTGCGTCACTCCGGCGACCGGGTGTTCCTGCTGTCCACCACGCACGGTGCGGAAACGCACTCGCTGGCCGCCGCGATGGCCGTGCTCACCACCTACGTCGAAGAGGGCGTCACCGCGCGGCTCCACACCCTCGGCCAGCGGTTGGCCGCCGGTGTCCGCGACGCCGCCGCCGGCATGGGCGTCGGCGACCACATCGTCGTCCGGGGCCGGGCCAGCAACCTGGTCTTCGCCACCCTCGACGAGAACCGGCAGCCGTCGCAGCAGTACCGCACCCTGTTCCTGCGCAGGCTCCTCGCGGGCGGGGTGCTGGCCCCGTCGTTCGTGGTGAGCAGCGCGCTCAGCGACGCCGACATCGATCACACCGTCGACGTGGTGGCCCAGGCATGTGCGGTGTACCGGAAGGCATTGGACGCCGCAGACCCCACCCCCTGGCTGGCCGGACGACCGGTGAAGCCCGTATTCCGCCGGCTGGCGTGACGTGACGTGACGTGACGTCAGCGACGCTCCCGCCGACCGGCGTCGGCCATCCCATCGACCAGCCGGTCAGCCATCCGGTCGACCAGCCATGCGGTCGCCGGTACCACCGCCAGCGCGGTGCACCAGCCGCCGAGGACGTCGGTCGGGTAGTGCGCGCCCAGGGCGACTTGCGCCCAGCCCATGGCGGCGCCGGCAACCAGCGCCGCGGCGAGGACGAGTAGCGTGCCGGCCGTCCTGCCGAGGCCGAGCAGGCTGGTCGCGAGCAGCGCCACCACGAGGGCGAGCGCGGCGAGGAAGGCGGTGTGCCCGCTCGGGTAGGACAGATTGTCGCCGTGGATGGTGCGTCCCACCAGGTACTTCAGCAGCGTCGCCGCCCCCACGGCCATGGCGGCGCCGGCAACGATGAGCACCGCTGCGCGAGGACGCCGAAGCAGCAGGCAGCCCGTCACGGTGGCCACGACCAGCGTCGCCGCTCCCACGGGCTCCCCCAAGAATTCCATGGCCAGGGCGATGTTCCGCCACGGCGACCGCACACCGTCCACCGCCGACTGGATCCACACGTCCACGCTGCCGGGCTCGCTGTGGCCGGCGTACAGGACCCCGAGCACGACGACCACCAGCGCGGCGAGGGCCGCGATCAGCCCGAGCCACGCGCGCAGCGATGGGGGCAGCACCGCGGGCGCCGGCCGGCCGGCCACATGCCCACCGCGTCCGGTCGACCTGCGGTGGTTTGCCGTGATCGGTGAATGGTGTTCCGGGTCTTGACTTCTTGAGGCAGGGTGAAGGTGCGGCCCTTCATCGGACCGGTGGGCAGCCATGAATCAGCGCCTTCCTGTTTCCGACCGCGCCCCACGACGGCGGGTCGCTGTTCCCGGACGACTCCGGTGACCGTGAGCCCGGGCACGCCACGGCCTATGTGTCCCGTCACTACCCCGGCTCCCGCGGGCAGGTCCGAAACGACATGGTCGCGACCACCACCGCGCGGGCCGATGAACGCGTGCACTACCCGCCGCTACCGCGATGCCGCGCCCACGAGAACTGACAATACAATGCGGTCGCGGCAAACCGCCGTTGGATAGTCCGCGGGTCAACAGTCCGCGAATTTTGGTTCCGGATCGATTTTCCGTGCCGGCGCCACAGAGTGTCGCCGAAACCGCGATCGTGATACGTCGTGGATGATGCCTTCCTGCAGGACTCCGGCTGCGCAGCGGCCGCTGTCTTGGCTTCAGGGACGCTACGAAACGGGATACGGCCAACCTCGTCTGGCCTCGACTCCACGAACCTTCCCTCTCCAAGCCCGCGCAAGGCGAACGTTGGACGGCGTCGGTGGCGGGGTTTGTTCACGATTCTTGACGCTCTCATGACGCTTGCGGGCAAGCCCCAAAGCAGAGGAACTGACAGCGCCAATCGGCTCCGCCTCCCAAGAACCGGACCATACGCGGGCCAACACCGTTTCTCGGGCCTCAACGTCCGCCGTTTCCGCTGGTCAACCGGGTATCGAGTCTGTACTCCCAGCAGACGAAGAATCTTCTGGTGTCGTACTCGCCGAAGAAGCTGGGCTTCTTCTAGACGCGGAAAAAGGGCGCCTGACCAGAGAAGATGCCCGTCAGGCGCCCTTCTCGGCGCACATCCAAGCGGCGAGCCGAATCACGCCCTTTTCGTGCAAGGGCAGCGAGCATCGTTCTACGGTTTCCGCAGGTCACGACGGTTCAATGGTGCCTGGGCAGTGCAGGTGAGCGGCGTACGGTGCATGCTGCTACGAGGCGGAGGAGGGTACCGATGCGATGTCCGACGTCCGTGCGCTTCAGCTCGCTCTTGCTCATGCGACACCCTGCGACCCATCGCATCCGTGCGGCAAACGTTCATGCCGTTCCAGCAAGGACTCCTCCTGCCGCTCGCTACAGAACTGCTGCGCTCCGCCGAGCGAGTCGCGGAATGGCCCCGGCAGTCCGCCCGGGGCCACCCTTCCATCAGGGTTCGCCGGCTCAGGAGCCGGACTCGGCGGCCGGGTCGACGAACCGCCGGATGAAGGTGAGGGCGGTGTCGGCGACCTCGCGCCAGCCGTGGTCGATGGTGAGGGCGTGGCCGCGGCCGGGGATCTCGGTGATCTCGGTGACGGCGTGCTCGTTCTGCACCTGCTTCTTGTATGAGGCGTTGGCGATGGCCCAGGGGACGGTGTTGTCCTTCTCTCCCGAGATGATCAGGAGGGGACCGCGGTCGGCGGCGGTGGTGTCCACCTTGACCTCGGTCCAGGGGTTGATGTTGGCCGCGGCAGCCTGGAACAGGGGCTCGCCAGGGGCGGGGACGGCGAACGTGTCGTACAGCTCGCGGGCCTCCTCCTCACTGACCGCATTGGCGAAGGAGTACCGGAACTGATCGAACGTCAGCGGTACCGCCCGATGGTAGTTGGCCGGGTTGCCGAGGACCACGCTCGCGGCACGCAGGGAGGACAGTGGCAGTGGCAGGACCCCACGGAACGGGGCCGGGTCGATGGCGACGGACGCTTGCGCCAGACCGCGTCCGGCACTGATCTGGGCGACCAGGCCGCCGAAGGAATGGCCGACGACGACGGGCTTGCGCTCCAGCCGGCCGATCAGATCGCAGAAGTGGTCGGCGACCTGCCCGACGCTCTTGCCAGCGAACACCTCCGGGTGGGCATTGGCCTCCCCGGCCGTCTCGGGATCATCGGGCCAGCCCGGCATGACGGGGGCGAAGCCGGCCTCGTCGAACACGGCGGCCCACCGCTCCCAGCTGGTGGGCAGCAGCCACAGGCCATGGATGAAAACCGCCGGGATGCGGCCGGTGGCGTTGGCATGTTCGATCTCGGCGAGATCGCGGGCGTAGGAGGGGCTGGACGAAGTCGTGCTCATGGGTCACTCCTCGACATGGCGGATCGGACGGGATCAGACTGCCCGGGCTGCGGCCCGGATCAACGAGACGACGGCATCGGGCCGGCTGTGCATCGGCAGGTGGGAGGAGAGGACTTCGGCCGTACGCGAACCCGCCCGCTGGGCCTGGAAGCGTTGGAGCTGCGGGGCGATCCCCCGGTCCTGGCCGCAGATCAGGGTCCAGGAGGGCAGAGTACGCCAGGCGGCAGCAGTGCAGCGATCGGTGAACGCCGTTCCATTGAGCGGGCGTTGGCCTGCCGACAGGACACGGGTGACGGAGTGCGGCACGTCCTGGGCGAAGACGTCGTGGAAACGGTCGGGCCGGATGTACAGGTCGGCGGTGGGGCCGCCTTCGGGGCCCGGGACCGGGACCGGGGTGAGAGCCGCCTCGAGCTGGGAGCCGGGGAAGCGGCCGGCGAGCTCGCCCAGGACCTCCCCGGCGTCGGGCATGAACGCCGCGATGTAGACGAGGGCCCTGACGTTGGCGGCCGCGGCGGCGGCCTGGGTGATGACGGCCCCGCCGTAAGAGTGCCCGGCCAGGACGACCGGGCCGGGGACGGCGGCGAGCCGGGCCGCGACCTGTGCGGCGTCGTGGGCCAAGCCGCGCAGCGGGTTGGGTACGGCGATCACCTGGTGGCCGCAGCGCTGAAGGCGCTCGGTGACCGGGCTCCAGCTGGAGGCGTCGGCGAACGCGCCGTGCACGAGGACAACCGTCGACTTCGAGCCGTCCTGCCCGGGCGTGCTCGCGGTCCCCGCAGCTGCGGCGGGGGCGGCCGGAACCGCGGTCAGTCCGGCGCCGGCGGCCGCGGCGGCAGCACTGACCAGGGCGGTGCGCCGGGAGAAGGCAGAGCGTGTGGTCATCGGGGACGTTCTCCTTCGGAGGGGATGTCGGAAGGGACGGGGACAAGCGGGGCGTGGCGGTGCAGCAGGGCGCGTACGGCCAGTCCGCTGCCCGCGCCGACGGCCACGGCGGTCACGGCCCACCAAGCGGGCCAGGGCAGCAGGCCCAGGGCCTGGTCGGCGGAGTGGCGTCCGGGGCCGGTGAAGGCCAGGGCCGCGGCGAGGGCGATGAGGACCAGCGGGTATTCGTAGCCGTCTTTCTGCACCCACAGTCCGTTGGGCCACTTGACGGTGAGGGCGACGGTCATCACGCCGATCGCGCCGACGACGGCGAGCGGGGTGAGGGCGCCGGCGGCGAGCAGGAGTCCGGAGCCGATCTGGCCGGCTCCCGCGGCGAGGGCGGTGAGCGCCCCGCCGCGGAAGCCGTCGTGCCGGAACTCCTCGGTCCCGCCGGCCAGCCCGCTGCCACTCAGACGAAAGCTGACCTTCTGTACGCCGTGTCCGGCGATAAGCAGGCCCGCCACGAGGCGGAGAATCAGCAGACCGGTGTCCACGGCTGTCCTTCCCGCCTCAGCCGACGGCGTGCGGGTCGATCATGGAGTGGGCGTAGAACACGCCCAAGCCGTACGCGCCGCCGTGCTCCTTGACTACGTCGGTGGTCGCCGCGTACGTCTCGGTGCGCGCCCAGTCGCGCTGGAGCTCCAGTAGCACTTGCAGCCAGGTGACGGGCACGGCGCCGACGGCGGTCATCCGCTGCATGGCGTGTTCGTGGGCGGCCGGTGTGACTCCGGCCGAGGCGTCGGCGACGACGTAGACCTCGTAGCCCTGGTTGAGGGCGGAGAGGGCGGGCAGAACGAGGCAGACCTCGGTCCACAGCCCGGACAGGATGATCTTGCTGCGGCCGGTGGCCTTCACGGCCTCGACCAGCGCGGGGTCCTCCCACGCGTTCATGGTGGTCCGGTCGACTATCTCGTGCTTGGGGAAGACCTCACGCAGCTGCGGCAGGATCGGTCCGGAGAAGGACTCGGCGGCCACGGTGGACAGCACGACGGGGACGTCGAAGACCCGGGCGGCCTTGGCCAGTCCGATGGTGGCGTTGATGACGGAGACCCGGTCGGTGCTGCCGGCGCCGAAGAACATCTGCGGCTGGTGGTCGACGAACAGCATCATCGCGTTGTCGGGGGTGATCAGGTCCGGGCTCGGGGCGGCCCGGACGGAATCGAGGTCGAGTACGAAGTCGGTCATAAGGCATTCCTTCCGATGGTGATCGACAGCGGTGACGGGAAGATTTCGGGTCAGAGCACGAAGCAGGGGTCGAAGACCCGCGACGGCTCCTCGGGAGCGAATCCGCGGGCGACGCGCCACTGGCGGTGCCGCTCGGATTCGGCGGCGGCCTCGGTCAGCAGGTCGGCCTGGCGGGCTCCGGTGGTCGACGGCGGAAGCGTGGTCTGGTAGCCGCCGAAGTGGGCGACCGGACTCCAGGCCGGGGTGACGGGCGGCAGTGCCTCGTCCAGGCCCTCGTAGGTGTCCGCGGCGTAGACAATCCGGCCGCCGACCACGGTGAGTACGGACTCGATGTGCGGGATGTCCGCGGCCTGGACGGTGAGGTAGTCGTGGGAGAGGATCGCGAAGTCGGCGAACCGGCCCTCCGCGAGGACGCCCTTGTCCGCCTCCTCGCCGGTGACGCGGGCCCCACCGAGGGTGTAGAGCTCCAGGGCCTGTTCGCGGGTGACGAGCCTGTCTGCGGGGCGGAGCAGCCGGTCGCCGACGGTGCGGCCGGTGACCAGCCAGTGCAGTGCCACCCAGGGGTTGTACGAGGAGACACGGGTGGCGTCGGTGCCGGCCGCGACGGGGAGCCCGAAGCGGAGCATGTCCGTGACGGGCGGCGCCGCGGCCGCTGCCGTGGCGCCGTACCGCTCGGCGAACGCCCGGCCCTGGAAGGACATCCGGTTCTGCACACTGATGCCGCCGGCGAGCGCGGCGATCCGCCCCAGGCTGTCCGGTGAGACGGTCTCGGCGTGGTCGAACAGCCACCGGTTCCCGGCGGGGAACAGCCCGTCGGCGGCGAGCTTCTCGAAGACGGCCAGGTCCCGGCGGATGGTCTCGTCGTACGTGGCGTGCAGCCGGAAGCCCCAGCCGTGCTCCACCAGCAGCCGCACCGCCTGCTCGAACTCGCCCTCGTAGCCTGCCGCGAGCTCCGGCCGGGGTTCGGAGAAATTCTCGAAGTCCGCCGCCGCCCAGGTCAAGTTCTCCCCGGCGCCGTTGAGCCGCAGCCACTCGTCGCCGTCACCGGGCCGGACAGCCTCCGTCCAGCGGCGCAGGTCGGCCAGCTCCTGCCCGGCGGTCTGCGGGAACAGGTGGTAGCCGATCCGCACGCTCAGCTCGCCGGCCCGGGCCAGCGCGGTAACGGTGGCGTAGTTCTCGGGGAAGTTCTGGAACCCGCCTGCGGCATCCACTGCCGAGGTCAGGCCGAATCGATTCAGCTCGCGCAGGAAGTGCCGGGTGGAGATCTTCTTGTCGGTCTCGTCGAGCACCGGCGCCTTCGCCAGCGTGGAGTAGAGGATCAGCGCACTGGGGGCCGCCAGCAGCAGGCCGTTGGGGACGCCGGTGCGGTCCCGGACGATCTGCCCGCCCTGCGGGTCGGGGGTGTCCCGGGTGAACCCGGCGGCGTGGACGGCGGCCCGGTTGAGGACCGCGGACTGGTAGAGGTGCAGCACGAACACGGGTGTGTCCGGTGCGGCGGCGGTGAGCTCGGCCGGGGTCGGCATCCGTCGTTCGGCGAACTGCTCCGCCGTCCAGCCGCCAACGACGCGGATCCACTGGCCTTTCGGGGTGCGCCCGGCCTGCTCGCGCAGCATGGCCAGGGCCTGGCGCAGCGACGGTACGCCGTCCCAGCGCAGCTCCAGTACGTAGTTCAGGCCGCCCCGGATGACGTGCAGGTGGGAATCGTTGAGCCCGGGGACGACCCGCCGGCCGATCGCGTCCACGACCCGGGTGGCGGGCCCGACGAGACCGGCAATGTCGGCGTCGTCACCCACCGCTGCAATCCGGCCGCCGCGTACCGCCAGTGCCGTGGCGGCGGGCTGGGCGGGGTCCTGGGTGTGGATCTTCCCGTTGCGCAGAACGAGGTCGGCGTACTCCCCGTCCGGCGAATCGTGGGCGGCGGATATCCCGCCGACGGGCATGCTGCTCATGGTGCTCGCTTTCGATGCGTCACGAGGTCAGGGGTCAGAGCGTGCGCCGTACGCCTGCCTGGCGTTCGAGGTTGCGCAGCTGGACGGACAGGTCGCCGTCGACGGCGTGGTGGGCGGGTCCGCTGCGGCCGATGGGCAGGACCTCCTCGCCGCGCATGTCCTCCAGCATCAGCGCGAACGCCGTGTACAGGGCGACGGCGGCCAACAGCAGCCCGAGCCATCCGGAGAGGGTGCCCACCCACGCGGCGCCGCTCAGGTTCGCGACGGCCGCCACGGCGAACCGGGGCACCGCCGTGCACAGCACCAGCCACAGGGCCCGCTTCCGTACCGCCACCGAGGCCATCAGCACGGCGAACAACGCGAACACGGCGTTGAGCACGCCCAGCACCCGCACCCCGCCCGGCGGATCCAGCACCAAGGTCAGCGAGGTCGCCAGCCACAGACCGGAGAAGCAGGCCATCAGGGTGGCCGCCAGCACGTCGCGGGCGCCGAAGGCGAAGACGGCCACCAGGAGCTGGAGCACAAAGGCGGGCAGGATCGCCAGGCCCACGGCCCGGCGTGCGCCCTCCTCGAACACGCCCAGCTGGAAGCAGCCCACGATCACCGAGGCGATGGCCACGGCGTAGAAGCCGAGGGGCATCGGGGAGGCGATCGGCCTCAGGGTGATCCGGGTCATCCGGCGCAGGTCGGGCTCGAAGTGCCGCCCGCCGCCGAGCGGATCGTCTTCCGCGGCCGCGTCCGCCGCCGGCTCAGTCATCGGCCAGGGCCTGCCGCAGCGTGCCGATGGCGAGGTCGATCGCCGACTGGGCGGCGCAGGTCCCACGCAGGGCGTTGAGCATGACGAAGTCGTGGATGATGCCCTGGTAGCGGACGGCGGTGACGCGGACGCCGGCGGCGCGCAGCTTGTTGGCGTAGGCCTCACCCTCGTCACGCAGGACATCGGCCTCGGCGGTGATGACCAGGGCTGGAGGCAGGCCGGCCAGCTGTTCGGTGGTGGCCCGCAGCGGGGAGGCGGTGATCTGGGCGCGCTCGTTCTCGTCGGTCGTGTACTGATCCCAGAACCACTGCATGCCGTCCCGGCGCAGGAAGTACCCTTCCGCGAACTGGTGGTAGGAGCCGGTGTTGAAGGATGCGTCGGTGACCGGGTAGAAAAGCACCTGCCCGCGCAGGTCCAGGCCGCCGCGCTCCTTGGCCATCAGGGTCAGCGCGGCGCTCATGTTGCCACCGACCGAGTCGCCCGCGACGGCGATCCGGGACGTGTCCAGGCCGTGGCCGACGCCGTCCGTGACGATCCAGCGGGCCACGGTCCAGTTCTGCTCGATCGCCACCGGGTAGCGGTGCTCGGGGGACAGGTCGTATTCGGGGAAGACCACGGCCGCCGCAGCGCCGACGGCGAGTTCGCGCACCAGGCGGTCATGGGTGTGGGCGTTGCCGAACACCCAGCCCGCGCCGTGGATGTACATGACGACCGGGAGCGGACCCGCGGCCCCCGCAGGGCGCACGATGCGGGCCCGGACCTCGCCAGTGGGGCCGCCGGGCACGGTCACCCACTCCTCGTCCACGGCAGGCAGGTCGACCGGGCCGGACTGCACCTCGTCGACGGCCTTGCGACCCTCGGCCGGCGCGATCTGGAAAAGGAACGGCGGCTTCGCAGTGGCCTGCGCGAACTCGGCCGCGGCCGGCTCCAGGACGGGGGTGACGGGCGCGATTGGGTTCTGGTCGGTCATGATCCGGCCTCTCACTGGGGACGGGCATGGCACAGCGGCAAGAACGCCGCCGATGCCACCTTCCCCGCACCGGGGCTGCGGGGGCAGTTCCGAAAACTAGACGCGATCAAGCCGCCCCGGTCGCCCTTGAGTGCGAGGGTCTTGCCCCTCCGTGCAGTGTTCGCCTCGGAGACCGCCGGCACCTGCCGGAGAATGGCGCGTGGGACACCCAACAGGCTTGATGGAGGCAGGACTTCGTGCTGCTGGATCTGGACACCTTCGCACCGAAGGACCGGGTGGACGCGTTCCACCACGCGATGAACGACACATCGGTACCGAACGACATCGTCCACGAATCACCCGAAACGGGGGTCCGGGCCCGGTTCGAGGCATGGCGGGTCGGCTCACTGGACCTCTTCGACGCCCGGAGCACGGGGTTCGAGGTCCGGCGGACGGCCAGGCACGTGCGATGGCACCGCGACCGTCCCGTGGTCTCGGTCTCGCTCCAGACCCTGGGCGTCCACAATGCCGAGAACGGAGGCGAGCGGTACGTCCTGGGCCCGGACGACATCGGCGTCTTCCACGAGCTAGCGCCCCGACGCTACGGCTGGTCCGGCGAGGGGGCCGCCCAGGCCATCACCATCGACATGGAACATCTCGGGGTGCCGGTGGACACCGTCGTACGGGCCTCCGTACGGCTGCGGGCCAGCCCGATGCACGACCTGGTCCTGGACCACCTGCGCGCCCTGTGGCGGGGCCCCGGCCGCTTGGAGGCGGACCCCGGCACCGCCGCCCTGGGCAATGCCACCATCGAGCTGGTCCGGGCCCTGCTGACCTCGGCGGCGCACGACGAGGACGACCGGCGTGTCCGCGCGGTCATGGATGGCTCCCTCGCCAACCGGATCATGGCTTACGTACGCCGCCATCTGTCCGACCCCGACCTCACGCCGGACCGCATAGCGCAGGAACACGCCATCTCCCGGAGGCAGTTGTATGCGGTGCTCAGCCGAGCCGACATCAGGCTTGAGCAGTGGGTCATCGGCGAACGACTCGAAGCGGCATGCCGCCTGCTGGCCTCCCCGCGGCACGCCGGACTCCCCGTGTCGGCTGTGGCGGCCCGCTGCGGATTCACCAGCCCCAGCCACTTCACCCGCCGGTTCCGGGCGGCCTACGGCGTTACTCCCCGTGAATGGCGGCGCCACCGTATCCAGGACTCAACACACAACGCGCCTGCACCGCCGCGCCCCCAGCGAAAGCTGCCGTAGCCCTCCCCCGACGCATGGCCCATCGGCGCCCAGATGGCTACCCTGTCGTCAGGTCCCCTCGGGGCGCAGTTCAGTGTCAGGCCGCCGGGCCGTCAACCCGGCGCACGGTCAGGCCTGAGACGCTCACAACGGGCGTCAGCCCGGCCCGGCGGAGCCTACCCGGCGCCCGCACCGGACCACCCCATGGTGCCGGAGGCAGGCCTGCGGCACACCGCGTCCCGTTGTCCGGCACCACGTCGAAGCGCTCGATGCGCGCGCGCAGCATGCGCACGAACTGGGCCGGATGAGCAAAGGGCGGGTCGCCGTAGCCGCGCGGCGCTTCAGTGAGTGCACCTCGTGGACTTCGCCGCCGTCCGTCCACTCCTTGCCGGCGGTGACCACTCCACCCGACAGGTTGAGCATCCCGCACCCGGTCTTGGGCAGGTGGCACTGCCAGCGTCGAATGTGAATGGCCCCGTCCAGCTAGCCGGGGCTGCGCACTGGAACTCATGACTGACGAGAACTGTAGCCCGCGGACGGCAGCGGACCTCTATGGGACGAGGAGTTGTGGGGGCGAATGCGACTGGAGTCTTCCAGAGTCCGCCGGGCTGCGAAAGACGGATGCGATGTGGACACGGTGGCGATCCGCCGAAAAACAGTTGGCTGGCTGGTGCACGACCGGCGTGGCAGGCGCAGCCGCGGTGGCCTGTCCGACCCTGCTCCTCTGGACAGGCCGGAGGGCCGCCCGGACGGTTCGGGCCCCCCGGGGGTTGATCCAGCGTCCAAACTGTTCAGCGGGCATGGCGGGACTTCATCGCTGGTTGGCCGACGGCGCTGGCCGACGCACAGGGATGGGGCCCGGTGGACAGGGAATTAAGCCAGTTGCTTGCTCCCTGGTGTCCGAGCCAGGAACTTCGGGGCCGTGAGTGTGTGACGGCCGCCCTTCGGCTCGCAAGTCACGCCTGCCGCCGCCGGTGCGCGCTGTGGCCGACTGCGACGCTACCGCAGATAATCACGAGCCTCGGCTCCAAGTACATTCAGGAGAGCGAGAGCCTCGGCGTCAGGGGATCCTGGCGGCGCGCTGTAGAGCACGAGGTGCTGGTCGCGGTCTGTGAGTGTGAGCCTGTCGCAGTCGACGGTGATCTCCCCGACGACGGGGTGGCGGAAGGTCTTCGTGAGCATCGGCGTGGCCTGGACGTCGTGCAGCTCCCAGAGCCGGGCGAAGTCGGGGCTGGCGTAGCGGAGTTCTTCGACGAGGCCGGTCACTGCGGGATCCCTCGGGTAGCGGGCGACGGTGGCACGGAGTTCCATGACGACCTGGCACCGGAACTCGGAGGCGTCGGAGATCCCGTACAGCGTCGCATCGGCGAGCGTCGGCCCGAGAAATGCCCGGCGCGCGAGATTGCGGTCCTTCGGGGCGAGCTCAGCGAAGTCCTCCATGAGCGCGGCCGCGAGGTCATTCCACGCGAGCACCTCGAACGCGGCGGACATGACCAAAGCGGCCGTCTGCGGCAGCCGCTCGAGGAGCGCGAGGATGCTCGGGCGGACGTCGCGCCGGTGCAGTCCGGTACGCCTCGGCGCAGTGCCCGCGAGGACATGGAGGTGGTCGGACTCGGCGTCGGTGAGCAGCAGCGCGCCTGCGATCCCGGCGAGGACCTCGCCCGACGGCCGCGGCGCCCTTCCCTGCTCGAGCCGGACGTAGTACTCCGTGGAGATGTGCGCGAGGACCGCCACCTCCTCGCGGCGCAGACCCGGTGTCCGGCGTCGCGGTCCGGAGGGAAGGCCGACGTCCTCCGGCCGGATCCGCTCGCGACGGCTACGGAGGAACGCCCCGAGCTCCTGCTTGTCCATACCCCAAGTCTGCACGCTGCGCGGCGACGGATCCTGGTACCGCCTGTGCCTGCATCCGACCAGAAGGCCAGCCTGACACTGTCGTCATGACGAACAACACGGACATCGCACCCGTCGGCCTGCTCACCGGCAAGGTTGTGCTCATCACCGGCGCCAGCCGCGGCATCGGGGCGGCCGCGGCCGGGCTCTTCGCCTCCGAGGGCGCCGCCGTCGTGCTCGCCGCCCGCAGCACCAACGCCCTCGACCGCATCGTCACCGAAGTCCGCGCCGACGGAGGCGTCGCCGACGCCGTCACCCTGGACCTCGCCGACCGTGCGAGCATCCGCGCGGCGGTCGACCGCGTCGAGGAGCTGCACGGACGGCTCGACGGCGCCTTCAACAACGGCGCGGCGATCCAGCAGCCCGGCCCGCTCGACACCACGAGCGACGAGGACATCGACGAGCAGTTCGCCGTGAACTTCCGCTCGCACTGGACCGCCATGACCGCCGAGGCCGCACTCATGCGACGGAACGGTGGCGGGGCGATCGTCAACACCTCGAGCATCGGCAGCCGCCGCGCGAACCCCGCCCTCCCCGCATACGGCGCCATGAAGCGCGCGCTCAACAGCATCACCGAGACCGCGGCAGTGACCTGGGGCCGTCAGGGAATCCGAGTGAACGGCATCACCCCCGGCGGCACAGCCACGGAGATGATCGACGCGTGGGAGGCGGTGTCCCCGGGCATCATCGAGCGCAATAACGCAGCGACCCCACTCGGCCGCATGGCCGAGCCCAGAGAGGTGGCCGAGGTGGCCGCGTGGCTGCTCAGCGACCGTGCCTCGATGGTGACCGGCGCGATCGTACCGGTCGACGGCGGCGCCGGCGCCTGAAAGTGAGAGCCCGGGTAAGCCTTGGCGGCACTGCGCCGGACCCCAGCAGCAGCGCAGAGCCCCAGTCAAAGCGAGAACTCCCAGGTCCAACCATGATCAGCGCCTCACGCTAGCCGTCGCCACGGGCCGGCGAGGCGGCGGCTCCCGCCAGTTGCGTGATTCATGCAGGCCAGAGGCATGCGAGCGCTGTACCACCAGCAGACGAAGAATCTTCTGGTGTCGTACTCGCCGAAGAAGTTGGGCTTCTTGTAGACGCACGAAGAAGGGCGCCTGCGCTGGGCTTTCACCCGTCAGGCGCCTTTCGTTCGGTCCGCTCAGAGCAGGGTCGGGAATACGCGGTAACTCCCACTCCATCCCGCCGCTATCCCACGAGTTCCCGGGCGACGGCAGTGAACGTCTTGCCCGAGGAGTCGACGAGCGCGATCGCGTCCCGCTTGAACTCCTCGGTGTACCGCTTCGTGTACTTGCTTCCCACCTGGTGCTACTTCCTCTGGAACCCCAGGTCCCAGTCTCCAGGTGTCCACGATCAAGGGAAAGCTTCACTTACGTTGACGGCCCGCGATGGCCGACCTCAAGTTGGCTTGCGCCACACGGAGATGTGCTTCGCGGAGTCCTGGGAGAACGGAGCCCCGTCCCAGTCCGCGACGCGACGTTCCAGCTCGAGCCCAGCGATCCGTGCCATCAGGTCGAGCTCTGCCGGCCAGGCGTACCGGTGCCGGGAGCTGTCGCGCCGGTAGCGGCCGTCGTCGCCTTCGCGGGTGAAGTGGTGCGAGACGAGAATCTGCTCGACCAGGTCGAAGGTGTCGAATCCGAGATGCCGCTCGGAGACGTCGAACGGCACCGCGACCTGGCCGGGCGGCAGGAACCGCAGCGGCGGCACGCCCAGCTCGATGACAAATCGGCCGCCGGGCTCCAGATGACGTGCGGCGTTGCGGAAACACTCGACCTGCTCGTCCTGCGTGAGCAGGTTCGTGATGGTGTTGTAGACGAGATACACAAGGGTGAACTCGCCAGGGACGACGGTGGTGGCCATGTCCCCGATGGTTACCGGGAGCGTGCTCTCGTCGATCTTGCGCCGCAGCACCGCTGCCATGTGCTCGGACAGTTCGATTCCCACTACCTGCACGCCGCGTTCCCGGAGCGGGACGCCCACTCGTCCGGTTCCGATGGCGAACTCCAGTGCCCGGCCGTCTCCGGCGAGCTCGGCGAGAAAGGCGAGAGTCGGTCCTAGAACGGCAGCCGAGGACGCTTCGGTCTCCTCGGTGTCGTAGCGGTCGGCGGTCGCACGGGTCCACAGTTCACTGCTCGTCACGGACGGACACTTTGCCGGGTGCCGAGGGGCGCTGTCGACGTATTTACGCTCTCCTCGGCGCAGCGTGCACCGCCCACAACTCGTCGCCACCTTCACACAACTTCGGCCGAACCACCCCGCACCCCGGATCATCAGTCCCGGAGTGATCCAACCACCTTGGAGATCATTTCGTTAGGATTCTAAGGGCGTGTCGGCAAATTACCCATCGCTTCACGGGTTTGACGGCATGATTGTGGTATGGGCGAGGCCGATGGACTCGAAGGGGCGCTGGCGGCGAAGTTCGGTGCACTGTTCCCACACCTGAATGAACGTCAACGGCGTTTGTTCATGGGGGCGGAGGCCCGGGTGATCGGCCACGGCGGGATCAAGCTGGTGGCAAGGGCGGCTGGGGCTGGGGTCGTCACTGTTTCGCGCGGCGTACGCGAGCTGGAGGGCGGAGCAGAACCCCAAGAGCGGGTGCGCAAAGCCGGCGGGGGCCGCAAGCGCCTGGCAGAGATGAATCCAGGACTGCGTCCGGCGCTGCTCGCCTTGGTCGAGCCGGAGGAGCGCGGCGATCCGATGTCGCCGTTGCGATGGACGGTCAAGTCGGTCCGGCAGCTGGCCCGCGAGCTCACAGGCCAGGGCCACCGTGTCGGTCCGGACACCGTCAGCGCCCTGCTGCGCGAGGAGGGCTTCAGTCTGCAGGCCAACGCCAAGACCCTCGAGGGAAGCCAGCACCCCGACCGCGACGCTCAGTTCCGCTACCTCAACGAGCAGGCCCGCGAGCACCGCGACGGCGGGCAGCCGGTCATCAGCGTGGACGCCAAGAAGAAAGAGTTGGTCGGGCAGTTCAAGAACGGCGGGAGCCAGTGGCGGCCCGCCGGCTCACCGGCCGAGGTAGAGGTCCACGACTTCCCCGACAAGGAACTGGGCAAGGCCGTACCGTACGGGATCTACGACGTGGCCGCGAACACCGGCTGGGTCAACGTAGGGTGCGACCACGACACTGCCGCGTTCGCGGTGGCCTCGATCCGGCGCTGGTGGGACGCAGACGGACGCACCCAATACCCTTACGCGACGCGGCTGCTGATCACTGCGGACGCGGGCGGCTCCAACGGGTACCGCACCCGGGCCTGGAAGGCGGAGCTGGCCCGGCTGGCCGCCGAGACCGGACTGGCGATCACCGTGTGCCACCTGCCACCGGGCACCTCGAAATGGAACAAAATAGAGCACCGGCTCTTCTCCCACATCACCATGAACTGGCGCGGACGCCCCCTGACCAGCCACGAGGTCATCGTGCAGAGCATCGCCGCGACCACCACCCGCACCGGCCTGCGGGTGGACGCCCACCTCGACACCGGCTCCTACCCGACCGGAGTCCAGATCAGCAACGCGCACATGGCCTCCCTGCCGATCAGCCGCCACGTCTTCCACGGAGACTGGAACTACACCCTTCACCCCACCACCGACGCAGCCGAGGCCGCTATTGCCCCCGCAACTGCTGCCGACTCCCCAGACGCCGTGGACCATGAGTGGCATCGGGCACCCACAATCCCCGAACTGACCGGGCTGACCGCCCTTGAGCTGGATGAGCTGATTTCGCAGCTCGCTGACCTACGCCAGGCACAACGCGACGAGCGAGCCCGCAACCACCCGGCCAACGACCCCCGACACAAGCCCCGAACCGGGCGTCCGCCCACCTTCCTCTTCCCCGACTGTGTCGTGGCGACCCTGCTCCATCTGCGGCTAGGACTGTCCGACGACGCCCTCGCCCGGCTCCTGCAGACCAGTCCGAGCACGATCCACCGAGTCGTCAAGGAGACCCGACAGCTACTCAAGCAGCACGGCAGCACGGTCGAGCGCGTCGCAGCCCCGATGCACCTCCCGACACGCATCCCCCGATACATCCCAACCAGCAACGACCAGAACAAGATCAAAGATGCGTGTTAATTACCGACAGGCCTAAGTGGTCGGCTCCGGAAGTCCTTCAGGGGTTGACCCTGGCTGCAGGCTTCGTTCCGGCCGGGGTGGCGACGAAGCCGCCGATGGGCAGGATGGTGTCTTCATACTTGTCAGATCCTGTTTCCCAGAGCGCGCCTCAGCGCGATATGGGTCAGCCAGGCCATCCCGAAGGTGAAGGGCGTGGCGGTGTTGTCGGCGGGGCCGGGAATGGCGGAGCAGATCACCATGACGACAAGCGGGATCCAGACCCGGAGCAGCGTGTGCTGAACGGCTGTCGAGCCCGGCGCGAGCCTGGTCAGGAAAGGGACGAGGAGCCCGAACACGGCGAACGGGATGGTGAGGCCAGTGTGCTTCGCCGCTTCGAAGACCGTCCAGGCGAGCAGGAGGAGCCCGAGCGCGCCCCAGGCGAAACGTGCGGCCCAGGACGCCGGACTCGTCGCGGCACTGTCGGTCTCACGTGTCATGGTGTCTCTCTTCCCGCGTCGTGTGGTTCACCTGCCCACATGCACGGCGGCCAGCTGGGGCCAAGCGGCGCGGGCGCGGCCGGTCAGTCGCTGGGCGAGCGAGGTCTTGGTGGCTTCCGGGGGCATGCTCTCATCCTGCCCGAGCACGGCCACGGCACTCCCCGATGTATCCCCCATCGCACAGAAGCCGTGGGTTTACGGGACATGGATCGAGAGAAGCATCCTGGACAACCTCGGGTTGGATTCGTGCCGATCGTGGGCGCGCGGCCGGATCGAGCCTCCGACGTCCACTGCTGCGTGGAGGCCGGACCCGCGCGGCACCCGCCGTTCTCTATCCGAGCGTGAGCATCGCCTCGGTCACCTCGCCGACCGCCGCATCGGGGATCGCAGTGGCGGCCTCCTCGAGGACGAGCAGCCGTGCTCCGGGGATCTCGCGCGCGATCGCTTCGCCGTTGCCGACGGGGAAGAACCGGTCGCGGCGGCCGTGGACGACGAGCGTGGGGACCTCGATCTCGGGCAGGCGCTCGCGCCAGCGGGGTTTGCAGTCGAGCCTGGAAAACACCATGCGCATCTGGTTGGCCATCTGGACCGGGGGTGCGGTGCCGGGCGTGCGGTCCCAGATGCGCGCAGCGATTGCGCGCGCGGCGACGGGGTCGTCGCCGAGGATCTCCGCGCCGGCGGCGGCGAACTCCGCAACCGCCTCGCGGTCGGTCCAATCGGGCATCGGACGCGCGAACAGCCGTCTCATCGTCGCCTGGTCATGGTCGGGGAGGTCATCGTCGGGCGGGCCAGGGGCAACCGCGCGGGTGCCGACCAGGGTGAGCGCCGAGAACGCGCCCGGATGGTCGAGCGCGGCCACCTGGGCGACCATCCCGCCGACGCCGATCCCCGCGAGGTGCGCAGGTCCCCCGCCGAGCGCGTCAGCAAGAGCCGCCGCGTCGGAGGCGAGGCCGCGCAGGGTGTAGGCGGGCGCCTCAGGATCCGTCGTCGTCGACTCCCCGCTGTCGCGCAGGTCGTAGCGCACCACACGGCGCCCGCCGGCGGCGAGGCTCTCGCAAAGCGCGTCGGGCCAGGAGAGCATCGTCGTCCCGCCCGCGAGCAGGACGAGTGGCGCGTCGTCGTCACCGAACGACTCGATGCCCAAGGCGATCTCATTGGCGTTGACAGTGGTCATCGGATCACCGGAAGACGTCGTAGGTCAGGTGCGTCGCGGTCGATGTCGAGATCACGCTCCGCTGCATCAGCGTGCGCGGCGCTCCGCCGGTGAACAGTGGTGTCCCGGCGCCCAGCACGATGGGCGCGAGGTGCAGCGTCAGCGCGTCGACCAGCCCGGCCTCCAGCGCCGAGCCGACCGTGGCGCCGCCGCCCATGAGGATGACGTCGAGGTCCTTGCCGCTGTCCGACGACGCCGCCTCGGCGCGCTCGCGCGCGGCGGCGACGGCGTCGGGCAGACCGGTGGTGCCGAACGTCCAGTCGAGGTTGGTAGTCCGCACCGACTCTGGCGGCGAGCTCGTCGCGACAACGAACGCGGGCTTGCCGACCTCGCCGGCGCCGTAGCCGATCGTGTCGCCCCAGCCTTTCGGCCCGTCGACCACGTCGAAGAGGTGGCGGCCGAGGACGACGGCGCCCGAGCGGACGGTCCCCTCGCGCAGGACCCGGCGGTCGTCGGGGTCGTCGGAAAACGCCCACGTGTGCAGGGCCTCGCCACCGTTGCCCAGACCGTTGTCCGGGCTGGGGTCGGGCCCGGTGACGAAGCCGTCGAGAGAGACCGAGATGTCAGCCATGATTTGAGTCATGCCAGGGCAGACCCGATCCGCCGCCCAAACTCATCGCTCAGGCATGAAGCATGTGGCGGATGCGAACTCGACAGCACGACGTCGCGCATACACAGACGGTACGAACGACGGCTGGCGGAAACGCCGTTGGGCGGGAGGGCGGTGGTGATCGCGGTGCTGATTCGGCGCTTCAAGTGCTTGTCGGCCGACTGCTCGGCGGTCACCTTCGCCGAACAGATTGCGGGGCTGACGCGTCCGCACGCCAGGCACACTCCAGTGCTGCGGGACCGTCACGGCCGCGTCGCTCATCTTGATGTTTAACCTCGCTGCTCTCCGGGGTGCCGTCGAACGGGTTCGGCTCGTCGGGCATCCTGGAGGTAGGCCAGCGAGACGGTAAAGGGAGCTGTGGTGGACGAGCGCGCGCAGGATTGGCGTGAGGTGGAGACAACCGGGATGTCTCCACAGCGGCGGCTGGATGCGCTGCTGGAGGATCTGCAGCAGCAGGTGGCGCAGGTTCGGGGGGCCCGGGACCGGGTCCACACGCTGCTGGACGCGGTGCTCGCGGTCGGCTCCGACCTGGACCTGGAGGTGGTGCTGCACCGCATCGTGGAGTCGGCGGTCACCCTGGTCGACGCCCAGTACGGGGCGCTCGGCGTCCTGGGCGAGGAAGGCACGAGCAAGCAGTTCGTCACAGTCGGCATCGACGACGAGGCCATCGCCCGGATCGGCCACTACCCGCGCGGCGAGGGCATCCTCGGGCAGCTCATCCGTCACCCGGAGCCGCTGCGCCTGGCGAACCTGGCCCAGCATCCAGCGTCCGTCGGCTTCCCGTCCGGGCATCCGCCGATGACCAGCTTCCTCGGCGCCCCCATCCGGGTCCGCGACCAGGTCTTCGGCAACCTGTACCTGACCAACAAGCAGAGCGGGGCGGAGTTCGACACCGACGACGAGGCGGTGCTGCGGACCCTGGCCGCGGCGGCCGGTGTGGCGATCGACAACGCCCGGCTGTACGAGGATGCGGACCGCCGACAGCGGTGGCTGGCGGCGAGCAACGAGCTGACGCGTAGCCTGCTGTCCGGTGCGGAGCCCGCCGCGGTGCTTGAGTCTGTCACGGCCACCGTCCGGGAGATGGCCGGTGCGGACCTGGTCACCTTGGGGGTGCCGATCGGTAACCGCGGCGAGTTGGTCATCGAGGCCGCCTCGGGAGCGCTGGCCGAGGAGGTCCGCGGGCTGGTACTGCCCGCCGCGGCGCTGGCTGCGAAGGTCTTCACGTCCGGGGAGAGGATCACCAGTGATGCCGTGAGCGCCGACCCGCGCGCCGAGGGCGGCAGCGCCTCGGTGGTGGAGCTGGGGCCGGCGTTCTTCGTACCGCTCGGCACCCGGGAGCACGTCCGCGGGGTGCTGCAGGTGGCGAATGTACCGGGCAGCACTTTTTTCACGGACGCCGTTGTCGACATGGTCACCGGGTTCGGAAACCAGGCTGCGTTGGCCTTGGACGTCGCTGAGCACCGGCGGGACACGGAGCGCATGCTCGTGCTCGATGACCGCGACAGGATTGCCCGAGACCTCCATGACCTGGTCATCCAGCGGCTGTTCGCCGGCGCGCTGTCGCTACAGTCCACACTGGGCCGAGTAGCCGACCAGCCGCAGGTCAGCGAGCGGATCCAGCGGGTTGTGAACGACCTGGATGACACCATCAAGATCATCCGTTCCACCATCTACGGCCTACGCGAGCACGATCAGACCCGTCGCGGCAGCGGGTTGCGCGCCCAGCTGGTGGCGGCCACTGAACGGGCCACCGAATCGCTTGGCTTTGCCCCGGCTCTACGCATGACCGGGTTGCTGGACACGGCCGTGTCCGCCGAACAGGCCGAGCAGTTGCTGGCCGTGCTCGGCGAGGCCCATTCCAACGCCGCTCGGCACGCGCACGCCACCACCGTCGACGTCAGCGTCGATGTCACCGATGCCGCCTTGCAGCTGCGCGTGGCCGACAACGGCCGCGGGATCGACCCGGCGGTCACCCGCCGCAGCGGCCTGGCCAACCTCTGCAGGCGCGCGGAGGAGATGGGCGGCACGTTCAGCCTGTCTTCGAACGAACCGAATGGCACCGTCGTCGAGTGGGTCGTCCCGCTGGTTGTGTAGCTTTTCCGTGGATGTCGCTTCGACGTGAGTCAGGAGTCACCTGCGTCGGTTTCGCATGATGAACGCCGGTGATGAGAATGGGTCAGCACGGTCTGGAGCTTGTCATGGCCATCTGCCAGCGCTTCGAGGTGTACCGCGAGCCGGTGGGCAAGCGCTGGTGGCGGCGGCGATGCCGGCCGCCGAGGCGATTGGGGATGTGGGCCGCCGCCAGGGTTCACCAGGACGGGTGAAGCGGCCGGTTGACGCCTTGGTGACCTGATCGGCCTCTTCAGCGTTGCCGCGGGCAAGACGCGTGACCACCGTCGGCAGGTCCCCGGCTTGCTTCCCGCTATTGGGCCGATGCCATGACAGACAGCCCTTGGCCTGGTCCGCCACACTTCAGTACCCGGGGGACCACGAACGGGCGCACCACCTTGTCGTGCAATCAGCGGTCCCGGTAGAAGTCGTCCGCCTGCCGGCCGCCGGTTCTGTGCAGCGAGTGGTCGTTCGAGATCTGTGCGGTGAGGAACCAGCGGGTGCGCACCAGGGCGTCCGTCAGCTCGTTGTCCACCGGGGCCAGCGACGGGGTGGACGACTGCACCACCGCCTCGGCGGCCACCACGATCAGCGACGCGGCCAGCACCCGGACCGGGCCCAGCCGGTCCGACAGCCAGCCGCCGATCGGGCGCATCGCCGCCGCGAGCAGCACGAACCCGGCCATCCGGTTCGCGGCGTCCGCCTGGGTCAGGCCGTAGCCGGTCTTGAGGGAGGTCGGCAGGTAGACGGAGAAGGCGACGTAGCCGCCGAAGGCCACCGCGTACAGCGCGGACGCCTGCCAGGTGATGCCCAGACGGGCAGTGGCGGCCAGGCGGCGCCCCAGCGGCTCGGTCGGCACGATGTGTCCGGGCGCGTCGCGCAGCAGCAGCGCCGCGGCCACGGCATACACGGCGAGCACCGCGGCGGTGATCAGGAAGGGTGTCGACATGCTGTGCGCTTTTCCCAGCTCCATGGTGGCCAGGGCGCTGATCGCGGTTCCGCCCGTGCCGGCGCCGAAGACACCGATGGCGCGATCGGCAAAAAGAGGGCCGACCGGCCCTACCCCCTGCCCGGCGCCCACAGGGACGATGACTTGATGTCCCCGAACGACGCCTTTCGTACCCTCGACCGGCAGGAGTGCCTGCGCCTCCTGGCCAAGGTACCGGTCGGCCGTGTGGTCTACACCCGACAGGCACTGCCCGCAGTCCTCCCCATCAACTTCTCCCTGGACACGGACGCCTCCGTCCTGCTGTGCACATCGCCGGACTCCGACCTCGCACACGCCATTGACGGCGTCGTAGTCGCCTTCGAGGCGGACGAGTTCGACGCGGCAGCCCGGTCCGGCTGGAGCGTGGTCGTCACCGGACGGGCCACCGTGTTGACCGATCCCGCCGAGCACGATCAGCTGTCGCAGACCGGCCCCAGCTCCTGGATGCCCCTGCGGGACGCGGTGTTCGTACGGATCAAGTCCGAGATGGTCACCGGACGCGAGCTCAGGGGAGTGCTCGGCACGCAGTGAGGTGCAGCCCGCAGCGACCGCGGGCTCTGACTGCGGCCGCGCGCGGGCACAGGCGCGTCCCGACGGCGCGAAGTCACTCCGTCGGCCCAGTACCCATATGACCGACCGCCGACTGCAGACCGCGAGGGAACGAAGTCATGGGATGTCCGCAGCAGGCCGCCTGGGCATGGCGTTCAAGGCGCAGGGCGGACAGCCGTGGCGCGGGTGGCACACCGGTGTCCACCCGGATGCTTCCCGCGGACCCATGGCTGTTACGGCCTGGTCCACTCTCTATCGTGCACCAGGCCGTAAGAGACCGTGTACTCAGCTCGTTTCGGTATCGGTTGCAGGCGGTGTTGCGCGACGAACGGCGCAGTGCCCGGGTGCTCGCGGAGTGCGGCCGCCGTCCGGTCCGTAGCCGAATCTGATCAGTATGTGCGGATGACACCGCTTGTGTCCCGGAAGGGCCGTCGCCGCCCGCAGGTCGGGCCATTCCATGGCCTGATGCAGGAGTGACGTGCGCAGCCCGTGGGCGGTGGCCGTGAGCAGGACGTACTGCAGGGCCTGGCCCGCCCGCAGCCAGTCCTCCCGCCGGTCATGGGACGTCCACAGCAGGGCCACCTGAACGTGGCGTTCGAACCACAGGGCGGGTAGGCGGAGGGCAGGCAGCGCGCCGGTGAGGTCCCGCACCGGCATCCGCGCGGCCGCGTCGGGCGGGCCGAGGGCGGTGACGGGTATGCCGTAGGGGGTGTCTGCTCCCGGGGCGGTGATCCAGGTCCGGGTTTCGGCGGTGCGCCCCGGGTGGGCGTGGTTGCGTGCCTCGGCCGCGGCGGTCAGACGGAGCAGCCGCCGTGTTCCTGCGATGGCCGGCACGTGCAGGCGTGCGCCGGCGGCATGCGCGGCCGACGCCATCTCCGCCACGATCGGCTCGGGCACCGGTCGGCCGGTGAACGGCATCCGGCTGGTGTGGCGCCGCGCGATGGCCTCATAGAGGCCAGGGGCCGACGGCTGGTCGTCCGCGCCGAGTCGACCGGTCAGTCGTACGGTGGCCAACAGCCCTGATTCGTGCGGATCCGGCAGCAGTCTCACCTCCGGCCGCCAGCCCTGGTCGACGGCGGCGAGCCGGAGGTTGAAGACCGCGGCGCCCACGGACAGATACTGGGCGCGGTGCATCGGGTCGGTCAGCGGCAGTGTTCGCTCCGGCGCCGAACGGACCTCCACTGCCTGGCTGTCGGGGTCCAGGCGGAAGCGCCAGGGCTGTGTGTTATGGATCGACGGGGCTGCCACGGCCGCCGTCAGGAGCGACTCCACGGTGGCGGCGTCCAGTGGGGCTTGGGTACGCATGATGCCTCTCTTCTCTTCGTCGTGGCCACGGGTCAGGTGGCGGGCAGGGCGGTGGCCAGCAGGACGACGCCGAGCGAGCCGACGAGGGAGACGACCGCCAGGATCCGGGCAAGTTCGGAGTGGCCCTTCGCGTGGGCGATGCCGTGGCCGCCCGCGGCGAGCATCACCACTACGAAGAGGGCGAGTTTGGCCGCCAAGGTACGGCCGTAGCCGGGTTCGGTGAGCGAGGCCCCGGTGACGCCCTTGTGCCAGGCCATGGCCCAGCCGGTGGCCACCTGCGTCGGCAGGAACACCGCCCCGGTCAGCATGCCGAACCGACGGCCCGCCGCGGCGGTGAAGCGGTCCTTGGCCTCCGGTGCGAGCAGGTGGCGGGCCAGCGGCAGGATCACCAGGGAAAGGGCAAGTTGGCCGCCGACCCAGAGGGCGCCGCCGGCCACGTGTACGAACCGCACCAGGGACCACAGGCCAACGGTGTCCATCAGTCGCTCACCTCCACCATGCCCATGGCCCCGGCTTCGGCGTGACGCGAGTCGTGGTCGATGAAGGAGTAGGGGACGGCCTCGGGAAAGGTGGTCTGGACGAACCAGCCCTGGGCCGGGGCCAGGTCGAGCACCTGCGATCCTCTGGAGTCACCGGGTTTCGGTGAGTAAGTGCCTTCCTTGTAGACGGCGTCGAAGACAGTACTGACGACGTGGAAGGCGGTGCCGTCGCGCGGTCCGGCGGCGACCACCCAGAAGCGGGCCCGTTCGCCGGCCTTCAGCGTCAACGGTGCCTTGGCGCACTGGGCGGCGGCGCCGTTGAACACCCAGGCGTCCGGGGTTTCCTGACTCATCTTCGCCACTTGGGCCGCGCTGCCCGGCGTGCCGAGGTAGAGCTCGGAGGAGACCAGCACGTACTCGTGGTCGACCGTCTTCCGGCCCATGCGGACCAGTACCACCACGTGCGCAGCGACCGCGGGCTGCCCGAAGGCGGCCACCTGGTGCAGCAGGTCCTGCGCGGCGGCGGTGTCCAGCTCCCTCGGGTTGCGGTCGGGCACGGCCTCGGCCCGGCAGTGCAGACAGGCCAGCGGGCAAGCCCGGGTGAACTCCCAGTTGACGATGAACGGCCGCTCCCCCGCGTCGTGCCGCTGGCGGCGGATGGCACGGGCGGCTGTGCTCACCCCACAGCCCCTCCCAGCGCCCTGAGGCTGTTTCCGGCCGCCCTGGAGTCAGGGCAGACGAAGCGGGCGGCCGGCCGATAACCGGCCCAGACCGTGCGCAGCACCCATGAGGGGCGACGTCGGTGCAGGCCGCACAGACGCTGGTTGCAGTAGTACACGGATACCTCCGGATCGGTCGCTGATCAGCATGCGGAGTCGGGACCGACCGGCGCGGCGGCCGACCGGTCCTTCCCGGTGGGCCGACAGTCCCTCGATCCGGCACTCGTGCCAGGGCCGGACGGTCCGTCGGCACGGATGCATCGCGCCAGGTGCAGGGGCACACCCACCCCCGGCCGACCGCACCCCAGCGCCTGGACCATTGCCGAAACCCCCGCCGGAGGCCACCTGTGAGCTCGCTGCCCGCAACGATTCCCGCCCTCGTGCGGACGCGCGTCTGGGCGGCCGTACGCCGTCCCGCCCGGCTCACATCCGAGGTGAGCAAGGCGCGCATTCTGCTGCTGCGGCTGTGCTCGCTGCTGCTGCAGTAACCGGACGCCGAACTCACCGCTGCCCGACGGGTATTGAAGGCTACCGTCGAGGCACTGCCGTCCTCGCCTGCCGCCGAGCGCCCGGCCGCCTTCGTCACGTGGTTCACCGGGCAGGAGCCCAAGGCGCTGGAACGCTATTACGTCGAGATGTTCGTCTGCGCCGCAAGATCAGCCTCTACCGGTCGTTGACACGGCCGAGCCCTTCACGCACGGTCAGCCCGGCCACCAACAGGTCGGGACCGATGCCTCTGGCCGCGGCCGCGGCCCCGCATCCCCTGCGCATGTGCCTTCCAGATCCCGTTCCAGTCCGGCGATGACCTCGGTCAGCGGCGCGGTGCCCAGGAAAGCCGCCAGCAGTGCGACCGCGTCACGCAGTTCCCCCGCCCCCAGGCCGTCCTTCACTTCGCCCCTCATGAACGGCACTGTGCGATGGAGCACTTCAGCAACCCCACACCCGTTGGCTCCGCAATCAGGGCCGAACGGCCCTGCCACGACGGCCCAGTGGGCTCTGCGCCCGCAGTTCGAAGATGCGTCACCGTAGCGAAATGGAGTTCACGCCGGTCGGACAGGGAGGGATGCACGCATGCTGAAACGGAACGGCAGAGTGTTGTGGTGGCGCTGGCGGCGCAATCCGCTCAAACGCCGCTCCGACACCGCCGAAGCCTGGATCGGTGTGGCAGCGACGGCGATACTGCTGCTCGCCACGCCGACTGTGGGCGTCGTGACGGCTGGTGTCGCCGAGCGCTCGGCGCTCGACGAGGCCCGAGGACTGCATCGGGTCACCGCGCACCTCATGGAGGACGCTCCCCCAGCGCTGTCACGGTTCTCCGTGGCGGCGACCGACAGCCGTGTGCGAGCGACCGTACGGTGGACAACGCCCGGCGGCTCCCCCAGGTCCGACACCGCCTCCGTAGCAGCGGGTAGCAAGGTTGGCTCTCCCACCACGGTGTGGCTCGACGACGTCGGCCGTGTCCAGCCCGCGCCGCCCACCCCCGCCCAGGCCAAGTCGCAAGGAGCCGCCCTCGGTGCGGCCTCGGCAGCGGGCACGGGCGTGCTGGTGGTGGGCGTCTGCTGGGCCGCCCGGCGACGACTGGACAGGCACCGCGGGGTGCAGTGGGACCGTGCCTGGGCCGCGTTCGACGCGCGCCGTGGCCACCGGCACGCGTGATGCGGTTTACGAGGCGTACCGCCGCACCGTCCCCGCATGGCGGCCCCGTCCGGACGCCCTGGCGGCCGGACGCGTCCCGGGCTTCCTCCCGGCGCAGGGTCGGGGCCGCGAACGCATCCGGTTCCACCCGGACGGTGAGGGCTGACGCTCCCGGGCCTCCTGCCCCCGACGGAGGCCCGGGGCCTTCAGCGCATGAACGCAGGTTGAGGCCGCGCGGCTCCCCGAAGCGGACGGGACGGGGGAATGGAGCACCGCGCATGAGACGCCCCGGCCCACGGCGACGGTACGACGGGGCGTGGTGGCTTCCTCGCGCAGTGCGGTCCCGCAGGCCCCATGGTCAAACCAATCCGGTCAGCCGTCCCAGGTCCAGTCGGCGACCTCGGGCAGATCGGTGCCGTGCTCCCGGATCCAGTCGTGGTGGCGCAGCCGGGCGTCCTCCATCCGCTGGCGCACGACAGCGGCACGGACGGCGAGCCCCGGGACGCGGTCGATGACGTCCATGACCAGCCGGTAGCGGTCCAGGTCGTTGCGCACCACCATGTCGAACGGGGTGGTTGTGGTGCCGATCTCCTTGTAGCCGCGCACGTGCAGGTTCCGGTGCCCGGTGCGCCGGTAGGCGAGCCGGTGGATCAGCCACGGGTAGCCGTGGTAGGCGAAAATGACCGGCTTGTCGACGGTGAACAGGCCGTCGTACTCGAAGTCGCTCATCCCGTGCGGGTGTTCCTCGCTCGGTAGCAGGCGGGCGATGTCGACGACGTTCACCACGCGCACCGCCAGTTCTGGCAGGTGTCGGCGCAGCAGCTGGGCGGCAGCCAGCACCTCCTGGGTCGGGACGTCGCCCGCGCAGGCGAGCACCACGTCCGGTTCACGGGTGCCGTCCCCGGTGCCGGCCCAGTCCCAGATGCCGGCGCCGCGCGCGCAGTGGACCTTGGCCTGGTCCATCGACAGCCAGTCGAAGCAGGGTTGCTTTCCGGCGACGATCACGTTCACGTAGTCGCGGCTGCGCAGCGCGTGGTCCGCAACGGACAGCAGGGTGTTGGCGTCCGGCGGTAGGTAGACCCGTACCACCTCCGGGCTCTTGTTGAGGATGTGGTCGACGAAACCGGGGTCCTGGTGGGAGAAGCCGTTGTGGTCCTGCCGCCACACGTGCGAGGTGAGCAGGTAGTTGAGGGAGGCGATGGGGGCCCGCCAGGGCAGCCGTCGGGTGACGCGCAGCCATTTGATGTGCTGGTTGACCATCGAGTCGACGATGTGCACGAACGCCTCGTAGCAGGAGAAGAGCCCGTGCCGGCCGGTCAGCAGGTAGCCCTCCAGCCAGCCCTGGCAGGTGTGTTCGGACAGGATCTCCATCACCCGGCCGTGCCGGTCCAGGTGTTCATCCACGGGCAGGGTCTCGGCCTGCCACGCCTTGCCGCTGGCCGCGTAGACGGCCTGAAGGCGGTTGGAGGCGGTCTCATCGGGGCCGACCAGGCGGAAGTCGCGCCGGTCGGCGGTGGATCGCATGACGTGTTCGAGCAGGTCGCCCAGGACGCGGGTGGGTTCGTGGAGGGTCGCGCCGGGCTTGTCGACTTCGACGGCGTACGTCTCAAGCGGTGGCAGGGGGAGTCCGCGCAGCAGCAGTCCGCCGTTGGCGTGCGGGGTGGCGCCGAGCCTGCGGTCGCCTTCGGGAATGCAGGCCAGCACCTGGGGACGGGGGTGGCCGTGTTCGTCGAACAGTTCCTCCGGGCGGTAGGAGCGCAGCCATGCCTCCAGCTGCCGCAGGTGGTCGGGGTTGTCGCGGACGGCAGCCAGCGGGACCTGGTGGGCGCGCCAGGTGCCTTCGACCGGCAGGCCGTCGACCTCGGCCGGACCGGTCCAGCCCTTCGGGGTGCGCAGCACGATCACGGGCCAGCGCGGGCGCTCGGTGGCGCCGTCCTGGCGGGCGGTGCGCTGGATTGCGGCGATGCGGTGCAGCGCGCTGTCCATGGCGCAGGCCATGGAACGGTGGACGGCGGCCGGGTCGTCGCCCGTGACGTGGATCGGGTCGTGGCCATACCCATGGAGCAGCGCGTCGAGTTCCGTTTCAGGGAGCCGGGCGAGCACCGTCGGGTTGGCGATCTTGTAGCCGTTGAGGTGGAGGATCGGCAGGACGGCGCCGTCGTGCACTGGGTCCAGGAACTTGTTGGAGTGCCACGAGGCGGCCAGCGGGCCGGTCTCCGCCTCGCCGTCGCCGACGACGCAGGCGACCAGCAGGTCGGGGTTGTCCAGGGCGGCGCCGTAGGCGTGCGACAGCGAGTAGCCCAGTTCGCCGCCCTCGTGGATGGATCCGGGTGTCTCGGGCGCTACGTGGCTGGGCACGCCGCCGGGGAACGAGAACTGCTTGAACAGCCGTCCCATGCCTGCCGCGTCCCGCGTGATGTCTGGGTAGGTCTCGGAGTACGAGCCCTCCAGCCAGGAGTTGGCGACCACGGCAGGCCCGCCGTGGCCCGGCCCCCAGATGCACAGGGCGTTCAGGTCGCGGGCCTTGATGACACGGTTGAGGTGGGTGTGCACCAGGTTCAGCCCGGGGGAGGTGCCCCAGTGGCCGAGCAGCCGCGGTTTGACGTGCTCGGGCCTCAGTGGCTCGGTCAGCAGGGGGTTGGCCATGAGGTAGATCTGGCCGACGGCCAGATAGTTCGCGGCGCGCCAGTGGGCGTCCAGCGTCCACAGCTCTTCGTCGGAGAGCTGGGCGGGCGCCTGCTGCGTGTCGACGGACATGAGGAATCCCTTCTTCCACAACAGATGGTCCGGCAGGTCCGCAATGCTTTCCACCCTCCCCCACCCGACCGGCGCCCGCCAGGGGGCTCACCGCGACACACCGGTTCACGGAGACCGGACCGCTCGCAAAGCTGAGAGAGGATCTGCACTCTCCTTCTGCAGTGGCGCGTCAGTCGTGTGCGACGACGGCGACGGGGGCGGTGGCGTGATGCAGGACGGCGTGGGTGACAGTGCCGATGTGGGCGCCGACGGAAGAGCGGCGGATGCGTCGGCCGACGACGACCAGGGAGGCCTCCCGAGAGGCGTCGATCAGGAGGTTGGACGGGCTGCCGTAGCGGGACTCCGCCACGATCTCGACGTCGGGGAACTTCTGCCGCCAGGGGCGCAGTTCCTCGGTCAGGACGGTGGAGTTGACCTCCGCCAGCTCCCGCTGGACCGCGGCCTCCAGGGCCATGCCGTAGGCGTAGTAGGGCGGCGGGTTCCAGCCGTGCACGACGCGCAGCGGCACGTTCCGGCGCGTGGCGGCGTCGAGGGCGAACCCGATCAGCGCCTCGTCGGGGCTGCCGACGTCGAGTCCCAGGACGACGGGGCGGAAGGGAGCGGCGGTGGACGGGATGCCGCCCTTGTCCATCTCGTGCTCGTCGGTGGCCTGCTCTCCGGCGCGGACCAGGACGACGGGTCGCTCGGTGGACGCCACGGCTGCGAGGCCGACCGAGCCGACCAGAAACCCGCCGAGTCCGCCCAAGCCGCGAGAGCCGAGGACGAGCAGTTCGGCGTCCTGCGCGACGCGGGCCAGGGCCTCGGCGGGCCTTCCGGTGACGTGTTCGGTGGTCACCTCGACGCCGGGGTGGCGCAGCCGCAGCCCTTCGGCGGCCTCGCGCGGCACCCTCTCGGTCCAGTGCTGTTGGGTCTCGACGCCGAGGAGCGGGGCCTGGGCCATGGGCCCCGGTACCGGTTCCCAGACCTGAACGAGCCTCACCGGTAGTCCGCGCAGCTTCGCCTCGCGGGCAGACCATTCGGCGGCAGCCCGGCTCTCGGGCGAGCCGTCGAAACCTACGGTAATGGTACGGGGCATAATCTCCACCTCCTGAATCGGGGACCCGAAGGGACCCGATTCCAGCGTCGTGTTCAGGGGGTCTTTCGGGGTAGGGGCCATTGGTCCTTCAGCCGGGCCGATGGGCCTGCGCAGTGCTCGGTGCGACGGTCCCCGAACGAGCGGCCGTCGCACCGTGGGCTTTCAGCGCAGCCAGGTGTGGTCGCGGACGATCGGGAGCCGCGCCCACAGCCGGCCCAGGCCCCAGGTGGCACCCGCGCCCGCGGCCGCCACGGCGATCAGTGCCACCGCGTAGATGACGTGGTAGTCGGCGAAGGGATTCGTCGACATGCTCGGCGACCCGTCCGACAGGTGCTTGGCCGGCGGCCACTCGGCGATCCACATCAACACCATCATCGCCGTGCCCGCCACCGCCGCCGGCCGCAGAGCCACACCGGCCATGACGGCCACGCCGATGCCGAGCAGGCCCAGCATGAACAGCCAGTCCGCCCAGGCGTCACCGGCCCACGAGTGGAACGTCGACTCCATCGGCCCGGCGGCAACGGAACCGAGGAAGCCCCTCGTCGGCGACCCGCCGTCGATCCAGCCCTTGCCGGACGCGGTCGCGTAGCCGAAGCCGAAAGTCTTGTCCAGGAACGCCCACAGGAAGACGAACCCGGTGAGTAGACGCAGGGACGCCAGGGCGTAGGCCCCCACGGCGTGGGTGTCGGTGCGTGCCGACACGGCGATCGCGGAGCCGGTACGGTTCCTGCGGAAGGACAGGTGGAAGCCGGGACTCCGGTGAGGGTGCTCGTGCACGGCCATGGCGGTGATCCCTTCGGGGGTGTCTGGTCGTTGTCCTGACGCTCCTCACTCTTGTCGCGGGCGCCGCGCACCGCCGGATGCCGAAGGTCTGCGGCCATTTGGCTGAAGGTCCCTTTCTGCGGGGCCCATTGGGCGAACGCATTGTGCACGGCACACGTGGGACCTTGTGGGCATTTCGCGGATCACGCCCCCGGCTGGAGGGATGGCGGCGCTCCGGAGGATCGTGAGGGCGAAAGGCGGCGCATGACCGACGGCTCGGACGGGCACATTCCCGGGTGGCACCGCCTGGTGCCTGGCCTCGCCGCGCTTCTCGGCTATCGGCGTGCGTGGCTGAAGGGCGACCTGCTGGCCGGAGTGACCGTGGCGGCCTACCTCGTGCCGCAGGTCATGGCGTACGCGGGTGTGGCGGGGCTGCCACCGGTTGCCGGGCTGTGGGCGATCCTGCCGGCCCTGGCGCTGTACACGCTGTTCGGTTCCTCGCGCCTGCTGTCGGTCGGTCCCGAGTCGACGACCGCCCTCATGACGGCCACCGTGGTCGGCCCGCTCGCCGCGGGGAACTCCGGCCGCTACGCCTCGCTGGCGGCCGCCCTCGCGGCCACAGTCGGGCTGCTGTGCCTCGTGGCGCGGACGGTGCGGCTGGGCTTCCTCGCGGACCTGCTCTCCCGTCCCGTCCTGATCGGCTACCTCGCGGGCTTGGCCCTGATCATGATGGTGGACCAGGTGCCCAAACTCACCGGGGTGAGGACTACCGGCTCCGGGTTTTTCCCCCAACTGTGGTCGTTCGCCAGCCATCTGACGGACGTCCACCGGAGCACCGTCGTCTACTCGGCCGCCGCGCTCGTCTTTCTCTTCCTGGTGACCCGTTACGTCCGTGCGCTGCCCGGGCCGCTGCTCACCATGGTCCTCGGTACGGCGGCCGTGGTGGCCTTCGACCTCGACGACCGTTACGGCATCAAGGTGATCGGCAAGGTCCCCTCGGGGCTGCCGGACCTCGCCCTGCCGGACCTGAGCGAGCTGCCGCACCTGGTGCTGCCCGCTCTCGGCGTGCTCCTGGTCGCCTACACCGACTTCATCCTCACCGCACGGGCGTTCACCGGCCGCGAGGCAGATGAGCCCGGGCTCGACGCCAACCAGGAGTTCCTCGCCCTGGGCGCGGCTAACCTGGGCGCCGCTGCCCTGCACGGCTTCCCGGTGAGCAGCAGCGCCAGCCGCACCGCCCTCGCCTCCTCTACAGGCGCCCGCAGCCAGGCGTACTCCCTGGTCGCCGGGGTAGCGGTACTGGCCGTCCTGCTCTTCCTCAGCCCCCTCCTGACCCGCACCCCCTCCGCCGTGCTGGGCGCGCTCGTCGTCTACGCCGCCGTGCGGATGATCGACCTCGCGGGCTTCCGCCGCCTGGCGTCCTTCCGCCGCCGCGAACTGCTGCTCGCGCTCGGCTGCCTGGCCGGGGTGCTCGCCCTGGACATCCTGTACGGCGTGATCGTGGCTGTGGGCCTGTCGGTCGCCGAGTTGCTGACCCGGGTGGCCCGCCCGCACGACGCGGTGGAGGGGCTGGTGCCCGGCATGGCGGGCATGCACGACGTGGACGACTACCCCCAGGCCCGCACGATTCCCGGTCTGCTGGTCTACCGCTACGACTCGCCGCTGTTCTTCGCCAACGCGGAGGACTTCCGGCGCCGTGCGCTGGCCGCGGTCGCCCGACAGACCGATCCCGTCCACTGGTTCGTCCTCAACACCGAGGCGAACGTTGAGGTCGACATCACTGCCCTCGACGCGGTCGACGAACTGCGCCGCGAACTGAACGGCCGCGGCATCGTGTTCGCCCTCGCCCGGGTCAAACAGGACCTGCTGGACGACCTGAAGGCGTACGGTCTCGCTGGCTCGGTCGGGACGGATCTCATCTTCCCGACGCTTCCGACGGCGGTTGCCGCCTACCGTCGGTGGCTTGAGGCCCGGCCCGGCTAACGGCCTGGTGCACGATAATGAGTGGATCAGCGAGCGGCGTCATGCGGCTTCGAATCCAAGGCGGAGGAGGGAGGCGACGCGAAGGGAGTCCCCCCATGCCTCAGGGCTATGGGGGAGTCGTCGACTGACGACAACGCCGGAGGCGGAGTCGCATGACGCCGGGAGCCCACTCGCTATCGTGCCCCAGGCCGTAACTCCGGTCGCAGGTCAGCCGCCGCCGCTGGAACCCTGCCGGCCGGACGGATCAAACTCTGCCTCGGGACGGGGTGGCCCGTGCTCCCGGCGGGATGGCCCCTCGTCTGCTCTCGGCCGCCACACGCTGGAGTTGCCAGGTTCCGACACCCGTCCGGGAGGCAGGCCATGAACACCCCGAGCACGCTGGAAGCGCTGCCCGCCGAGCACCGGCAACGGCTTCTGCGTGTCGCCCGGGAGGTGTCCTTCCCGCAGGGAAAGCGCCAGTTCAACGAGAGTGCCAACGCGAACCGCTTCTGGATCATCCGCACCGGCTCGATCGAACTCGACACGCATGTGCCCGATCGCCGCAGCGCCGTCGTCGAGACCCTCCGCGACAACGAACTCGTCGGCTTGTCCTGGCTGTTCGCACCGCACGTGTGGCATCTGGGTGACACGGCGACGACACCGGCGCGGGCCTACGAGTTCGACGGCGTTGTCTCGACGCTCCGCGGAGCGTACAGCTGATCCGCGGAGCGCCCCGCCCAGCCCTCCTCCACGGGCACCCGCCAGGTCAGCGTGGTGCCGCCGCCGTCGGCCGGGCTGGACAGCTCCAGCTTTCCGCCCAGTTGCTGGGCCCCGGGGCTTCAGCGCCCTTCCTACCTCTGCTGGTCCTGGACCTGGGTGGCTATGACCGCGGCCTGGACACGGCGCTCCACGCCAAGTTTGGCGAGCAGGCGGGAGATGTGGTTCTTCACCGTCTTCTCGGCGAGGTACAGCCGCTGGCCGATCTGGCGGTTGGTGAGGCCCTCGCCGATCAGGGCGAGGATATCCCGCTCCCGCTCGGTCAGACCGGATAGGGCGTCCGGCTCCTCCTCCTCCTGCTGCCGCCCGCCCCGAAGACGGGCCATCAGCCTGGTGGCGGCGCTCGGATCCAGCAGTGACTGGCCGCGGGCCACGGTGCGTACTGCGGACACCAGGTCTGACCCTTGAATCTGCTTCAGAACGTATCCGGACGCGCCCGCCATGATCGAGTCCAGCAGCGCCTCCTCGTCGTCGAAGGAGGTCAGCATCAGGCAGGCCAGCTCCGGCATGCGCGAGCGCAGCTCCCGGCACACGGTCACGCCGTCACCGTCGGGCAGCCGGACGTCCAGGACCGCCACCTGCGGGCGCAGTGCGGGGACGCGCACCAGCGCCTGCTCCACGGTGCCGGCCTCGCCGATCACATCGATGTCCGGCTCGTCGTTCAGCAGGTCGCGCACTCCACGTCGTACCACCTCGTGGTCGTCCAGCAGGAAGACCCGGATCGGGCTGTCGGGGCCGGGCTGCTTGCTGTCTGCCATCATTCGCTCCCTGGTTCCGCGTTCCTCGTCGATGTCCACTTGGACGTATCGGTCTCCGTGCCGGGAGCTTTCCCGGATCCGGACCGAAGGGCCAGGGCCAGTCGGCCCTGTTTCCACAGGGCCTCCCGCAGCCAGAAGAAGTGGTGCCGCGCGGGGACGAACTGGCGGGCCGGACACGTCCACGTCGCGGACCACGCCCCCTGGCGGCTCCCGGCAGCCGGTCGGACCCACACTGCCGAAGGGCGAGTCCGGCGGCCCTGAATGGGGAGGCCCTATGGCCCCGTTCCCGGGGCCTGACAGCCCTGGGCCCACGCCGGTCCTCGCAGAAGTCTGAAGTCGCTGCCCAACGATCGAAGGAGCGGAGCAGATGACTGCGAAGGACACCGGCACCCACATCACCTCCACCGTCGCAGTACAGGTGCGAGCGGCAGGCGATGTGGACGAAGAAGCGCTCGCGTACGTTCGGACCAAGGTCGGCACGGCCCTCGACCGGCCCGGAGTTCCAGACGTCAGCGGCGAGGTGAGGATCGCGAAGGCAGCGGCGCACCACGAGGGGCAGCCCTGGTCTGCCGGGGCCGAGTTCGTCGTGGGCAACACTCTTGTGGTCGTGCACGCCCAGGAGGCGACGGCACATGAACTGGCGGACCGGCTGCAGGACCGCATCCGCAGCCAGATGACTCGGGTCCTGCACCGCAAGGAGGCGGCCCGCAGGTCGGCCACTCCCCCGCCGTGGCGCGGTGGCCAGGCCATCAGCGGGCGGGATTAGAGTCTCCCGGCCGTCCGGTGCGAGGCGGGTCGGCCGTCCACCAGGTACGTCTGGCCCCTGCGCCGCCGCGCAGGGTGGCTGAAGGAGCGGCGAGGCGGCCGGTAGGTGCCTCGAGGTAGCGGCACTGTCACCCAGCGGGGAGCAAGGTCTGCCTGTCTCCCGCTCGCACCGTGAAGGAGGGAAGCGCCATGAAGACGCGCACCGTCGGCGAAGTCATGACCAGCGAGGTCGTCTGCGCAAGCCCGCAGACGCCGTTGGACGACGTGGCGGCGTTGCTGGATCGGCACCGTATCCGCGCACTACCGGTCGTCGACCACGATGACAAGGTGGTCGGGGTGGTCTCCGGCGCCGATCTCGCGCACGGCCCTGTGGCCACGACCGCGGGAGAGCTGATGACGACCCCGGCGGTCACCATACATCCGGAGCAACGTGTGTCGGATGCCGCACGGCTGATGGAACGTCAGGTCGTCGACCGTCTTCCCGTGGTGGATGAGGAGGATCGCCTCATCGGTATCGCCACCCGCCGCGACCTGCTGCGGGTCTTCCTGCGTACGGACGAGGAGATCCGTCAGCAGGTGGTGGAGGCGGTCCTGGTCAGCGCACTGGGCCTGCCACCCTGCGCCGTCACCGTTTCCGTCCGGGACGGCATGGTCATGCTGGAGGGACGCCTCCACCACCGTAGTGACATCCCTCTGGCCGTTCGGTCAACCTGGCGTGTGGAAGGCGTCGTCGGTGTAGTCAGCAGGCTCGGGTTTGACATCGACGACTGCCGCCCTGCGCAGCCGGCTGCGCACTGAATCGCCATCGTCGACCCGCTGCTCACCGCGGACCTGCCCCGGCGCCGGCCGCCAACAGCAGCCTCGACGCGCTCACCCACGCCATCGAGGCGTACGTGTCGCGTACGCCAACGGCTTCACCGACGGCCTCGCCCTGCACACGATCCGCCTGATCTCCGGCAACCTCGAGGCGGCGGTGAACAACCGCACGGGCCGCCCGGACGCGCGGGAGAAGATGCACAAGGCGGGCACCACCGCGGGCATGGCCTCCTGCAACGCCTTCCTCCGCATCGTCCACGCCATGTCGCACACCCTCGGCGCCCACCTTCCACATCGCACAGGGGCGCACCAACGCCGTCCTACTGCCGCACGTCATCCGCTACAACGGCACCGTTCCGACCAAGCTGACGGGCCGGCCCAGGTACGAGAACTACCGGGCTCCGGAACGCTTCCAGGACATCGCCCGCGCCCTCGGCCTGCCCGCCGCCACCCGCAGAAGGACGTGGAGCCGCTGGCCTGCGCAGTGGAGCGGCTGCGCAACGCCGTGGGCATCGAGCCGTCCTTCCAGGCCCTCGGCATCGACGAGCGATCCTTCCTCGACGCGCTGCTCCAGCAGGCCCTGAACGCCTACGAGGACCAGTGCGCGCCCGCCAACCCGTGGATGCCCATGCTCGATGACATGCAGGACATCCTGCGCACCGCCTACTACTGGGGTGGGCCGGCCGGACGCGGACGAGGGCCGAACGGCCCTGGTATGAGGAGCTCTGGTGCGGTTCCAATGACCTGGTCGAGCCTGCCCGTGGGGCCCACTTCACCCGGGTGCCACGGAGAGGCAGCCGTCCACGGCTCGACTCGAAACACGACCACTTACATGCCGTAGCGGCGCGCCTCGGCCGTCACCACGGCGACCGGCCACGCGACAGCATCCGCGCGTCGGCCGAAGACACACCACAGTGATCAACGAAACCGTACGGAAGCCTGCCATGACCATCGACCACGCCCAGACCTTTCCTGCCGGACCGCGCCGGAGCGTCGAGTTCGACAGCGAGGAAGCCTTGCGGCTGCTGGGCAGCGTGTCCTTCGGGAGGATCGTCTTCACTCGTCACGCGCTGCCGACCATCCGGCCAGTGAACCACGTCTTGGACAACGGCGACATCGTCATCCGCACGCACGAGGGCGCGGCGCTGACCTCGCGCACGCGGCAGACCGACGGCCGGGGCGTGGTCGTCGCCTACGAGGCCGACGCCATCGACCCGGACATGCACCTCGGTTGGAGCGTGATGGTCACCGGTTACGCCCAACTGGTGACCGAGCCGGGCGAACTGGCCCGCTACCGCGCACTGCTCAACCCCTGGGTGAACCAAACCATGGACTATGCGGTCCGTATCCGCCCGGACTTGATCAGCGGCATCCGACTCACCGCCGCGAACGCCTGATCACGGTCCCGCGACCAGCGAAGCAGAGTCTCCCGCTCCTCGTCGGTCAGAACCACTTCGGCCCTCGGCCGTCCCGTGCGCGTCACAGGAGAGGAAGTCCCACCACCTTCCCGGTGAGCGGGAACCACCACCTGCGCCGGGACGCCTCCGGGCGACGGCTCCGTTCCGTGTCGGCGGGCCCGTACGGCGCACGTGTCCGGTCGGGTGGTCAGCGGCTCCCGTACACCGGCTGCGGGGGCTCGGACTCCGCGAGCAGCTTCAGTGCCGTCTCGCCGGCCTCCGCCGGGGTCCAGCGGGCGCCCTTGTCAGCCGTCGGGCCGGAGCGCCAGCCCTCCATGACGGTGATCCGGCCGGCCTCGGCCTCGAAGACGCGGCCGGTGACCCCGGCCGAGGCGGCGGAGCCCAGCCAGACAACGAGGGGAGAGACGTTGTCCGGAGCCATCGCGTCGAAGCCGGCCCCTTCGGGGGCGGCCATCGTCTCGGCGAAGGTCTGCTCGGTCATCCGGGTGCGGGCGGCGGGGGCGATCGCGTTGACCTGGACGCCGTAACGGGCCGTCTCGGCGGCGGCGACGAGGGTAAGGCCGACGATCCCGGCCTTGGCAGCGGCGTAGTTGCCCTGGCCGACGCTGCCCAGCAGGCCCGCGCCGGAGCTGGTGTTGACCACCCGCGCCACGGGCCCGCGTCCGGCCTTGGCCTCCGCCCGCCAGTGCGCGGCGGCGTGCTTGAGCGGCAGGAAGTGGCCCTTGAGGTGGACGCGCACGACGGCGTCCCAGTCGTCCTCGTCGAGGTTGACCAGCATGCGGTCGCGCAGGAAGCCCGCGTTGTTGACGAGGGTGTCGAGGCGGCCGAATGTGTCCAGGGCGCTGGCGATCAGCGAGGCCGCGCCGTCTGCGGTGGCGATGTCGCCGCCGTGGGCGACCGCCTCCCCACCCGACACCGTGATCTCGTCGACGACCTGCTGGGCCGGCCCCGCGCCGCCTCCGGTGCCGTCCAGTCCGACGCCGAGGTCGTTGACGACGACCTTGGCGCCCTCGGCGGCGAAGGCGAGCGCGTGCGCGCGGCCGAGCCCGCGGCCGGCCCCGGTGACGATCACGACGCGTCCGTTGCACAGTCCTGTCATGGTGGGTGCCTTTCGGTGAGTGATGAGCAACGAGTGATGGGCGATGAGTGGGTCGTCAGTGGTTGACCGTGGCCGCGTCCAGGAAGGACGGACGTTCCCCGCCCCCGTGCACGAGGAGGCTGGCACCGCTGATGTACGCGGCTCGGTCGGAGGCGAGGAAGACACAGGCGTCGCCGATGTCGGCGGGTTCGGCGAGCCGGCCGAGCGGCACCGTGCGGCCGACGGAGGCGATGCCGTCCTCGTCCCCGTAGTGCAGGTGGGACAGTTCGGTGCGCACCATGCCGGGGACGAGCGTGTTGACCCGCACCAGCGGCGCCCATTCCACCGCCATGGACCGGGCGAGGTTGTCCAGGCCCGCCTTGGCGGCTCCGTAGGCCGCGCTGCCCGGTGAGGGGCGGGTGCCGCTGACGCTGCCGATCATGATGATGGCCCCTCCCCCACGCTGATGGCGCATCACCTCGTACGCGGCGAGGGAGGCGGTCAAGGGGGCGACGAGGTTCAGCTCGACGATCCGGGCCTGTTGCTCGGCTCCCCCGTCACCGAGCATCCGGAACGGTGTTCCCCCGGCGTTGTTGACCAGGACGTCCAGCCTTCCGTGGTCGCCGCGCACCCGGTCGAAGAAGTCCGCGACGTCGGCCGGGGCGCGCAGGTCGACGCGGAGGAAGCGGGCTGTGCGCCCGGCAGCCTCGATGGGCTTGTCGGGGGCCCGTCGTGCGCAGGTCACGACCTCCGCGCCGGCTTCGAGCAAGGCCCGGGCGATCCCGGCGCCGACGCCCCGTGTGCCGCCGGTGACGACGGCGACGGATCCCGAGAGATCGATGGTGACTGCCAAGGGACACCTCCCGCAGCGCGCGAACCGCTGCTATGTTCTGCCTAACAAACGTTTGGTGGAAAGGTAGCTGATCTGCTCATGGGTGTCTCCACCTCCGCCCCGGACGAGGGCGTCGCCGTCGTCACCGTCGATTTCCCTCCGGTCAACGCCCTCCCCGTACAGGGCTGGTACGACCTCGCCACCGCGGTACGCGTGGCGGGAGCCGATCCCGGGGTGCACTGCGTCGTGCTCACCGCCGAGGGCCGCGGCTTCAACGCCGGCGTCGACATCAAGGAGATCCAGCGCACAGCCGGCCACGGCGCCCTCCTGGGCGCCAACCGCGGCTGCTACGAGGCCTTCGCCGCCGTCTACGACTGCGAGGTGCCGGTGGTCGCCGCCGTGCACGGCTTCTGCCTCGGCGGCGGTATCGGCCTGGCCGGCAATGCCGACGCGATCGTCGCCTCCGACGACGCGACCTTCGGCCTGCCCGAGCTGGACCGGGGCGCACTCGGCGCGGCCACGCACCTGGCCCGGCTTGTCCCCCAGCAGCTGATGCGCGCCCTGTACTACACCTCGCGCACGGTCACCGCCGAGGAGCTGCACCGGCACGGCTCCGTCTGGCGGATCGTCCCGCGCGAGCGGCTGCTCGACGCGGCACTGGAACTCGCCCGGGAGATCGCCGCCAAGGACGGACAGCTGATCCGGCTCGCCAAGGCCGCGATCAACGGCATCGACCCGGTGAACGTCCACCGCAGCTACCGCTTCGAGCAGGGCTTCACCTTCGAGGCCAATCTCAGCGGCGTCGCCGACCGGGTCCGCGACACGTTCGGCAAGGACGACGCCATCGACACGGAAGAGGAGCAGCAGCCGTGAGCAGGGACAAGACAATGACCGCCGAGGAGGTCGTGGGCCGGCTCCGGAGCGGGATGACGATCGGCATCGGCGGCTGGGGCTCCCGGCGCAAGCCGATGGCGCTGGTACGGGCATTGCTGCGGTCCGACGTCACCGATCTGACCGTGGTCTCGTACGGCGGCCCGGACGTCGGGCTGCTGGCCGCGGCCGGGAAGATCCGCCAGCTGGTCGCGGCCTTCGCCACGCTCGACTCCATCCCTCTGGAGCCGCACTTCGGCGCGGCCCGGCAGCGTGGTGCCTTCGAGCTGGTGGAGCTGGACGAGGCCATGGTCATGTGGGGCCTGACCGCCGCCGTGCACCGGCTGCCCTTCATGCCCATCCGGGCCGGGCTCGCCTCGGACGTCATGACCGTCAACCCGTCGCTGCGGACGATCACGTCCCCGTACGGCGACCGCGAGGAGCTCGTCGCCGTCCCTGCGCTGCGCCTGGACGCCGCGCTGGTCCACCTCAACCGTGCCGACGCGCACGGCAACGGCCAGTACCTGGGCCCCGACCCGTACTTCGACGACCTGTTCTGCGAGGCCGCCGACACCGCGTACGTCTCCTGCGAGCGGATCGTGGAGGCCTCGGAACTGCTCGAGGACGCGGGACCGCAGTCGCTGCTGCTCAAGCGCGCGTTCGTCGACGGCGTCGTCGAGACTCCGAACGGCGCGCACTTCACCTCCTGCGCCCCCGACTACGACCGGGACGAGACCTTCCAACGCGCCTACGCCCGGGCGGCCCGGGACCCGGAGGCATGGCGGGACTTCACCGCCCGGTTCCTGTCCGGCGACGAGGACGCCTACCGGGCCGCGGTCGCGGCGTTCCACGAGGAGGAAGCATGAGCGGCACCGACACGACCACGACGGCCGCGACGGCGACGCGGGCCGAGTACTGCGTCGTCGCCTGCGCCGAGGCATGGCGGGGCGCGGGCGAGGTCCTGGCCAGTCCGATGGGCACCGTCCCGATGATCGGCGCCCGCCTCGCGAAGCTCACGTTCTCCCCCGACCTGCTGCTGACCGACGGAGAGGCGCTGCTCGTCGCCGACGTGCCCGCGGTCGGCGCCGCGCCCCGGGTGGTGGAGGGCTGGCTGCCGTACCGGCAGCACCTGGCCCTGGTCGCCACCGGGCGCCGGCACGTGATGATGGGCGCGAGTCAGCTCGACCGGTACGGCAACCAGAACATCAGCTGCATCGGCGACTGGGCGCAGCCGAAACGCCAGCTCCTCGGCGTGCGCGGCGCGCCGGTGAACACCTTGAACAACCCGACCAGTTACTGGGTCCCCAAGCACTCGGCGCGCGTCTTCGTCGAGCGGGTCGACATGGTCTCCGGCGTCGGCTATGACCGGGCCGCCGCGACCGGGCCCTCCGCGACCCGCTATCACTGCGTCCCGGACGTCATCAGCGACCTGGGCGTCTTCGACTTCGAGACCCCGGACCGCACCATGCGGCTGCGCTCGCTGCACCCCGGCGTCACCGTCGAGGAGGTCCTGGCGGCCACCGGCTTCGCGCTGACCGTCCCTGACGAGGTGCCGTACACCCGCGAGCCCACCGCCGAGGAACTGCGGCTGATCCGCGACGAGATCGACCCGAAGGGGCTGCGCGACCGGGAGGTCCCCTCATGAGCGACGTCACGATCGCCACCCCGCTCACCGAACTCGTCGGGGTGCGGCACCCCGTCGTGCAGACCGGGATGGGGTGGGTGGCCGGTCCCCGCCTGGTCTCGGCGACCGCCGACGCCGGCGCGCTCGGAATCCTGGCCTCGGCGACGATGACCGTCGAAGAGCTCCGCTCCGCGGTGCGCGAGGTGAAGTCCCGTACGGGCGCGCCCTTCGGCGTGAATCTGCGCGCGGATGCCGGGGACGCGACCGAGCGCGTACGGATCATCATCGACGAGGGCGTGAAGGTCGCCTCGTTCGCGCTCGCGCCGTCCCGCGAGCTGATCGCGCGGCTCAAGGACGCGGGGGTCGTCGTCATCCCCTCCATCGGAGCCAGGAGGCACGCCGAGAAGGTCGCGGCGTGGGGCGCCGACGCGGTGATCGTGCAGGGCGGGGAGGGCGGCGGCCACACCGGCAGCGTCGCCACCACCGTCCTGCTCCCGCAGGTCGTGAACGCCGTGGACATCCCGGTCGTCGCGGCCGGCGGATTCCACGACGGGCGCGGCCTGGTCGCGGCGCTCGCTTATGGCGCGGCCGGGATCGCCATGGGCACGCGTTTCCTGCTCACCTGCGACAGCACGGTCCCCGACGCGGTGAAGGCCCGTTACCTCGCCGCGGCGGTCACGGACGTCACCGTCACCACGAAGGTGGACGGACTGCCGCACCGGATGCTGCGCACGGAGCTGGTCGACGCGCTGGAGCGCTCGGGCCGGGCCGCCTCGCTGTCGCGGGCGGTCCGGCACGCCGCGGCCTTCCGGCGGGAGACCGGCATGAGCTGGGCGCAGATGGTCCGTGACGGCCTGGCGATGAAGCATGGCAAGGACCTGACGTGGAGCCAGATCCTGCTGGCCGCCAACACCCCGATGCTGCTCAAGGCGTCCATGGTGGAGGGCCGTACCGATCTGGGCGTGATGGCCTCCGGACAGGTCGCGGGGCTGATCGACGACCTGCCGTCCTGCGCCGAACTCCTCGACCGCCTCATGGCCGAGGCGCAGGCCGCGATCCGCGCCCTGCCCGCCACGGGCTGACCGCTGCTCCCTCACGGAAGGCCTTGGCCTGGACGCCCGGACCCTGGCGAAGCTCCGCGCGAGACCGGTGCGGTAGACAGGCCCCACACACATGTCCGCCGGGGTGAGGGAACCCCGGCGGACACATCTTTTGAACGACTTCCTCCGCATCGACCACGAACGGACCCCGCCATGCCGATCCAGCGGCTGAACCACGCCGTCCTCTTCGTCTCCGACCTGGCGCGCAGCACCGCCTTCTACCGCGACGTCCTCGAGTTCCGGCCGCTGCCGCAGACGTTCCCCGGGGCGGCCTTCCTCCAGGCGGCGGGCTCCGCCAACGACCACGATCTCGGCGGTCCCCGCACCGATCACGCCGTGTGGCGGCAGGTGTTCGCCGCGGCGGAGTCCGACGGCGGTCCCGGCCGTGTCAGAGACGCTCGATGATGGTGACGTTCGCCTGGCCGCCGCCCTCGCACATGGTCTGCAGTCCGTAACGGCCGCCGGTGCGTTCCAGTTCGTGCAGCAGGGTGGTCGTCAGCTTGGTGCCGGTCGCGCCGAGCGGGTGGCCGAGGGCGATGGCGCCACCGTTGACATTGACCTTCTCCGGGTCGGCGCCGGTCTCCTTCAGCCAGGCCAGGACGACCGAGGCGAAGGCTTCGTTGATCTCCACCAGGTCGATGTCGTCGAGCGTCATCCCGGCCTTCTTCAGCGCGTAGGCCGTCGCCGGGATCGGGGCGGACAGCATGCGGATCGGGTCCTCGCCCCGTACGGACAAGTGGTGGACGCGGGCGCGCGGCGTCAGTCCGTGCTCCCGTACGGCGCATTCCGAGGCGATCAGCATCGCCGAGGCCCCGTCGGAGACCTGCGAGGAGACCGCGGCGGTCAGCCGGCCGCCCTCGACCAGCGGCTTCAGGCCGGCCATTTTCTCCAGGGTGGTGTCGCGACGCGGACCCTCGTCGGTGGTGACATCCCCGTACGGGACGATCTCGCGGTCGAAGCGGCCCTCGTCGATGGCACGGGCGGCCCGCTGGTGCGAGCGCAGGGCGAACTCCTCCATGTCCCGGCGGGAGATGCCCCACTTGGCGGCAATGAGCTCGGCGCCGTGGAACTGGTTGACCGGCTGGTCGCCGTAGCGGGCGCGCCAGCCCTCCGAGCCGGCATACGGGCCCTCGGCCAGGCCGAGCGGGTCGGCGGCCTGGCGGCTGGCGAAGGCGATGGGGATCTGCGACATGTTCTGCACGCCACCGGCGACCACGAGGTCCTGGGTGCCGGACAGGACGCCTTGTGCGGCGAAGTGCAGGGCCTGCTGGGAGGAGCCGCACTGCCGGTCCACGGTCACGCCGGGCACCTCCTCGGGCAGTCCGGCGGCCAGCCAGCAGGTGCGGGCTATGTCGCCGGCTTGCGGGCCGACGGTGTCCAGGCAGCCGAAGACGACGTCCTCGACGGCGGCCGGGTCGGCACCCGAGCGCTCCATCAGTGCCTTCAGCACGTGTGCTCCGAGGTCGGCCGGGTGGACGGCGGACAGTCCGCCGCTGCGCCTGCCGACCGGGGTCCGTACCGCTTCGACGATGTATGCCTCGGCCATGGCCGCTCCTTCTTCGATGTCCAGGATGTCATGTCATGTACGGAGGGCGATGCCCTCCAGCACCATCGACAGGTACTGGCGGGCGATCTCCTCGGGGCTGTGCTGTCCGCCCGGGCGGTACCAGGACGCGGCGACCCAGACGGTGTCGCGCACGAAGCGGTAGGTGAGGCGGACGTCGACGTCGGCGCGGAAGACCCCGGCCGCGACGCCGCGTTCCAGGGTCCCGAGCCAGGCCTTCTCGAATCTGTGCTGCAAGTCGGCGAGGTAGCCGAAGCGGGGCTGGTCCTGGAGATGTCTGGACTCCTTCTGGAAGACGGCGACGGCGGCGCGGTGCCGGTCGATCTCCCGGAAGGACTCGGTGACGAGGGCCTCGATGGTCTCCCGGGGACCGAGTCCGGCGGAGAGCACGGCGTCGTATCCGGCCCGCAGCTCATCCAGGAAGGTGGAGAGGATCTCATCGAGCATCGACTCCTTGGAGTCGAAGTGGTAATAGAGGCTGCCGGCGAGCATTCCCGCCGCGTCGGCGATCTTGCGGACGGTGGTGGCGTTGTACCCCTGGGCCGCGAACACCTCGGCGGCGGCGGAGAGGATCTCCTCGCGCCGCTCGGGCGCCGGGCTCATCATGGTCTTCCTGCTGCACTTCGGCGTCCGGCCATTCCCGGCTCACGGATGCTGACTGCTGACGGAGAGGACTTCCCCCGTCAGGTACGACGAATACCCGCTGGCGAGGAAGACGACCACGTTGGCCACTTCCCACGGCTCGGCGCAGCGCCCGAACGCCTCGCGGGAGGTCAGCTCCTCGAGGAGTTCGGGGGTGGTGACCTTCACCAGGTGCGGGTGCATGGCCAGGCTCGGGGAGACGGCGTTGACCCGCACTCCGTACTCGGCGGCCTCCAGTGCGGCGCAGCGGGTGAGTGCCATCACGCCGGCCTTGGCGGCGGCGTAGTGGGCCTGCCCCTTCTGGGCCCGCCAGCCGATCACCGAGGCGTTGTTGACGACGACGCCCCCGGCGCCCGCGGCCTTCATCCGGCGCAGCGCGGCGCGGGTGCAGCGGAAGGTGCCGTTCAGGGTGACGTCGAGGACCTGGTCCCACTGCTCGTCGGCCATGTCGACCAGGTCGGCGGTACCGCCGAGGCCCGCGTTGTTGACGACGATGTCGAGGCGTCCGTGGCGCTCCACGGCGAGGTCGAACAGCGCGGCGACCTGGGTCTCGTCGGTGACGTCGCAGGGCAGGGCGGCGACGCGGTCCGCGCCGAACTCCGCAGCCAGCTCCGCCTCGGACTCCTTCAGTCTGCGGGCGTGAGCGTCAGAGACGACGACCCGCGCGCCTTCCTCCAGGAGCCGCCTGGCGGTCGCGCCGCCGATGCCGGCGCCCGCGGCGGCGGTGACGACGGCGCCGCGGCCGGCGAGCAGACCGTGGCCCGGCACGTAGGGGGGTGGTGTGCCGGTCATGGGCGGAACTCCTTGGGCAGGCCGAGGACGCGCTCGGCGATGATGTTCCGCTGGATCTCGTTGGAGCCGGCGTAGATGGTGTCGGAGCGGGAGAAGAGGTACAGCCGCTGCCAGTCGGTGAGGTCGTACGGCTCGCCGTCGGCCAGCATTCCCTTGGCGCCGCAGACGTCCATGGCGAGTTCGCCCAGCTCCCGGTGCCAGGTGGCCCAGAAGATCTTCCCGATGGACGCCTCTGGGCCCGGGGCTCCGGCCGCGGCTCCGTCGAGCATGCGCAGGGCGTTTAACCGTATGGTCTCCAGGCCGATCCAGGCGCGGGCGATGCGGTCGCGGATCAGCGGGTCGGCGGCCGCGCCGTTGCGCTTGGCCAGCTCGATGACGGCTTCCAGCTCGCGTCGGAAGCCGACCTGCTGGCCGAGGGTGGACACGCCCCGTTCGAAGCCGAGGGTGGCCATGGCCACCCGCCAGCCGTCGCCGTGGGCGCCGACGACGTGGGAGGCGTGGGTGCGGGCCCCGTCGAAGAACACCTCGTTGAATTCCGAGGTCCCGGTCAGCTGGACGATCTGCCTGATCTCCACACCGGGCTGGTCCAGGGGGACGAGCAGGTAGGACAGGCCCCGGTGGCGGGTCGATCCGGGCTCGGTGCGGGCGACGACGAAGCACCAGTCGGCCTCGTGCGCGAGTGAGGTCCACACCTTCTGCCCGGTGACCACCCACGTGTCGCCGTCTCGCTCGGCGCGGGTCCGTACGTTCGCCAGGTCCGAGCCGGCGTCCGGCTCCGAGTAGCCCTGGCACCACAGCTCCTCGACGGCGACGATCGGCGCGAGGAACCGCTCGCGCTGTTCGGGTGTACCGAAGGCGATGAGGGTGGGTCCCAGGAGCTGCTCGCCGATGTGGCTGACACGGGCGGGGGCGCCGGCGAGGGCGTACTCCTCATGGAAGGCGACCTGCTGTTCGAGGGTCGCGCCCCGTCCGCCGTATTCCTTGGGCCAGCCGACGCAGGTCCACCCCGCGGCGGCCATGTGCCGCTCCCAGGCGAGGCGTTCGGCATGCGCCTCGTGTTCCCGTCCGGGGCCGCCGCGCCCGCGCAGGGCGGCGAACTCGCCCGTGAGGTTGGCGCGCAGCCAGCCGCGGACCTCTCTGCGGAACTCCTCGACGTTGCTCATGGCCGTACGTTAACCTACCAAACACTTGTTAGGGAAGGAGGGCGGATGTCCACTGCCCGCACCGCATCCACGGCACCGGTCCGCTACGAACGCCTCGGCCCGGTGGCCGTGGTCACGATGGACCGGCCCGATTACCGCAACGCCCAGAACTCCGCGATGACGTACGCCCTCGACCGCGCCTTCTACCGCGCGGCCGCCGACGACGAGGTCAAGGTCGTCGTGCTCGCCGGGGCGGGGAAGCACTTCTCCGCCGGCCACGACATAGGCACCCCCGAGCGGGACGCCCATGTGCCGTTCGACCGACGGGCCGGACTCTGGTGGGACCACTCGGACAAGGAGGGTGCGGAGAGCCGCTTCGCCCGCGAGTCCGAGGTCTACCTGGGCATGTGCCGACGCTGGCGCGAACTGCCCAAGCCCATGGTCGCGTCGGTGCAGGGCGCCTGCGTCGCAGGCGGCCTGATGCTCGCCTGGGTGTGCGACCTCATCGTCGCCGCCGAGGACGCGTTCTTCGCCGACCCCGTGGTCCGCATGGGCATCCCCGGCGTCGAGTACTTCGCCCACCCCTGGGTGATGCCACCACGCGTCGCCAAGGAGTTCCTGTACACCGGCGACCGGATGGACGCCCGACGCGCCTACGAGGTCGGCATGGTCAACCGGGTCGTCCCGCCCGAGCAACTGACGGAGCAGACCATGGAGTTGGCGTCCAGGATCGCCGAGATGCCCCGCATGGGCCTGGCCCTGGCCAAGCGCGCCGTCAACCAGGCCGAGGACCTGCAGGGCCTGCACACCGGCATGGACTCGGTCTTCGGGCTGCACCACCTCGCGCACGCGCACAACGCCGAGACCGCCCCCGACGCGCTGGGTGGCATGGACATACGCTCGATGAAGGGGGCGGGAGCCTGATGGACCTCGACTTCTCCGCGGCGGAGGACGCATTCCGGGCCGAGGCCCGCGCCTGGCTCGCCGCCCATGTGCCCGACGCCCCCCTGCCCTCCCTGGAGACGGAGGAGGGCTTCGCGGCCCACCGGAATTGGGAGCGGACCCTGTTCGCGGACCGCTGGTCGGTGGTCTCCTGGCCCAAGGAGTACGGCGGCCGGGGCGCCTCGATCCTCCAGTGGCTGATCTTCGAGGAGGAGTACTACGCGGCCGCCGCCCCCGGCCGGGTCAGCCAGAACGGTATCAACCTGCTCGCCACCACCCTCTTCGAGTACGGCAACGACGAGCAGCGCACCCGCGTCCTGCCCTCCATGGCGAGCGGCGAGGTCATCTGGGCCCAGGCCTGGTCGGAGCCGGAGTCCGGCTCCGACCTCGCCTCGCTGCGCTCCACGGCCGAACGGACCGATGGCGGCTGGCTCCTGCGTGGCCAGAAGACCTGGTCGTCCCGGGCGGCCTTCGCCGACCGCGCCTTCGGCCTTTTCCGCAGCGACCCCGACGCCGGAAAGCCGCACCAGGGCCTGACCTACCTGATGTTCCCGCTGAACGCCGACGGGGTGACCGTACGGCCCATCGGGCGTCTCGACGGCAAGCCCGCCTTCGCCGAACTCTTCCTCGACGACGTGTTCGTGCCCGACGAGGACGTGATCGGCACACCAGGACAGGGCTGGCGGGTCGCGATGAGTACCGCGGGCAACGAGCGGGGGCTGACCCTGCGCAGCCCGGGCCGGTTCACGGCCGCCGCCGAGCGGCTGACCGGGCTGTGGCGGGAGACCGCCGACCCCTCCGACACCGCCCTGCGCGACCGGGTCGCCGACGTGGTCATCGGCGCCCGTGCCTACCGGTTGTTCGCCTACGCCTGCGCCTCACGCATCACCGCCGGAGGCTCGATCGGCGCCGAGTCCAGCCTCAACAAGGTCTTCTGGTCCGAGCTGGACATCGCGCTTCACGAGACCGCCCTCGATCTGCTCGGGCCGTACGGCGAACTGGCCGACGATGCCGCGGACGCGCCCGCGCACGGCGGTTGGGCCGAAGGCCACACCTTCTCCCTCGCCGGACCCATCTACGCCGGCACCAACGAGATCCAGCGCGACATCATCGCCGAGCGGCTGCTCGGCCTCCCGAAGGGACGCCGGTGATGCGGTTCCTCCTCGACGACGAACAGCGGGAGTTCGCCCGCTCCCTCGACGGAATGCTCACGGCCTCCGAAACCCCCACAGCCGTACGGGCCTGGGCGGCCGGCGACACCACGCCCGGCCGCGCGCTCTGGTCACGGCTCGCGGAGGCGGGTGTCTTCGCCCTCGCCGTACCGGAGCGGCACGACGGGCTCGGCCCACGGCCCGTCGAACTGGCCGTCGCCTTCACCGAGCTGGGCCGCCATGCCGTGCCCGGCCCGCTGGTGGAGACGGTCGCCGCAGCGGCGCTCCTGGACCGTATCGACGGCTCCGGCGCGGAGGGGGCCGCCGCGGCGTGGCTGCCGCAGATCGCGTCGGGGAAGGCGGCCGTCTCCCTGTGCGTGCCGGTCGCCGGCAGCCCCTACGCGCTGGACCCGGACACCGCCGACGCCGTACTCCTCGTCGAGGGCGACACCGTACGCCTCGCGGAGACCGCCGGCCCCGTCCAGCCCTCGGCCGACCCCGCGCGCCGGCTGGCCCGCCCGCTCGGCGGAAGCGTCCTGGCGCGGGGCCCGGCGGTGGCCGCCGCTGCCGCGCACGCCGCCGAGGTCGCCGCCCTCGCCACCGCCGCCCAGTCCCTCGGCCTCGGCCGCGCCCTCCTCGACCGGACCGTCGAGTACGTCACACAGCGCACCCAGTTCGGCGTCGCCATCGGCTCCTTCCAGGCGGTGAAGCACCGCCTCGCCGACACGCTCATCGCTCTGGATTTCGCCCAGCCCTTGCTCCACTCGGCCGCCCTGGCGCTGGCGGAGGGGCCGGACCACGGCTCCGCCGAGGTCGCCGCCGCGAAGGTCACTGCGGGCGAGGCCGCGTACGCCGCCGCCCGCACTGCCCTGCAGCTCCACGGGGCCGTCGGCTACACGGAGGAGCTGGACCTCGCCCTGTGGATCCGCAAGGCCCGTCCCCTCCGCGACGCCTGGGGCACCCCCGCGGCCTGCCGCGCCCGCGCCCTCGCACCCTGAACGGTGCCCGCTGCCCCGGGCCGGGCAGTGGGCACCCACCCACCCCATCAGGCCCAGCACCGCTCATTGGTCCCCCGCATCCCTACCGCACCTGGGAGTCAGCCGTGTCCCCCGCACCGCCCCCGCACGTCACCGAGAGACCCTCGGACCCCGCCCTGCTGCGCTGGCGCACGGCCGAGACGCGGGGCCGGGACCTTGCGGCGCCGGCCGAGCAGATCCGTACCCATCCGGCATCGAGAGGAGCAGAGGCGTGAGGCTGACGGAGGAACAGGAAGAACTGCGGTCCGCTGTGCGGGCCGTACTCGGACGCCATGCGGGGGAAGCGGCCTGGCGGCCGTTGACCGAGCAGATCGGCGTCGCGGGTCTCGCCGTTCCGGAGGAGTACGGCGGCGCCGGGTGCGGGGCCAAGGAGGTCCACGTGGTGGTGGAGGAACTGGGACGGGAGCTGAGCCCTGTCCCGTACCTCGGCTCCGCGGTGCTCGTGGTGCAGGCGGTGCTCGCCTCGGGCGACGCGGCGGCGTGCGGGCGGCTGCTGCCGGAACTGGCCTCGGGCGCCACGGTGGGAACCCTGGCGTGGGCCGAGCGCGGTTCCTGGGACCCATCGGCCGTACGGGCCGAGGCCACCCCCGGGCCCGGGGGGAGGTGGCGGATCACCGGGATCAAGGAGCACGTGCTGGACGGTGCGGAAGCCGAGGTCCTGCTCGTGGCGGCCCGTTCGGGAGCGGGGGTCTCGCTCTTCGAGGTGCCCGGGGACGGCACGGGCGTGGACCGTGCGGCGACGGTGACGATGGACTCCACCAGGACGCAGGCGCGCGTGGTGCTCACCGAGGCGGAGGGCCGGCTCGTCGGGACGGAGGGTGAGGGCGACCGGGTACTGGCGCACGTACTGGACCTAGCCTGCACGGCACTTGCCGCCGAACAGGTCGGCGCCGCCTCGCGCTGCCTTGAACTCACGCTCGCCTACGCCGAGGAGCGGGTCCAGTTCGGCCGGCCCATCGGCTCCTTCCAGGCCGTCAAGCACCGCCTCGCGGACGCGTACGTCCTGGTGGAATCGGCGCGCTCGGCCGCGCTCGGCGCTTCCTTCGCCGCCGCCGCGGGTGACCCGGAGCTGACCCGCCGCGCGGCCGCCGCCAAGTCCGCCTGCTCGGAAACGTTCTCGGCGGTGGCGGGCGAGATGATCCAGCTGCACGGCGGCATCGGCATCACCTGGGAGCACGACGCCCACCGCTACTTCAAGCGGGCGCACGGCTCGGCACAGCTCTTCGGCCCGCCGGCCTGGCACCGCGCCCGCCTGGCAGCCGACCTGGGCCTGCCCGCGACATGACGGACCGCGGCCGGACGAGGGCGCAGGCACCTGCACGCTCATGGCACCCCGCCCTCCGTCGCACGTACGGTGTATCCCTCGATGTGCGGGTCGCCGGGCCGCCGCGGAGGAGCTTGTGGCGGCCACCGACTCGCATGCAGCCCTCAGCGTAATCCTGGTCATGCGCGACGACTTCTACCCACGACTGGCCGCCCTGGCCCCCCAGCTCATGGAGGCCGCAGCCCCCGGACTGCTCAACGTGCCTGCCACACTGAGCGTCCGGGAACTCCAAGCGATCATCACCCGCCCCGCGCACACCGCGGGCGTGCGGATCGAGGACGGCCTGACCGAGCGGATCATCACCGACGTCCTGGCCGCCGATCCGCACGGCAGGCACCGGTCACGCTGCTCCCGCCCCTGGAACTGGCCCTGAGCCAGCTGTGGGAACGCCGCGACCACGGCCGGCTCACCCACCACGCCTACCAGAGCATCGGCGAGGTCACCGGCAGCCCGGCCAGCTGGTGCAACCGCGCCCTCAACGACCTGCCCGCCGACCACCGCCCGGCGGCCAAGCGGATCCTCACCGCACTGGTACGCCCCGCCGACGAAGCCCATGCCATCCCGGCAGCCCGCCAGCAAGTCCCTCTCACCCGTATGCGCGCCCTGACCACCGGCCCCGAGGTCGCAGCTCTCGCTGGTCCAGACGTCGGCGGGCAACTACTGGCACCTCGTCGCCGCCGGTGGCGCGGGCGAGGCGATCTGGAGTCAGAACCCGACGGGCAGCGACCCGGGCGACGCCCTCATGGCATACGACGGCCTCGCCGACGGCCTCGGCATCCACGCCTACCTCAGCGACGGACGCATGGCCAGCACCGCCGGCCACTCGTCCCCGTACTACAGCGCCTGGGTGACCGGGAACCTTCCGGAGGGCAACTGGTACACGATGACGGTCTGCACCGAGAAGGGCGGCTCGGACATCTCCTGTCGCAGCGCCAGCGTCCAGTCGTAACACCCGGAGTACCCCGCGCAAAGCCAGTACCGGAGCGACTGACTCCCGGTCCGCGGAGCCGCATTCGACGAATGCGGCTCCGCTGCTTTCGTCGTTTCCGATCCGCACCACACCGATTCCCAGAAGGCGTACATGGCGTTCATACGCAGACCCAGACTCCTCGCCACGATCGCGGCGGCGGCAGCCGTCCTTGCCACACTGACGGGGCAGGCGACAGCGACGGCGGACTCGCCGACCATAACGAAAATGACGCTCAGCGGCGATCAGTTCAAGATGACCGACACCAGCTACTCGTCGGCCACCAGCCACCTGTACGACAGCTACCTGACGAAGCACGCCAGTCTCACGGATGTCATCACCACCGACATCACGAAGAACTCGACTGGTTCGACCGACAGTTGGCTCCAGCTGCGCTCAATGCGCTCCTGCGCCGGCGACGAGACCAAGGCTCTTCCGCCCGCGACGACCTCGACGGCCTGGTGCTGGTCGTCGGCCCACTCCGACGACACCACGGCCCGCTGGTGGCCGCAGGGGCTGAGCACCACCGGCACGGCCGACGGAGGCGACGGAGCGATCCAGGGCGACCATGTCACAGCGGTGGCGTGGCACTACAGGACGTTCGAGCGTGACGCGGCCTCGGACACCACGGGCTGCAAGACGGACAACCTGCTGAAGCTCAGCTTCATCGACCGGGACACGGGCAAGTACCGTCATGTCCTGCTCGCCGAGCCCACGAGCACGTCGTCGAGCGCGTCCGACTTCAAGTACGTCACCGGCCACGGCGGCGGCATCGTCTGGTACGCCAACTACATCTACGTCACCGACACCGCGCACGGCGTCCGTGTCTTCGACACCAACAAGCTCGCCAAGGTCGACGACTACGGTTCGGGCGTGAGGACGTACGGCATTAACAACGGCCGCTCCAGCGCGTGCGGTTACCCGTATGTGCTGCCCGAGGTGCACTACTACCAACAGTCGGGCACACCCAGCGCGTGCGACTCCGACGCGAACAACGGCTCTCTGGACCCTGCCCACCTCTGCTACTCGTGGCTCTCCCTGGACAAGACCGGCGGCGCGCCGTACAAGCTGGTCACTGGTGAGTGGTACGGCGGCGTCGACGGGGGCCGGGTGGTGCGGTACCAGCTCAACCCGACCAGTTCGTCCACCTACCCCGGCCTGCTGAACATGTCCGGCGGCAAGACCGTCATCCAGGACGCCTACGCGGCCTCGCGCTACCGCGGCCTACAGGGCGGCATGACCTGGACCGACGGCCAGGGCGTGCTCAACTTCGCCTTTCACAAAGGCTGCGGCACGCAGCCCGGGGTCTACTCGCACACCTGGGTCGGCGATACCAAGGCGGGCACGACGTGCGCGGCGGGCGGCAACTGGGCGGCGGGCCCCCCGCAGGCCCTCAGCTACTGGCCCAAGCTGGGCACGTCCCAGGTCGACGAGCTGTGGGGACTGACCGAGGGCATCTGCCCCAGCGCCTCCCTGATATCGAGCTATCCCGAGGACTTCCACGCCGCCACCGACAATTCTGACGTCTGCTACACGCACAACAACAGCACCACCACCATGTCGCTGCGCTCCGTCTTCGCCGTCGGGTTCACCGACTCGGCGGTTCAGAACCTTCACTGACGCACCACTGAACCGACCCCGAGCAGCGGCAGCAACTGCCTGGCGTATCCAGGCTCGCCGGTACTCATCGGCCCGCAAACGGCCCCCGAAAGACTGCGGGTGCCGGTCTCGCACAGAGCCATCAACCGGACTACGGGTAGCCCTCGGCCCGTCGGTGACCGTGCTCCTCCGGACAGGCCTGAGGACCGCCCGGACGGTTCGGGCGGCCCTCGGTGTCTCTTCGATATGCGTCAGCCGTGCAGCAGGACACCGATTGTGGAGCGTCATGCGCTTCGTGGCCGGCGACAGGGCGGCACTCCGGGTGCCGAGCTCCTCACTGACGGAGTATTTGTCCTTCCCGCCCAGAAATCAGTCCTGCACCCGGGCGGGGTGCGGCCTGGTGGTGTCGGTGTGGTGTGCGCTGGCCTCGCACTCTGTCATATGGCCTTCTCCTCGGCTCTGATCAGCCGACGACAGTGCCCGCGCCGAGTCACTCCTTGACGCCGATTCCACCGAAGGCATCGACATCGGCGGAAACGGTCGCGCTCTCGGCGTCGGGCCGCCACTCGCTGAGCCGGACAAAGCCAGGGTCGAGGATCCGCATCCCGTCGAAGAGAGTGACGATCTCGCTCGGCTCACGGACGTAATAGGGCACTGCGCCGCTCTCGATGTATGCCTTCTCTGCGGCGATCATGCCCTCGCTGGTACGCGTGCCGTCGTACACCACGAGGTGGCTGCCGGACGGCAGGCCCGCCATCAGCCGGCCCACCACCTCACGCGCCTGCGAGAAGTCGCCCGCGTGACCGAGTATGCCGAGCAGCATCAGGGCCACAGGCCGGTCGAAGTCGAGTGTCTTCGCGGCCTCGGCAAGAATGGCGTCCGGCTCGTAGAAGTCGGCATCGATGTAGTCGGTGGCTCCCTCGGGTGAGCTGGTGAGCAGGGCCCGAGCGTGCGCGAGGACGAGCGGGTCGTTGTCCACGTACACGATGCGTGACTCAGGGGCGATGCCCTGGGCCACCTGGTGTGTGTTGTCCGCAGTGGGCAGTCCGGTCCCAATGTCCAGGAACTGCCGGACACCCTGATCCTCCACCAGGTGACTCACCGAGCGGCGCAGGAACTGCCGTCCCGCTACCGCTACGTCAACAAGGCCCGGGAAGAACGTCTTGATCTGGTCGCCGATCTCACGGTCGACCTCGTAGTTGTCCTTGCCGCCGACGAAATAGTTCCAGAAGCGGGCGGAGTGCGGCCTGGTGGTGTCGATCCGTTCCGACATCGGCGTGGCGGGCCGACTGACGGACGGCTGCTGCTCACTCATGAAGACCTCCAAGCCCCACCAACGATCAAACGATGGCCACAACCTACCTGTACGTCCATGTTGTTGCGGCTGGTTCCGGACACTGGTGGCACAGTTCAGTTCCCCGCGCGGCAGCACGACACCTTGCCTTGTTTCCCCTTCGATCGTGTGAGGGTCGGTTTCCGGGCGTGCGGGGGCCTGGGCTGTTCGGGCTGCGGTGATCGTGCGATCCGGGACGCCGGGTACGGCGCCGGTGTGCGGGCCCCCGCTCCACCGAAGTGATGGTTCGGGGCCTCCCCGTCACATTTGGCCGTACCCATCTGGCCGGGTCGTCACGGAGCCGGCCTCCCGGGACCGGACCACGCACGGGATGCGTGTCGCCGCCCCGGGGTCGAGTACGCCGGGGACCAGTGCGCCCAGCACCGTTCGGGACGTGCGGCCGAGCGGACTCGCTCCTGCTCAGTCCACCGGAACGGTGCCGAAGCGCCTGCTGAAGGCGGCTTCGGAGGTGTAGCCGACTTCGCGAGCGATCGTGCTGAGTGGTTGCTGCGTGCTGCGCAGCGAGATGGCGGCGACCTCCGGGCGGCAATCGGCGAGGTGGGCCGCTGGGCAGCGGCAGCGGCAGCGGCAGCGGGCGCATCATCGAAGGTGTGGAGACCATCGACGAGGAGTGGCGATGAGGCTGTCGTTCCTTGAGCCCCTCTACGCGGAGCCGGGCCCGTACGTCTCCGTGTACCTGGACACCTCCCGAGACGTCGACCATCCCGAGCGGGCGATCGCGCTGCGCTGGCGGCGACTGCGCGAGAGCCTGTCCCGTCAGGGCGCGGACCGGTCGCTGCTGAACGCGCTGGAGGAGGTCGTCGGCGCCGACACGGAAGTGCCGGGGGCGCATGGGCAAGCCGTCTTCGCCGCCCACGGCACGCTCGTCCTGGACGGGGAGCTTCCGAGCCCGCCCGAGCACGACTCCGCGCGCTACAGCACCCTGCCGGACGCGATGCCCCTGGTCACCCAGCACGTGCCAGAGATCCCCTACATGGCCGTGGTCGTCCACTACGGCGGCCTTCCGACCGCCGCCACCCACGGCTGGGTGACGCTCGAGGCGGAGACCGGCACCTGGCCTGCATCGACCGTCACTCCTGGTGAGCGGCTGCACCACAGGGTCGCGGTGGCGACCTGGCACCGCGCCTCCGTCCGGCTCGGCCACCGACTGGACGAGCGGGCGCGGCGCGCCCATACCGACGCCGTCGTCGTGGGCGGGGACGAGTGGGCGTGCAACGTGCTGATCCGCCGTCTGCCGCACACCCTGCGGGACAAGGTCGTGCGCGTGGGCGGCCCCACCCCCACCGACACCGGACGCGCCCTGCTGGAGCCGCAGCTCGACGGCGTCTTCCGCGGCCGCATGGCCGCGCACGACTGGGAACTCGTGGATATCTTCATCAGTCGGCGTGCCCTGGACGGGCCCCTGACGGAGGGGCTGGCTGCCACCGTCGCCGCCCTCCAGCGGGGTCAGGTCGCGGTGCTGCTGTTGAACCGGCCGCCCGAATCCTCGCTGCGGCTCTGGGTCGGCTCCCGGCCTTCCCAGCTCGCCCTGACCGAGGCGGAGCTGGTGTCCTTCGGTGTGCGGGCCCCGCGCGAGGAGCGCGCCGACGAGGCCCTCGTCCGGGCCCTCGTCGGCACCGGTGCCGAGCTGGTCGTCGTACCGGAAAGCGCGCTGAGGCTGTACGAGGGCGTGGGCGCCCTGCTGCGGTACACCGACGCGGGCACCCCGTCCTGACGCCGACGCGCTCCGCTGCCCGGATGACCGGCTGATGCGCTCAGCGCTGATAGGTCCCGACCAGGGTGCCGGAGGCCAGCTCCCGGCCCTGCAGGGCGCGGTGCACGTCCTCGGCGCCCGGGTGGTCGTGCAGCGGCAGCGGCTCGGACAGGGCGTACAGGCGAAAGAAGTAGTGGTGCGGCCCGTGCCCCGGTGGCGGCATCGGCCCGCCCCAGCCCACGTGCCCGAAACCGTTGGGCCACGGCAGGCCGCCCCGGGGCTTCTGCCCCTCCACCACCCTGGTGGTCCCCGGATCGATGCCGGTCACCAGCCAGTGCAGGAAGGTCTTCCCCGGTGCGTCCGGATCCTCGCAGAGGAGGACCAGCTCCGTGGCCTCGTTGGGCACCCCCGACCAGGTCAGGGGCGGCGAGATGTTCTCTCCCTCCCCGCTGTACCGCCGGGGGATCACCGTGTGGTCGTCGAACGCGGTGCTGCTGAGTTCAATTCCGCTCATGTGCGCCGCCATACCCGCAAGGACGGCATCGCCACCGGTCCGCACCGCAAACCCCCCGTTCGGCCGAGCCCGACCGGCCCGCCTCCGGCAGGCGGGGGTGAGGATGGCCGTGTGCCGACAAGAATCCTGCTCGAGGCCCGCCCTGGCGCGGGCAAGACGACCGCCCTGCGCCGACTGGCCGCGCTGCTGCCCACCCGCGCGGCCACCGGCTTCACCACGGAGGAGATCAGGCAGTCCGGCGCCCGCGTCGGTTTCGCCCTGGAGACCCTGGCGGGTCGACGGCAGGTGCTCGCCCATGTCGACCTGCCCGGTCCGCCGCGGGTGGGGAAGTACGGGGTCGACCTGGGTGTCATGGAACGACTGGCGCTGCCGTCGCTGCGGTCGGCGGTGACCGACGAGGCGCCGGGCCAACTGGTGCTCATCGACGAGCTGGGCCGGATGGAACTGGCGTGCACGGCGTTCCGCGACGCGGTCGAGGCGCTGTTCGCCGCGGAGGTCGACGTCGTCGCCACGGTCCACGCACACCGTGACCCGTTCACCGACGCCCTCAAGCGACGTGCCGACATCGAGGTCGTCCAGCTCACGCCGGCCAACCGGGACGCCCTGCCCGGGGAGCTCGCGTCCCGACTGCAGAAGCCCGGGGCGCACGAAGGGCTTTGATGATCTATTCCAAGGGTGAGTGGTCGTAGGCGGTCAGTGAGCGCAGGGCTGGCTGTCCAGGCTGGTCGTTGTGCCAGATGACGGTGGTCAGCGTGAGTCTGCGCTGCATGACGCGGGCGACGACGCCGGCGGGTGTGCGGCCGTGGTGCTGTTCGAGGTTGAGCCGGCCCTTGATCTTCCGCGCCAGGCAGACCCGGGTCCTCGTCATCACCTGGCGTGAGGTGGCCGACGCCGAACAGCCCGAACTCCCTGGCGCGCAGCCGACTTGATCGCCCGCCGGTCCACCGCAGGTGCTTCGGGCCGCTGGAGGTCCGTCAGCGGGACTCGCGTCCCGGAAAGTGTCCCGATCTTCGTCCGCCGACCTGCTGAACCCCCTTTCACATCACACGGACCTGCGGGAACCCCGCGGCCGCGTCTTCCGTCAAGCAGGACGCCATAGAAGATGTGTACGGGACTTGAGGTTCTCAGGTGGACAAGAAAATCGCGGGACTGGCGCTCGCCGGCGTCCTGCTCATATCGGGCTGTTCGGCAGGCTTCCAGGCGGCAGAGCCTGCCGCTTCGAGCTCCGTTCGCGCGCCGGCGGCGTCCCCCCGGGCGGAAGACACAGCGCCCGTCGCAGGCACCGCGCACGACGCCGCGGCCTTCCACGCCTGGGGCCTCAAACCTCTCGCCGCACCGCCCGCCCCGCCGAAGGTCAGGCCGGTAAAACGCCGGGCGGGTGAACCGGTTCCGGTCATCAGTGACATACCCACCAAAGACAAAATCGTCTTCATCACCTTCGACGACGGCGCCGAGAAGGACCCCAGGTTCGTGAAAATGATGCGCGAACTGAAGGTCCCCTTCACGATGTTCCTGACCGACTCGATCATCAGCACCGACTACGACTACTTCAAGCCGCTGCAGGAGCTCGGGAACACGATTCAGAACCACACCCTGACCCACCCCAACCTGCGGACCAAGAGCGCGGCCGCGCAGCGCGAGGAGATCTGCGGCCAGCAGACCAGGCTCGGCAAGGAGTACGGAACCGTCCCGGGTCTGCTGCGACCGCCCTACGGCAACTGGAACGAGAACACCCGCAGCGCCGCGGGACAGTGCGGAGTCGAGGCGATCGTGCTCTGGCGCGAGTCCATGCAGATCGCCAACATGCAGTACCAGCGCGCCGACAAGAAACTCCACCCCGGCGACATCATCCTGGCCCACTTCCGTGGCCCCCGAGAGCTCAAGGGGCACTCGATGACCGAGATGACGGCGAACATGCTGCGCCACATCCAGGAACAGGGCTTCACGGTGGCACGTCTGGAGGACTACATCTGACGCACAGACAGGTCATTCCCGAAGCCGTCGACACCGTATGGCACATCGAAGGCGCGCAGGATCGCTGACCTGCGGTCCGGGGTGGCGACCCGGCACTTACGGCCTGATCCACTCTCTATCGTGCACCAGGCCGTTATCCGCACCGGCCCCACGATGACGGCATCCAGCGGCTCTGACGGCACGTCCGGGTGTCGTAGCCGAGACCCTGGCGGACCACGGGGTCACTTACGCACGGTGGAACGGGCACTGGGCTACGGCACCGATCCTTCACTCTCCCACCAGCGTCGCCGTGCTCGAACGCCTCACCACCTCACCGTCAGCGCTGCGGAGAAAACGGGAGGACGCCGAACTGCCTCCGGCGTGGCTGGAAGGACTCGCGTTCGCCTGGCGTGCTTCGGATCCTCCGCCGGAGTGACCCCCGTCCCGGGTGCGGACGACGATTCCCCGGCTTCGCTCGACGGGCGGCTGCGAATCGAGGGCGCCGAGGTCCTGCAGGTCACGGATGACTTCGTGACCTGCAGGACCTCGGCGCGGTCAATCCGTGCGTAGGCTCCCGTAGCCAGATGCGGCTGCCGGAGGCGGTGTCCGACGACAGCCGCTGGGCGAGGTAGATCTATGTCGACTACCTTTGCTCCGACGAGTACAGCCTCACCCTCTCCGCACCGGTGACGGTCGGGGGGCGCTTCATGGGGGTGGTCGCTGCGGACGTCTATCTGCGGCACTTCGAAGCGGTGGTCATGCCCTTGCTCCAACGCCTGACGGGACCCGCGCGCCTGGTCAACGCGCGCGGCCGAGTCGCCGCCTCCACCGACCCCCACCACCTGGTCGGATCGCTCACCAAGGGCCCGAACTTCGCGGCAGTACTGACCGCACCGGCAGGCGGCGCCGAACACAGCGGGCTGCGGTTGCGGCCCTGCGACGGCGTCCCCCTCATCCTGGTGACGGCGGCACCGTCCGGTCGGCCCCAGGAGGCCGGCCTGTGGGCCGAGGAGCCCGGGGCGTAGCTCGCCGCGCTGGCCAATCAGGTGGCCCTCCCTCACTTGACGCGGCTCGCGATCGTCGCCGACGTAGCGGTACCGAGATTGCGTATCCGGCGGGCAAGTCCGCGTCCGCATGGCCGTAAAGACCGCCTTGGACGGATGAAATACGTGATGCGGCGTACGTGGTCAAGGCGCTCACGCCGAAGTACCGCATCTCCGGTGGGAAGCCGTTGGAAAGGGGCCTGGTCACAGGTACCTCGCTGGCGGCCTACCCAACGCATGCACGACGTGAAGCGGCGAGGACTGGAAACGGAGCGTCAGCCACCGCGCCAGTCCCCGACCCTACTGAATGCCTGGAAGACAGCTCCCGTCAGATGCCGTATGTCTGAGGGCCGCTGCGAGGTGTGTCGAGGGCCTCCAGGTGGGCGAGGAGATCATCGGTCTCCGGGTCGGGCGCGGGACGCGGCAGGCGTGGGGGAAGCGTGGGATGCCGTGTCTCCCCCTGGCACACTGCCCTCAGTCGTACGCAGGGGGAACACATGAGTGAGCGGGATGTCGACGCGCGGGTCGCGGAGCTGACCCAGGGGTTGCGGCGCATGGCCGCGGGACTATTGGAGGCGGCGGCCGAGCATCCGGATGCCGTACGGGCGCGGGAGTTGTCGGCGGCAGCCAGGGTCCTGACGAACAACGTGCTGGCGCGCCTGGACGGGGAAGCCGTCGAGGACTCCCCGTCGCACCGGAGCGAGCCCGAGGTGCAGGACACCGTACCGTCGGCGAAGAGCGCGGTCTCCGAGTCCGGGACGGCGCTCGACGAGCTGGTGGAGCTGTATCTGCCGGACTATGCGCGGCGCCTGGACGACCCGGTGATGACCGACCCGGATCTGCCCTACGAGCGGTGGAACCATCTACACCGGGTCCGTTTCGGGCGCGGCAAGCCCTTCGAGGCCGCGCCGTTGTGGAACGACGCCGTGCCCAGCCGGGGGAAGGCAGTGGTGCGCGGCATAACCTCCAAGGCGGAGGTGCTGCGCCGCCTGCACCACAGCTACGTGATCCAGCGGGACCTGGACAGCCCGGAGGGCGAGATGGCGGTTCAGGTGCTGCAGGGATGCGCGGCGATCCGTCGCTCCCGCGCGATCGACGGCGGCGACTTCGTCGACAAGTCGGATCTGGCGCTGAAGCTGGACGCCCTGCAGTGGCACGCCCTGGTGATCGCCGCTCGTCGGAGCGAGCAAGCCCGTGCCCAAATCCTCACCCAGCTGCGACAGCTGGAGGTGCTGGCCGCCACGGTCCTGGAGCTGGACACGGCGTTCCGGCAGCGCAACAGCAGCCCCTCCCTGGGCGCCCCGATCGCCGGGGCCGCGCACGGGGTGAAGGCGGTGCTCCGGCACTGGCCGCCGAAGGTCGTGTAGGCCGTTACGGAATCGGTAGGGCAGGGACCCGTTGAGATGACGAGCAATCGGCACCGGCTCCAGCGGTCCCCCGTCGGCGCCGGTGCGCCCGGTAACCACCGCGAGTGGGTCCACTGCGGGTATCCCGACCCAGGCCAGGGTGCGCAAGAGCTCGTATTCGCGGGCCGCCGGCCGTTCGGCAAGCTTCGTGACGGCCACCACGTCGGCCCCCGCTCGTGCATAGCGCACGACGTGGCGGGAGATGCCACGCGGCAGCGTCACCAGATGCTTCTCCACCCGCTCCTCGAGCGGTAGGCGCCAGGGCAGTTCGAGAAGGACCGCGGGGTGTTCGCGGTTGGTGGCGCTGAACTGCAAAGCCATCGGTCGCCTCGCTGGTCTGGTGACGGGACCACCGATGTGGCGTAGCAAGTCGCGCGCGCCGTGGCCAAGGGGGGCGGAAGCGTACGCCCCCTTGACCAGGAGCGGTCACTGCACTCCGTGCGGCCGGAACTGGATGCTGATGCGCCCTCCCGCGGCCCGCGAGGTCTTGGGGATGGCGTGCTCCCAGGTCCGCTGGCAGGAACCGCCCATCACGACCAGGTCGCCGTGTCCGAGCGACCGCCGGACGACATCGCCGCCGCGGCACGGGCGCAGCAGCAGGTCGCGGGGCGCTCCCACGGAGAGGATGGCGACCATCGTGTCCTCGCGGGCGCCCCTGCCGATGCGGTCGCCGTGCCAGGCCACGCTGTCGTGCCCGTCGCGGTAGTAACACAGGCCGGCTGTTGTGAAGGGTTCACCGAGCTCGGCAGCGTAGTGCGTGGAGAGTGCCTGCCGCGCCTCGTCGAGGACGGGGTGCGGCAGCGCTTCGCCGACACGGTAGAAGGCGAGCAGGCGCGGGACGTCCACGACCCGCTCGTACATCTGCCGTCGCTCGGCCTTCCAGGGAACGTCCGTGGCCAGCTGTTCGAACAGGGCATCGGCGCCGCTCAGCCAGCCCGGCAGGAGGTCGATCCAGGCGCCGTCGCCGAGCCCCGTTCTGCGGAGACTGTCCAGTGGGCGCAGAAAGGCGTCGTCGCTCTGATCGAATAGGGACCCCTGGAGCTGGTGCGATGCCATACCTGCAGCCTACCCAGAATCGAACACGTGCGCTATTGGTAAGGACCCCGCGCTTCCGCCATCCATGGACGCCTGGGCGTTACGGGCGGGCGCCGCGGTACGGGCCGGCCACCCTGGGGACTGCCCCGGCAGGCACCAGCCACCCCGCGCGCCGGGAATAGCGAATCGATGCGTGGCGTGCCCCCCCCACCGCCCCTTGGTCACACATACCGACACGTAGCGCCTATATCGTCTAAATTGGTGCAAGTGGGGTCGTGGCTGTCTGTGGTCACGCCGGACTTGCGGGACTGCGTCGACACGGCTGCACGTGTATTGAGACAGCGTGACCCGGTCCGGCCGGGCCACGGGGACGGATACCCATGACCGACGGCCATCAGGGTCCAGAAGACAACGGTCCGGACCCCCTCGGAGACTTCCTCTCGCACTTTCTCGGCACCGGACAGGGTGGGGAGCCGCCCGACCCGCGGCGCATCGACTTCAGCCGTATGCTGAGCGGTCCCGCACGCCAGCTCGTCACCGTCGCAGCGTCCTACGCCGCCCGGCACGGGAGTACCGACCTGGACACGGAGCACCTCCTGCGGGCCGCGCTCACCACCGAGCCGACTCGTCGCATGGTCTCGCGAGCGGGCGCCGATCCCGACGCGCTCGCCGCCGAGATCGACCGGCAGGCCGGGGAAGGGCCACGAAGCCACTTCATCGCCGTCACGCCGGCGGTCAAGCGAGCTCTGCTCGACGCCCATGAGATCGCGCGCTCCACCGGAGCCTCCTACATCGGCCCGGAACACGTGCTGGCGGCACTCGCCGCCAACCGCGACTCCACAGCGGGGCAAATGCTCAACGCCGCGCACTTCTCGCCGCCCGCCGGCGCCCGGGAGGGCCACGGGCCCGTGCCCGGCAGCGCCGGCCAGCGTACCGGCCCCGGTGAGCGGAACACCCCCAACCTGGACAAGTTCGGCCGCGACCTCACCGACCTGGCCCGGGAGGGCCGTATTGACCCGGTCATCGGCCGTGACGAGGAGATCGAGCAGACCATTGAGGTCCTCGCCCGCCGAGGCAAGAACAATCCCGTCATGATCGGCGAAGCCGGAGTGGGCAAGACCGCCATTGTCGAGGGACTGGCCCAGCGCATCGCGGACAGCGACGTGCCGGACATCCTGCTCGATCGGCGTGTCGTCCAGCTCGACCTCTCAGGAGTCGTTGCCGGTACCCGCTTCCGTGGGGACTTCGAGGAACGGCTCAACGGCCTCATCGAGGAAATCCGTGCCCACTCGGGCGAGCTGATCGTGTTCATTGACGAACTGCACACCGTCGTCGGGGCGGGCGGCGGCTCCGAGGGCGGCCCGATGGACGCGAGCAATATGCTCAAGCCCGCCCTCGCCCGCGGCGAACTCCATGTCGTGGGGGCCAGCACGCTCGAGGAGTACCGCCGCTACATCGAGAAGGACGCCGCGCTTGCACGACGGTTCCAGCCGGTTCTGGTGCCCGAGCCCAGCCCGGCGGACGCCGTCGAGATCCTGCGCGGTCTGCAGGACCGCTACGAAGCCCATCACCAGGTCCGCTACACCGATGAGGCGCTGCTCGCCGCCGTCGAGCTGTCCGACCGCTACCTCACCGACTTCTATCTGCCCGACAAGGCGATCGACCTCATGGACCAGGCCGGCGCCCGGGTCCGGCTGCGCTCCTCCACCCGCGGCACCGACATCCGCGCCCTGGAACGCGAAGTGGAGCAACTCACACGGGACAAGGACCAGGCCGTCGCCGCCGAGCAGTACGAGCGGGCGACGGAGCTGCGCGACCGGCTGGCCGACCTCGAACAGCAGATCGACCAGGCAAACCACGCGCCGCAGCCGCGCAGCCACGTCGCCGAGGTCACCGTCGAGGACATCGCTGACATCGTCTCCCGCCGTACCGGAATTCCCGTCAGCAGCCTCACCCAGGAGGAGCGGGACCGACTGCTGAACCTGGAGCAACATCTGCACCAGCGCGTCATCGGCCAGGACGAAGCGGTGACCGCCGTCTCCGACGCCGTCCTGCGCTCGCGGGCCGGCCTGGCCGACCCCGGCCGCCCGATCGGGAGCTTCCTCTTCCTCGGTCCCACCGGCGTCGGCAAGACCGAACTCGCCCGCGCGCTCGCGGAGGCACTCTTCGGGAGCGAGGACCGGATGATCCGTCTCGACATGAGCGAGTACCAGGAACGGCACACCGTCAGCCGCCTGGTCGGCGCTCCCCCCGGCTACGTCGGCCACGAGGAGGCAGGACAGTTCACCGAAGCGGTACGCAGGAACCCCTACTCGCTGCTGCTCCTGGACGAGATCGAGAAGGCGCACCCCGACGTCTTCAACATCCTGCTGCAGGTGCTCGACGACGGGCGGCTCACCGACTCCCAGGGCCGCACAATCGATTTCAAGAACACCGTCATCGTCATGACCAGCAACCTCGGTTCACAGGCCATCACCGGGCGCGGCGGCGCAATGGGCTTCGGCGCCGGTTCCGCGGACACCGACGAGCAGGCCCGCCGCGAGCGCGTGCTGCGCCCACTGCGCGAACACTTCCGGCCGGAGTTCCTCAACCGCATCGACGAGATCGTGATCTTCCGCCAACTCGCCGACCAGCAGCTACGGCAGATCACCAATATGCTGCTGGACGACTCCAGGCGCCGGCTCCGCGCCCAGGACGTCACCGTCGAGGTCACCCTGGACGCCGTCGAATGGCTCGCCCAACGCGGCTACCAGCCCGAATACGGCGCCCGCCCGTTGCGCCGTACGGTCCAGCGTGAGGTCGACAACCGGCTCTCCCGCATGCTGCTCGACGGCAGCCTGCAGCCCCACAGCCGCCTCCGGATCGACGTCGCCAACGGCGAGCTGACCATCCACAAAGACGAAGAACCACCGCGCCCCGCGACCTGACCCCGGGCGGCGTCCTGGACAGCTCACCCATACCCGCCGCCTCACGACACGTGCGTCGTCGGTACAGTGCCGCCCCGCGCACACGGCCGCAACGGCCCCGGCGAAGCCGCCGATCGCACCGTCCTTGGGCCGGGCCGATGCCGTGGACTGCGCCACGTGCCGAAAACGAGGTGGTGGCTGCGTTGGTCCCCTACGAGAGCGGATGCTTACGGCCTCCGGCATCGGGTGGCCTCGAGTCGGCTCGGAAATATCGCCGAGACTGGCAGGGAGGGCGACCACCCGGTGGGACTTGCCAGTGCCGGAGTCACCGATGGGGCGGGACGGCGGAGAAGATCGCGAGTGTGCTGAGGAAATCGGCCGAGGTGAACCGGCGTGCTGGGGCGTGGCCGGACATCCGGCCATGTTCCGCACCGGCTCGTCCTGATCGATGATGACGTACCGGGCTGCCGTCCTCGGTACGCCACCGGCTGTCCCAGGAAGGGGTTTCCTATGCGGGAAACGACGCCAGCGCAGTCCCCGTCGGACGACCGCTCCGTCCACAGCTCGAACGAAGAAGCCGATGTGATCGTGGTGGGTGCGGGGCCTGCGGGCTCGTCCGCGGCCTTCCACCTCGCCAAGGCAGGCATCGATGTCCTGCTCCTGGAAAAGGCCCGCTTTCCCCGGGAAAAGGTGTGCGGAGACGGCTTGACCCCGCGAGCGGTGCACCAGCTCATCCGGATGGGCATCGACATCAAGGCTCCGGGGTGGACGCGTTCACGCGGTATGCGATGGGTGGCCGGTGAGCATCAGGTGCACATCGACTGGCCCGCCCTGGGGCGCTACCCGGACTTCGGGCTCTCGCGCAGCCGGCATGACTTCGACAACATCCTGGCCCTCCACGCGGTTGCTGCCGGAGCACGGTTGCGCAACGGGGTGAAGGTGACCCAGCCCGTGACCGACCGCGCGGGCCGCATCATCGGCGTCACCGCCACGGCCGGAGCGAAGGAGCCGGTGGTCTTCCAGGCACCGATCGTCATCGCCGCCGACGGCGCCTCCGCCCGCCTGGCCCTCGCCATGGGCCTGCAGCGGGACAAGAGCAGGCAGATCGCGACAGCCGCCCGCCGCTATTACCGCAGCCCAGAACGGTCTCAAGAGGAGTACCTGGAGTTGTGGGCCGATCTCCGCTTCCCGGGGAGCGATCACTACCTGCCGGGATACGGTTGGATCTTTCCCATGGGAGACGGCCGCGTCAACGTCGGGCTCGGTGCGCTGCCTCACCGGCGGCACGGAATCGCGGACCTGCGGACCACGTTGAACCAGTGGCTGGCCCGTACTCCTCACGCCTGGGGGCTGCACGAGGAGAACGCCGAGGGCCCTGTCCGGAGCGCGGCGCTGCCCCTGGGTTTCAACCGTCACCCCCTCTACACTCGGGGGCTCCTTCTCGTCGGCGACTCCGGAGGCATGATCAGCCCCTGGAACGGGGAGGGCATTGGCCAGGCCATGGAAGCCGGCGAAGTCGCAGCCGAGAGCGCTGCGCTCGCCCTCGCCCTTCCCCCGGGCCCCGGGCGGGAGCGAGTGCTGCACGGCTACCCTGCCGAGATGAACCGCCGCTGGGGGCGCTACTACCGTCTCGGCAACGCGGCCGCCGACGTCGTCTTCAGCCGTGCGGGCTTCCAGCCGATCCTCAATCGGTACGTCATGGGATCGCCGTTTCTGCTCAACGCCCTGGCACGGATGCTCACCAACCTCACGGACAAGCCCTCGCACGACGTGATCGACCATGTACTCAACACCGTCGTCCGTCTGGTCCCGTCGCCGCATGTGCGCAGACACTGAACAGCCCGCCCGCGGTGCCTCTCCCAGCGTGGTCGTCCCGGCCGCACGCCGCCACGCCGGAGGAAAGCAGGTCCATGGAGTCGACGGCGGACCTGAGGGCCGCCGGTCGCCGTCCTCGCTGAGTGCGTCGGTGGGTCCGGGGTTCGGCAGTCCTGTGGGAGGACCAGTGGCAGGCGGTGGCGGCTCTGGTGGAGGAGCTCCGGCGTGCACTGGTGATGGGGACCGCCCCTCGGCTTCTCGGGACGGCAAGGGGCCAGCCCCTTGGTGCACCCTGTGCTGGCGGCCACCCTGTCCGCGACGTGCAAGGCCGACAGGCCGGTAGTCACCCAATCAAGGTTGCGTCAAAGCGGGACGGAACGGAACGCACGAGCGGCCACCTGTGACTACAACTGAGGTGGAGGTGAACCCCATGCTTCCGTACCTCTCCCGGGACCGGGTGGCGCTCGTGGCGGCTGTGGCTCTGCCGCCGGTCGTGTGCGCGGTGCTGGTGCCCTTCCGGACCAGCATGTCCAACACCAACGCGGCTCTGGTGCTCGTCGTGGCCGTGGTGGGCGTGGCGGCGCTGGGCCATCGCCTCGCCGGCGTACTCACCGCGCTGTCCGCGGCCGTGTGGTTCGACTTCTTCCTCACCCGCCCCTACGAACAGTTCGCGATCACCAAGTCCGCCGACATCACCACCGCCGTGCTGCTCCTTGTCGTCGGCGTCGTCGTCTCCCAGCTTGCGGCCCGCGCCCGGGAACTGAAGGTCATCGCCATCACCGACGAGGACTACCTGGCACAGATCCACCACACCGCCCGCCTTGTCGAGACCGCCACCGACCCGCACACCGTGATCGACCACGTGCGTGGGCAGCTGGTGGGACTGCTCGGCCTGAGCGGCTGCCGCTTCGAATACGGCACCCTCATCGGACACCCGCCCAGTCTGAGGGAGGACGGCAGCATCTCCTGGGGCCGCCGGCGCTGGGACGTCGACCGCAACGGACTGCCGGGCGAGGAGCTGGAACTGCGTGTCTTCCACAACGGGCGCTTCTATGGCCGGTACATGCTCCAGGCCGCGCCCGGCGCCGCCCCTCCACTTGCCGCCCGCCTCGTCGCGGTGACCTTGGCCAACCAGGTCGGGACCGCACTCGACACCATCAGTCACGTGCGCGCTTGAGACCCAGGAGCGCCGAGTCTCCCAACCCGGCCAGAGCGTGGTTGAGTTCGACGACGTTGACGCGCTGCTCCCCCAGAAAGCCCAGCACACGTTCCTGGACGTGCTCGGTGACCAGGCTCCTTACCCGGGCGGGGGCGAGGTGACGGGCCTTCGCGACGCGGTCGACCTGCTCGTAGGCATATGCCGGGGAGATCGCCGGGTCGAGACCGGAGCCACTGGTGGTGACGGCGTCCGCGGGGACGGACGCCGGCGGGACGTCGTCGAGTGCGGCGACGGCGGCGCGACGGTCCCGGACAGCCCTGATCAGTTCGGTGCTGTTCGGGCCGAGATTGGAAGCGCCGGAGCTCATGGGGTCGTAGTCACCAGCGGACGGACGGGGCTGGAACCATGCGGGGTCCGGGCGCAGCGCCTCGTTCGGGTCACGGGGGTTCTTCTTCGGCAGGGCGAAGTTCTGGCCGATCAGGCTGGAGGCCACGGGGCTGCCGTTCGTGGTGAGCAGCGAGCCATTGGCCTGGTGGGAGAGGCCGGCCTGAGTAATGCCGGTGACGAGCAAGGGATACGCGAGGCCTGTGATCACGGTGAATACGAGCAGCATCCGCAGAGCCGCCAGATGGTGACGGAGTACGGCGGGAAGGGCGGCGGGCGCCATGAGATCACCTTGTTCTCTCGTCGTTCTCTCGTCGGGCCGTTCGTCAGCGCAGGCCGGGAATGAACTGGATGACAAGGTCGAGCAGTTTGATGCCGACGAACGGCATGACCAGGCCGCCGAGCCCGTACATCCAGATGTTGCGGCTGAGCAGCTGGGAGGCGGAGGATGGCCGGTAGCGCACGCCACGCAGTGCCAGCGGGATCAACGCGATGATGATGAGTGCGTTGAAGACGATCGCGGAGGCGATCGCCGACGTGGGGCTGTGCAGACGCATGATGTTGAGCCGGTCGAGACCCGGGTAGACGCTCGCGAACATCGCGGGGATGATCGCGAAGTACTTCGCGACGTCGTTGGCGATGGAGAAGGTCGTCAACGCACCTCTGGTGATGAGGAGTTGCTTGCCGATCTCAACGATCTCGATGAGCTTCGTCGGGTTGGAGTCGAGGTCGACCATGTTCCCGGCCTCCTTGGCAGCCGACGTGCCGGTGTTCATCGCCACGCCCACGTCGGCCTGGGCGAGGGCCGGGGCGTCGTTCGTGCCGTCGCCGGTCATGGCGACGAGTTTCCCGCCCTCCTGTTCGCGCCGGATCAGGGCCATCTTGTCCTCGGGTGTCGCTTCCGCGAGGAAGTCGTCCACACCGGCTTCCTCAGCGATGGCGCGTGCGGTGAGCGAGTTGTCCCCGGTGATCATGATGGTCCTGATGCCCATGCGCCGCAGTTCGTCGAAGCGTTCACGCATGCCTGCCTTGACGACGTCCTTGAGGTGGATGACGCCCAGCACGCGAGCGGTCTGCGTACCGTCGCCCCGGGAGACCATGCCGACCACCAGCGGGGTTCCGCCGCTCGCGGAGATGCCGTCGACGATTTGGCCGACGTCGGCGGTGGGATGGCCGCCGTTGTCGCGGACCCAGCGCATCACCGCGGTCGCAGCGCCTTTGCGCAGTGCACGGTTCTCTTGTGGATCGTGGAGGTCGACTCCGCTCATCCGGCTCTGCGCGGTGAACGGGACGAATTCGGCCTGGTCCAGTTCGCCCTCGCTGCGCCCGCGCAGCGCGTACTGCTGCTTGGCGAGAACGACGATCGAGCGGCCCTCGGGTGTCTCGTCGGCGATGGAGGACAGCTGGGCGGCGTCCGCAAGTTCGTCGACGCTCACCCCGTGCACAGGCAGGAATTCGGCGGCCTGGCGGTTGCCGAGGGTAATGGTTCCGGTCTTGTCGAGGAGGAGCGTGTTGACGTCGCCTGCGGCCTCCACGGCGTGTCCGGACATCGCCAGCACATTGCGCTGGACGAGCCGGTCCATGCCCGCGATGCCGATCGCGGAGAGCAGCGCGCCGATGGTCGTCGGGATCAGCGCCACGACGAGGGCGACGAGGATGACGATGGTCTGCTCGGCCCCCGCGAAAATGGCGAAGGGCTGCAGGGTCACCACGGCGATCAGGAAGACGATCGTGAGGGATGCCAGAAGGATGTTCAGCGCGATCTCGTTCGGCGTCTTCTGGCGGGCAGCCCCCTCGACCAGGGCGATCATCCGGTCGATGAAGGTCTCCCCCGGCTTCGAGGTGATCTTCACTACGATCCGGTCCGAGAGCACCTTCGTGCCACCCGTGACCGCCGACCGGTCGCCGCCCGACTCGCGGATCACCGGCGCCGACTCGCCTGTGATGGCCGATTCGTCGATGCTCGCGATGCCCTCCACCACATCGCCGTCACCCGGGATCATCTGCCCGGCTTCGACGACCACGTGGTCACCCACCCGCAGGTCGACGCCCCGCACTTCTTCCTCTGCGGCGTCGGTCGCGCCGGCCCGCCAACCGGTGAGGCGCCGAGCCATCAAGGTGGTCTTGGTGCGGCGCAATGTCTCCGCCTGCGCCTTGCCCCGCCCCTCGGCCACGGCTTCGGCCAGGTTGGCGAACACGGCCGTCAGCCACAGCCCTGCGGTGATCACCCACGCGAAGACGCTGGGGGTTCTGATCGCCGACAGTGTGGTCAGAAGCGCCCCGACCTCCACCACGAACATGACCGGGTTGTGGACCATTGAGCGCGGATCCAACTTGCGCAAGGCATCAGGGAAGGACCTCAACAACTGCCGCGGATCCAGCAGCCCGCCCGAGAGCCGGGCCTGCCGAGGGCCGGCACCCGGCGGAGTGGGGCCGGAAGCGGCGGTTGTGGACATCAGCGCAGCCCCTCTGCGAGGGGGCCCAGTGCCAGGGCCGGGAAGTAGGTCAGCCCTACGACGATGAGGATCACGCCGGTGAGCAGGCCGACGAATTGCGGACGGTGGGTGGGCAGAGTGCCCGCGGTGACCGGTACGGGTTGTTGGCCGGCGAGCGATCCTGCGAGAGCGAGGACGAACACCATCGGCAGGAACCGGCCGAGCAGCATGACCACGCCGAGCGTGGTGTTGTACCAGACGGTGTTCGCGCTCAGACCGGCGAACGCCGAGCCGTTGTTGTTCGCCGCGGACGTAAAGGCGTACAGAACCTCGGAGAAGCCGTGTGCCCCAGTGTTGAGCATGGCCGCCCGCTCGCCCGGGAACGCCATGGCCAGGCCCGCTCCTACGAGCACGAGGACGGGTGTGGTCAGGATGTAGAGCGAGGCGAACTTCATCTCCCGGCCGCGGAGCTTCTTGCCCAGGTACTCGGGCGTGCGGCCGACCATCAGCCCGGCGACGAAGACTGCGACGACCGCCAGGATCAGGATTCCGTAGAGGCCGGAGCCGGTACCGCCCGGTGCAATCTCGCCGAGCATCATGTCGAAGATCGTCATTCCGCCGCCGCCCGGCGTGTACGAGTCGTGGGCGGAGTTGACCGCCCCGCACGACGTGAGGGTGGTGGACACCGCGAACAGGGCCGAGGCCCAGATCCCGAACCGTGTCTCCTTGCCCTCCATCATTCCGCCGGCCGCGTGCCCGGCCGTGCTGCTCACGCTGTGGAGCTCATTGGCGGTCGCGACAGCGACGAAGGCAGCCCAGATCGCTCCCATCACGGCGAGGATCGCGTAGCCCTGGCGGTGGTCGCCGACCATCGCACCGAAGGTCCGCGGCAGCGAGAACGAGATCACCAGCATCAAATAGTTCTCGATCAGGTTGGTGAAGGCATTGGGGTTCTCGAAGGGGTGGGCGGAGTTCGCGTTGTAGAAGCCGCCCCCGTTGGTACCCAGTTCCTTGATGGCTTCCTGGGAGGCTACGGGACCGCCGGTCAGGCTCTGGTGGCCGCCCGCGATGGTGGCGATGCCCTGGGCGCCATGGAAATTCTGGATGACGCCGGCGGCCACCAGAACGATCGCGAAGACGAATGCGATCGGCAGCAGGAGGCGCAGGACGATCCGAGTCAGGTCCACCCAGAAATTGCCCACACGATCGGTCTTCTTCCTGGTGAAGCCGCGGATCAGTGCGGCGACGACGGCGATACCCATGGCCGCGGAGGTGAAGTTCTGCACGGCGAGGCCCGCCATCTGGACCAGGTGGCCCAGCGTCGACTCGCCCGAGTACGCCTGCCAGTTGGTGTTGGTGACGAAGGACGCGGCGGTGTTGAACGACAGGCCCGCAGCAGCCGGCTTCGTGCCCAGGGAGAGCAGAAGGTGGTTCTGCAGACGCAGGAACCCGTACAGGAACAGCACCGACACGGCGGCGAAGGCCAGAACACTGCGCAGGTAGACCGGCCAGCCCTGGTCGGCGTCGCCGTTCACTCCACCCACCCGGTAGATCAGGCGTTCCGCCCTCCAGTGGCGATCGGTGGTCAGGACGCGGGCCATGTAGTCACCCAACGGGCGAAACGACAGTGCCAGCGCCACCACCAGGGCGATCGCTTGGAGCCAGCCCGAGAGAGTGTCGTTCATCCGGGCGCGTCCCTAGAACTTCTCGGGAAAGATCAGGCAGACGACCAGGTAATTCACCAGACCGACGGCAACAATCAGGCCGGCGATGTTCTCGACGCTCACAAGCGTTCAACCCCCTTGGCGGCCAGACCGATGAGGACAAACACGACGACTGTAAGGCCGATGTACGCAACGTCCGACATGTGCTATAGACCCCGCAGAGTCATCAGGGGCAGTAGGTCTTGCCTCGCCCGCGTATGGGGTTATGCCCGTTTCTGATGCTATATCAGGCGCTGTCGGGATCGACCTGCCGTGATGCGGGCCGATGGGGTGACGGGCTATTGCGTCAGCGATCCGGGCAGTTGCGGGTCCCTCCGCGGACAGGGCCGCGCGCTGCCGCGCCCCCGCGCTCTTCGACCCCAACGCCTGGAGGAGCGCGACGACCTGAAGGACGTCCTCCCAGCGGGCGGGTTCGGCGGCACCGATCCGACGGAGTCGCGTGAGCAGCTCCGTCTCCGCTGCGATACGGTCTCGTGTCTGGCGAATGAGGTCGTCGACGAGCTCCGCGGGCGCGAAGCCGGGTTCATCGAGCGCGCGCCTGACGTCGCGCAGCGACAGCCCCAAGGACCGCAGGCTCTCGATGTGGAAGATTCGCCGGATGTCGTCGCTGGAGTACTTTCGATAGCCAGAATCGGTACGACCCGTTGCCTTCACCAGGCCGACCGATTCGTAATGCCTGAGCATGCGGGCGCTGACCCCGGACCGTCGCGCGACATCACCGATCAACACTGTCTACCGTCCCTCCTGGCCGAGGGCTGCGATGCGCTTCGCCTCCTCGATCGCGAACTCGAATCCGGCATCCGGGTCGCGCCACAGCCGTTCCGTGGCGATCGCGTGCGCGCGCACGCAAGGGTCGAGATCCGTCGTCGCGCCGCCCAGTGCCGGCAACATCACCGCCCCGAGCGCGATCAGCGCCCGGCTGAGGCTCAGCTGCGTCTCGCGTTCACCGCGCCCGAGCTGTGTCGCCAACTTTACGGCCAACTCGTGCTCCTCACCTTCGGGCACGAGCACGACCGCTGCCCGCCAGGCGCTCCGGGCCACCTCGTCGTCGGCATCGGACAACAGCGCCGGTGTGATCGCCGGCCACGCTTGGCGATCCCCGATCTTGGACAGCGTGTGCAACGCCTGGCTCCGTGCCTGCGCACGCTCCGAGCGGACTTCGTCGAGAAGCATCGGGACCGTCATCGATGCCGCCTGGCGGGTAAGTGCCCATGTCAGCATTTCGCGCACGTAGAACTCGGGTTCGATCGCGCATCGCTCAATGAGCTTGCTCTGAGGGAGTCGGGCCGGGCAAGTCCCGTGCGGCGCAGTCGGCGTGAAGGGCGGCTTCGCTTCCTAATGCTGTTGTCAAGCAGCCGTAGTCACTGGAGGTGCGACTTGATAGCACCGCCGGTCACGGATCAGGGCCCACAGAACGTTGACGCGTCGGCGGGCGAGGGCGAGTACGGCCTGGACGTGCTTCTTCCCCTCCGCACGTTTGCG
>NZ_JBITER010000020.1:0-139770 GCF_044455345.1 Streptomyces sp. NPDC051286 | reverse complement strand
CCGCCGCCAACTACGCCGCCCACCGCTACGGCTCCATCGACCACGTCAACTCGGCCTACTGACCGGACCTGCCGGCCATGCGGCCGAACCCGGCCAGAACATGCCCCGGGCCCGGCCTTGCGCCGTGACCGAGACGTAAGCATGAGCCCTTTCCGCGCTCCCCGCCCTCGAACAGGCCTGCTCGGCAGGCAGGTTCATCCCGGTCCACGCACACGGTTGGGCCCGGACCCTGAGGGCGGAGACGGCGGAGCGCGTGGAGGCCGACCACGTGGCATTCGAGGCAGGGGCACGCGGTCCCATGCCTCGCACGTGGCGATGCCGTCGGTGTATGGCTATTCGAACCGTGTGGTGTCGCCTGCTCCTCGGCGCACGATCGTGGCTTCGCCTTCGGAGAAGTCGATGACCGTCGTCGGTTCGGTGCCGCAGTCACCCGAGTCGACCACCGCGTCCACCTCGTGGTCGAGCCGCTCCTTGATCTCCCAGCCCTGTGTCATCGGCTCGTCCTCGTCGGGCAGGAGCAGGGTGCTGGAGAGCAGCGGCTCACCGAGCTCGGAGACCAGGGCCTGGGTGACCACATGGTCGGGAATGCGGACTCCGACCGTCTTTTTCTTCGGGTGCAGCAGCTGACGCGGCACCTCCTTCGTCGCCGGGAGGATGAAGGTGTAGCTCCCGGGCGTGGCTGCCTTGATCGCGCGGAACACGTCGTTGTCGACGTGTACGAACTGACCGAGCTGCGCGAAGTCCTGGCACACCAGGGTGAAGTGGTGACGATCGTCGAGGTTCCGGATCGAACGGATCCGGGTGATGCCGTCACGGTTGCCCAGCTGGCATCCCAGTGCGTAGCAGGAGTCCGTCGGGTACGCGACGAGCGCACCGGAGCGGATGGTCTCAGCCACCGTGCTGATGGTGCGCCGCTGAGGATTTTCGGGGTGCACGTCGAAGTACTTCGCCATTGTTCGAGCTTATGTGATCCGGACTGCCTTGGTGAGGAACGGGATCCGGGACGTCGGCGAGAACCTCGGCAAGTCCGGCGCTGGGCGACGCCGTACAACTGCCGTGCCCCGGGCATGGTTCGGCGGCTGCCGAACTTTTCCGTGCCTAGCGTGACGGTATGAACTCCTCCGTGCACGAAATCCAAACGTACGCCAATGTCCTGGCCGCGCTCGCCGAGCCGAGGCTGATCCCGGTACCGGATGAGGGCGAGGCCGCCGCGCTCGGCACCATGGGCTGGTTGCGCTCCACCGTCGCGTGCTTCGGCAGGGGCGATAGCTCCTCCAGCGTCGGCAGCATGGCGGTGATGCACAGTCTGCCGAACACCTCTCTGGTCATCAGGGACACGCCCTCGTCCGCAGGCAGCCCCAACACCCGCATCATCAGCGGCACGAGCTCGGCCTCCGGCGGCTCCCCGCCGATGCGGTAGGGCTGTTCCCGGGCCGCCAGTGACGGTTCGAGCTTCGGCGGTGCGACGACGAGGACATCGTCCCCACGCGCCGCGCAGGCGTCGATGAACGGGACAAGCGGGCTGAAGTGTCCCGATCCGCTGGTCGAGGCGACAAGTACACGCATGGCACGAGCGTAGGGATCGGCGCCCCACACCCACAGGGCCGCATTGCGCCGACTTCCGGCACTCCGCCAGCCGACCACTGACGCCAGGCGGCGGTACGGACCCAACGACGGAGTCCACGCGCAACCCGTCCGGTGGATTCGTGGTGCTGCAAGCAGACGTACGAGGGAAGGAGAGTGAAATGCCTGAACTCTCCGCACCCGTGATCAAGCTCGTACGGCGGACCACCGAGCCTGTCGCGGCGCAGACGCTGCGCTCGACGGCGGCCGCGGTCATCTCCTATGTCGTCGCGGTGTGGACTCTTCCTCAGCCTGTACCGCTGACGGCTCCGCTGACCGCGCTCCTCGTCGTTCAGGTCACCCTGTACGCGACGCTCACCACGGGCATCCGGCGCGTCAACTCCGTCGTCGTCGGGGTGCTCATCGCCATCGGCTTCAGCGCGCTGGTGGGTCTGAACTGGTGGAGCCTGGGCCTGACGATCTTCAGCTCGCTGATCATCGGACGAATGGTGCGGGTGGACGAGTTCGTGCCGGAAGTCGCCATCAGCGCGATGCTCGTCCTCGGCGTCTCCCAGGTCGCCGCCACCGCATGGGACCGCGTTCTGGAGACCCTGATCGGTGCGGGCGTCGGCCTGTTGTTCAACCTGCTCGCACCGCCCGTATGGGTGCAGAACGCGGGCGTGTCCATCGACGAACTGGCGGGGGAGATGGGACGGATGTTCCGGGCCATTGGCGAGGAGGTCGGCGGCCACGTCTCGGTCGCGCAGGCGGCGGCGAGACTGCACGATGCCCGCAGACTGGACCACGACATCGTGGCCGTCGACGCCTCGCTCCGGCAGGCCGAGGAGAGTCTCCTGCTCAACCCCCGGATCCGGCAGGGCCTTCTGTACCGCATCGTCCTGCGGACCGGACTCGACACACTGGAGATCTGTGCCGTTGTACTCCGTGTACTGGCCCGCACGCTGACGGACCTGGCCAAAGCCCGGACCGGGGAAACCATGTTCCCGGAGGACGTGGCCGCCTCGCTCCGGGAACTCTTTGCGCAGATGGCCGACGCCATCGAGAGCTTCTCCACTCTGATCACCACCCCGGTGTCCGCCAATGCCGAGGAGGCGGAGTCGCGACTTGCCGCCGCACTGGCCGCCAGCCGCGCCACTCGGGACGTGGTGGCCGACCTCCTGCTGGAGGACGTTCAGGAGCACCCCCGACAGTGGCAACTGCACGGTGCGCTGCTCGCCGAGGTCGACCGCATTCTCGATGAGCTGGACATCGACAAACGCGCCGAACGCCTTGGCGAGGAGCTCGACCGCCACTCCGCTGAACTGCACGAACGCTATCCCCGGCTCGCCGCACTGCGGCGGCGGCTCGGCAGCCACCGGGCCCCGCAGCCGACAGTCCCGGGAGGGTGACGGCGCGGCGATGGGAGACCCGCACCCTGCGCTGCCGTCGGCGTACGCGAAGGTCCTCCACAGGGCGAGCACTTCACATCATCGAGCGGCGCCCGGAGTCCGGCACGGCTGTTCGACGCGGGCGGACCCGGTAGCCCGGCCTTACGATGCAGGAGGGCAATCGGAAGCCTCAGAGCACCGGGACGGGACCCGCAGGGTCCGCGGTCTCGCGCCTGATCACGGAGGCACGTCACATGGCACCTGACCAGATCCCAGGCATCGATCTCACCGCGGCTCCCAGCGGGGCGGGATGTGCGGACTGCTTGGCGGGCGACGGACCGGGATGGTGGATGCACCTGCGCCGCTGCGCGGCGTGCGGACACATCGGCTGCTGCGACTCCTCGCCCTCGCAGCACGGTACGAAGCACGCACGCGAGGCAGGACATCCGTTCCTGGCCAGCTTCGAACCGGGGGAGAACTGGCTCTGGAACATCGAGACCGAGGAATATTACGAGGGATTGGAGCTGCTCCCGCCCACCTCGCACCCGGTCGCCCAGCCGACCCCGGGTCCCCAGGGCAAGGTCCCCGCGGACTGGGAGCGGCAACTGCACTGAAGCCGCGCTCCTCATCCTCGGGCAGGCGTACGGGTCCTCAGGCACGGATCGGTGATGCCGCCGGGGCAGGCGAGACGGGCGATGTCCCAGCCGGCGCGCCCCGCGCCGGCCTGATAGGCGCTTTCGTAGAAGGCGAGTACGGCCCCACGTGGATCGCTCTCGGTGCGGGCCGCGTCATACGGCAGCACCGCCAGGTGGCTGCCGCCACGATCCACCCATTGCGCCGACACCGGAGTGAGGGGTTCCTCCGCCAGCCGCGCCGGTTCGGGAGCGGTGTACGAGTAGAACGCGGGCGCGGCGAACGTGTCGTCACCGAACCAGAAACCGAAGCTGATCACTTCCCGGGAGTAGGCCTCCCGGGTCACCGGGTCGATTTGCTTGGGCTGGTCGATCTGACGCTCCGAAAAGCGGGTGTGAGCGATATCGAAGGTGTGCCAGAAATGGTGCACCGGACTGACTTTCCCCGAAAACCGCGCGGCGAATTCCTCCAGTACCAGTGCTACTTGACTGAGGACCTGCCAATACCGGTTTGCCTGTTCGGGATCGTATGCCGCGTGCTCCGTGTCCTCGGCGAACGGACGGTCGGCGTCGGACAGATCGAATGGCTTGGGCAAGTTGATATCCACCTCGATGCCCAGCGCGTCCAGGGCGGCCATGACCGTCTTGTGGAAGGAAGCCACGGACTGGCCCGAAAGCGGGAACGAGACCGTCGTGCCGTCCAGTCTTGTGATGACGAGTCGATGGCCGACGAAGTCGAAGTCCACCGTGAAAATCGGGTTGCCGTCGATCTGCCCCATGGGGCGGGTGGTGATACCGCGGCCAGTGAGGTGAAACGGGACGTTCCACCAGTGATTGCGCCGGACACTGGCCGCGAGACGGATCTTTCCGATGATCTGCGCGAAGCGGTGGAGCGTCTCTTTGGTGTCACGCCATTCGGCGAGCGGCATGGGCGGGAACAGCTCCATCGCCATCACTTCTCTCATGCTGCCGGACGGTCCCGGCGGGCGGGCAGGGCGTTCTTCCGCACCATCATGGCCATGCCCAAGGTGTGCGGCACCTTGTGCGGCCGCCGTGGTGTCGTTCGCGTGAACCTGCACGCCTGGACGGTGGGCGGCCACTCGCGCGCCGCAGTCGGCGCAGACGGGTGACGCGCGGCTGCTCCTGGTCGTCTCCCCGGGGACGCCCTTCCCGACGAGTCGGAGGCGGGGTGTCCGTCCGGCAGCGCCAAAATCTCCTAAATGTCGCAATTTTGGCGATAAGGGGAAATCGCTCGCCGTTCTGGTGAACGTGCAACCCGTGCGGGCCTGAGCTTTTACGTACCGGGCAAATCGCCCTTTTCGGGCTGAGTGGTGAGAGTCACCTTCCGGACCCGCGGACGCATTGGCATGCCGCCCGGTTCCCTTCTGTGCCAAGAAAGTTGGCTTCGCGGACCGGGGTGGAATGTGAAAATTTCCGCGACTCGATCTTGTAAATGAATTGTGATCGAGAAATGGGGACTTGTTCGGGTCGGAGTTTCTCGCCTACGGTCACCGTCAATCCGGATGGAACGCCGAATCCTGCCGCCGTCCGGGAACCCGACCACTCACGTACGGCAGGAGCGGGGGACCCGCGCAAGCCGCCGATCCGGTATCCGGAACGGCTAGGGGTGAAGTCGTATTCCCATACGACGAGGCAACTCCAGCCTTAACCCGACAGCTCACCTCGTAGGCGACGGAGAGGAATACGCCATGCCCGCACAGGTTAACCACCGTCGTCGTAAGCCCAGTTCGCTGACTCGCGGATTCATCGCCGTGAGCACGGGCGGAGCCGTTCTCGCGCTTCCGATGATCGGGGCAACCGTTGCCTCGGCAGCGCCGGCGCAGCCTGCCACCGCCGCCGTCTCCAAGACAGTGGCGCCCGCTGCCGCCCCCGCCAAGCCGGCTGCCGTGCGGGCGGCTACGCCCACCATCTATTCCGTGATAGCCGGTGATTCCCTTTACAGGATCGCCCTGAGTCATTCCGTGAGCGGCGGTTGGCAGCAGCTGTACAAGGACAATCGAGCGGTCATCGGAGCCGACCCCGGCGTCATTCACGCGGGCCAGAAGCTCACCATCGGCGCCACCGCGACCACGGCGGTCGAGTCCACGACGGCCGCGAGCACCGCCGCTGCCGTCACCGCGAAGCCCGCGACGTACACGAACGACCTCGACGGCTGGATCAAGGAGTCGCTGGCCGTCATGGCCCAGCACGGCATCCCCGGCAGCTACAACGGCATCCACCGCAACATCATGCGCGAGTCCGCGGGCAACCCCCGGGCCATCAACAACTGGGACTCGAACGCCGCCAAGGGCACGCCGTCCAAGGGCCTCCTGCAGGTCATCGACCCCACGTTCCGGGCCTACCACGTGCCCGGTACGTCGATGGACCCCTACGACCCGGTCGCCAACATCACGGCCGCATGCAACTACGCCGCCGCCAAGTACGGCTCGATCGACAACGTGTTCGGGGCCTACTGACGCCCGGTTGCGTTGATTCAGGCATGACGGGTGGCGAAGGTCCGATGGGGCTTCGCCACCCGTTCCCGTCGGTGTCGCGCACGGGAGACTGTGCAGAAGTCGAGAAGTCAGCCCGCCTTGCTTCGCATCCTGCGGCGTCGCCGGAACGTCCGAATGCGCCCAGTATGAGGACGCTCCTCCGCCTTGCGATGCACCGCATCTGACGCCGTGCCCTGATCCACCAGGGATTACGGGTCGGCCCTTACGGCCTGGTGCACGATAGCGAGCGGGCTCCCGGCGTCATGCGACTCCGCTTCCGGCGTTGTCGTCAGTCGACGACTCCCCCATGGCCTTGAAGGCACGGGAGGGGCCCCCTTCGCGTCGCCTCCCTCTTCCGCCTTGGATTCGAAGCCGCATGACGCCGCTCGCTGATCCACTCGCTATCGTGCACCAGGCCGTTAGTGTGTGCGACCAGGTTCGGCCCGCCGGGGGCGGCCCGCCTGACAGGCAGCGTTGCGCATCCGGGCCGCCTCGGTCGGGTGCATGTTACCCATCGGTATGTAGTGACTTAATGCGCGAACAGCAGTAGAACCAGTTTCACTCTCTGGAGAGTGAGGCGTGTCACATGAGTGACTTTACCATGCACAATGCAGGCCCCAAGGGCCTTTCGCGTCGAAGGTTCATCACAGGAACTGGTTCTATTTTAGGAGCCGTGGCCCTTGCGGGTCACACCACCCCGGCCCAGGCCGGGGTCGGCTCCACAACTGCCCCGATCGACTCCGGGGCCCATGTCCCGGCCCTGGTGATCGGCACCGGATACGGTGGCTCCGTCGCCGCGCTGCGTCTCGCCCAGGCGGGCGTCGACGTGCACATGATCGAAATGGGCATGGCCTGGGACACCCCCGGCCCGGACGGCAAGATCTTCGCCAACACGACCTCCCCGGACAGCCGGTCGTACTGGCTCCGCACCAGGACCAAGCAGCCCCTCAGCAACTTCCTCGGCTTCCCCATCGACAAGAACATCACCCGCACCACGGGGATCCTCGACGCCGAGGAGTTCAGCGGGATCACCGTCTACCAGGGCCGTGGCGTCGGTGGCGGCTCGCTGGTCAACGGTGGGATGGCGGTCACTCCCAAGCGCGAGAATTTCGGAGCCGTCCTCCCGTCGGTGGACGCCGACGAGATGTACGACATCTACTATCCGCGCGCCAACGCCGGGCTCGGGGCCGGCACCATCGACCCGGCCTGGTTCGACACCGCCGCGTGCTACCAGTACGCCCGGGTCGGCCGTGAGCAGGCCCAGCGCGCCGGCTTCCCGTTCGTCTTCGTGCCCACCGTGTACGACTGGGACTACATGAAGCAGGAAGAGGCCGGAACCGTCCCCAAGTCGGCGCTGGCCGGCGAGATCCTCTACGGCAACAACTACGGCAAGAAGTCGCTGCAGAAGACGTACATCGACCGGATCAGGGCCACCGGCAGGGTCGTCATCTCGCCGCTCCACAAGGTGACTTCGGTCGCCCCGGCGCCAGGCGGCGGTTATACGGTCGTCATCGACCAGATCGACACCGGCGGTGTCACCACGGTCACCAAGACGGTGACCGCCGACCGGGTGTTCTTCGCGGCCGGCAGCGTGGGTACCAGCAAGCTGCTGGTGAAGCTGAAGGCCACCGGCGCGCTCGCCGGCCTGAACAACGAGATCGGTAAAGGGTGGGGCGACAACGGCAATGTCATGTGCGGCCGGGCCAACCACATGTGGGACCCGACCGGCAGCCTCCAGGCGTCCATTCCCACGGGCGGCATCGACAACTGGGCCGCTGGTGGCGCGTTCGCCGAAGTCGCGCCGCTGCCCACCGGGATCGAGACGTACGCGTCGTTCTACCTGTCCATCACCAAGAACCCGAACCGGGCCGAGTTCTCCTGGAACGCCGCGACAGGAACGGTCGACCTGAACTGGCAGACCGCCTGGAAGCAGCCGTCCATCGATGCCGCCAAGACGATCTTCGACCGGATCAACCAGAAGGAGGGGACGATCTACCGGACCGATCTCTTCGGCACCTACAAGATCTGGGGCGACCACCTCACGTACCACCCGCTCGGCGGCGCAGTGCTGAACCGGGCCACCGACAACTACGGCCGCCTGCACGGCTACTCCGGCCTGTACGTCATCGACGGCTCGCTGATCCCCGGCAACACCAGCGTCAATCCGTTCGTCACCATCACCGCGCTCGCCGAACGGAACATCGAGAAGATCATCGCCACCGACCTGTGACGGTCAACGGCCGGGCAGCGCGCAGCTGGTGTCGAGGCCCAGCACATGATTGAGCCGGCCGAACGCCAGCCATGATCCGATGCTCATGCTCAGCTCCACGATCTCGAGCTGGCTGTAGTGCGCGGTCATCCGGGACCAGAACGCGTCGTCGAGGTTGTGGTGATCCAGGGCGTACCGCTCGGCGTATTCGGCGGCCAACCGGGTCCGGTCGTCGAACACGTCGGTGGTACGCCACTGGGTCACCGCGTCGGCGAAATCCTCCTCGACCTTCACGCCGTCCCGTTCGGTCCGCCAGTCGAGGCAGAAGGCGCACCCGTTGATCTGGGCGATCCGCAACCGCGCGGCTTCGAACTCGCGCAGTCCCAGGGTCGTGTGGGCGTACACCGACAGCGAGAAGTTCGATGCGGCGATCCCGATCCCGGGCACCATCTCACCCCACACGTACTCGATCGCGTCCTTGCCCTCGGGGATGTCGATGTTCATGGATGTCTCCTTCCGAGCTTGCCGACTGCTGGGCGCAGCGGGACGTCGAGCGCGTCGTAAAGTCCTGGTTCCGCGTCCACGAGCCAGTCGATGGCGCTCACGAGCCGGCCGACCGCGGTGGCGTTCCCGCCCGCGGACCTGTTCTCGCCCTCGTCGGTGGCCTCGACCGTGACCTCGATGCGCGGGCGGCCCTCGATGATCACTCGATGTGCGCCGTCTCCGTCGCGCGGTGTCGGCCAGTCCGGTGCGCAGGAGGGGTGGATGCGCGTGATGTGCTCGATGACGATGCGGGGTTCGCCCCCGACGATGCCCTGCACTTCGAACCGCACGGCGCCCTGGGTGCCGGCCTCGAACGTGCCCATCGTCCTGGTGCTCACCGTGGCGTCGAGCGGGCTTCGGTCCAACGTCTCGCGGATGTCGTCGAGTTCGGCTCCCAGAGCCCTGGCCATCAGCCGTATCTGCCCACCCCACACCATGGTCGGGACGGTCGGTGCGAGCATCAGCGGCTCGTACTCCATCGGCTGGCCCATGCCGACCAGGTACCGCACCGATTCCTCCTGGTCGTAGGTGGAGTAGTCGAAGATCTCCTGACAGCGGATCACGTCCACGGAGGTCCCGAGTCCGCTGATCAGCAACGGGAGGACGTCATTGCCCCAGCCGGGGTCGACACCGGAGACGAACAGCGAGCCGCCACCGTCCGCGATGGCGGCCAGCACCGGATCCCGCAGCTCCGGCGGGGCGCCCAACTGGTCGTACAGTGCGTACAGTGCGGGGGTGACGACCACGGCCCCGGCCCGGATCGCCCTGCAGATGTCGGCGAGGGCGTCGTCGGGGCGGATGTCGCCGGACGCGGCGTACACGACGGCCCGGGGACCGGTGGCCAGCACGGCATCGACGTCGTCGCCCGCCAGGACCCCGAGCGGACGACCGAGCCCACCGAGTTCGCCCGCGTTGCGTCCCACCTTGTCGGGGTTGTGGACGAGTACGGCGGTGAGTTCGAGCGCCGGATGGGCCTCAACGGCGCGGATCGCGGCGCGGCCGACATTTCCTGTGCCCCAGACAACCGTGGAAATCATGCGCGGAGGGTAGCGAGAGGGCCTATCACTTCCTAGTGCCGCGACGCGACGAGTTTGCCGGGCGGGGCAGGGGAGTCGGCTGCCACCGCGACACCGCCCGGGCCGCGCCAGCTAAGTCGTTACCGAATGGGGTACACCCCCGGGCCGGCGCCTGGGGGACGAGCCCGGTGTGACCGAGGAACGGGACGCAGGAGCGAGCGCGGGCGGCGACAACGCACGCGCCTGCGACAAGCGGCTGGGCTGAGCATTCGGATCGATCTCGGACGATCCTGAGAAACGGTCAACGGCGCTTGCGGCTCTGGCCGTTGCCAGGAAGAAAACCCGGGACGCACTCGACCGGTCCAACGAGTTGTGGCGGCCGACGCTTCCGCTGGGGACGGAGGAGCAGTACCGGGAGCCGGCCTTCCGGCAGGCGCGCGAGAAGTACCACGAGGCCTGCAGCCATTCGCTCCCCGAGTGTCCGTGAGCGGTGCGGCGAGGACGGCGCGGGTGGACAGGGAGCTCGTGCGGTCCGTGCCGGTCATGCTGCCTCGGCCTCCAGTCGGCTCGGAGCGTTGCGCGGCGGGCGGAGTATTCCGGCTGCGCACGCAGCCACGACGCAGAACCCAAGGGGTAGCAGGAAGGTCAGGTTGAGCGGGACGAAGTGCGTCAGCGGTCCGATGACGGCGGGGCCGGCCAGCATGCCGAGATAGCCCAGACCGGCGACACGCGAGACATTCGTCCCGGCGGCGCTCGGGTCGGCGTGGCCTGCGGCGCTGAAGAGCTGGGGGATGCAGCCGGACAGCCCGGCCCCGAACACGGTCCAGCCGACCAGGGCCAGTGGGATCCAGGTGGAGAACGTGGCCGTCGTCAGCCCGACCGCGGCCAGGGCCGCCCCGTAGCGGAGGATGGCGACGGGCCCGAAGCGCATGGCCACTCGGTCGGTCAGCAGCCGGCCGATGGTCATGGCGGTCGAGAACGCGCCGTAGGCGAGAGCGGCGGTGGCGGCGCTGGCGTTCAGGATGTCCCGCAGATGCAGAGTGCTCCAGTCATTGGCCACTCCTTCGCAGAGCATGAGCATCAGCGCGAGCGCGGCCAGCGCCCAGATGCGGCGGGATGTCCGGTGCACGGGTTGTGTCACATCGGCGGGAGCCTCCCCGGCAGGGGAGGGGGTGTGTTCGGCCGGCAGGAGCCCGCGGGCGGCGAGCGCGGCGACCGCGAGGCCGAGGACGGCCACCGAGCCGAGGGTCACCGCCGGGCTCCAGCCCCAGCTGAGCGTGCGCGCGCCCACCAGCGCGGCAAGGACGCCGCCGATGGAGAACGTGGCGTGGAAGGCGGACATGACGGGGCGTCGGTAGCCCCGCTCGACCTGAATGGCGTGGGCGTTCATGCTGACGTCCAGACAGCCGTTGCCGAGTCCGAGCAGTGCGAGTGCGGCTCCCAGCGTCCACGCGTTCGTGGCCAGGCCGGGAAGGACCACGGCCGTGCTGCACAGAGCCGCGCCCAGTGGTACGACGATGCGGGCGCCCCACCGATCGGTGAGCGGGCCCGTGATCCGCATCCCCGCGAAGGCTCCCGCGCCGAGGAGCAGCAGCAGCCAGCCGAGCACGGCATGACTGATGCCCACGTGGCGCTCGACAGCCGGGATGTGGACGACCCACATCCCCAGGACGAAGCCGTTCAGGGCGAAGTAGGCAGTCGTGACCAGACGGCCGGTCCGCAGCGATCTCTCCATGTCGATGAACATATCTAACATCATTGGTGTTCGAAAGGTTGCATTGTGAACACCAATGGTGTTCTATCGCGGATGTGGCGAGTGCAGATCGACTGAGACGGATCACCGAGGCGGTGCGCGACGCGGGCAGTGCCGGCGTCGCGGAACTGGCCGCCCTGACCGGCGCGTCGGAGATGACCATCCGCCGTGACCTGGAGACCCTGGCCGAGCAGGGGATTCTGGAGCGATACCGCGGAGGAGCGAGGAGCCTGCTGCTGCGCGGCGACGAACCCCCCTTCGGGCTGCGGGCAACGGAGGGGCTGGAGGCCAAGCGACGCATTGCCTCCGAGGTTGCCGGGCTGATCGCCGACGGGGAGTCCGTCGTCCTCGACAGCGGCACCACCTGCCTGGAAGTGGCCCGCGCGCTGGAGCACCGCCGCCTGACGGTCATGCCGCTGTCCCTGCACGCGGTGAACGCACTCACCGGAGCGCCGGATGTCACGTTGCTGGTGCCCGGTGGCCGCCCCCGGGCGGGCGAGCTCGCGCTCACCGGACCGCTCACCGAGGCATCGCTGGCGGCCCTGCGTTTCGACACCGCGGTCATCGGCTGCTGCGGACTGAACGCGGCGAACGGCCTGACCGCGTACGACTTGGACGACGCCGCCGTCAAGCGGACCGCGATCGCATCGGCCCGCCGGGTCATCGCGGTCACGGACGGCGCGAAGCTCTCCCGTACCGCCCTCGCTTTCGTCGCGCCCGCCTCCGCACTGCACGCCGTTGTCACCGACGAGGCCGCGCCCGAGGCAGAGGTCGACGCACTCGCTGCGGCGGGCGTGCACGTGCGACAGGTATGACCTGCGCGTCAGCTGAACAGCACGCGCACGTCACTCCGTCTCACGCTCCGGGGCGACTCAGCCGTAACGGTCGAAGAGCGCCTTGAGGTGCTCCTCCGCCCGCCGGTGAGCAGGGCCTGGGCGGGGGCCGGATTCGAGGCCATGCCGCGGCTGCGCCTGAGAGCCTGTCGGGCGGCCTCTGATCGGGCGGCCACGGCGTGGCCCGCACGCTTCCGGCGTTGCCGAAATGGCCTGGCAGCTCCTTCCCCGGGCTCTCAGCTTCGTTCGAGCAGGGGAGACCCCATCCGAGGACCTTCCGGTGCCTTTGGAATCGGACGCACCACGCCGCGTCCGCTCTCCGATCGAAGGTCACCCGACAGGCTCTGAGGCCGCCCGACTCGTGACCCCGGTCGGCTGCCGCTGTGACACGCGTACGGTTCGCGCCCCCGCGACGGCGGAATGATGAAAGAGTTCTCGGTGCAGTGGGACGCGCCGATGTCCGCGTGACCGAATGTCCGTATTCCGTATGTCGACGATGGGACAGATTCCATGCCTCTCAAGGGTGAGTACGAGCCGAGCCCCGCACAGTGGGTCCGCGATCAGGTTGAGCTGTTCGAGAGCTCGGGCGGCACGGAGGGGACCACGATGCGTGGTCTGCCGGTCATCATCCTGACCACGCGCGGAGCCAGCAGCGGTAAGATCCGCAAGACACCACTGATGCGGGTCGAGCACGACGGAACGTACGCCGTGGTCGCCTCGCTGGGCGGCGCTCCCCGGCACCCCGTTTGGTACCACAACGTCACGGCGGACCCCCGGGTGGAACTTCAGGACGGCCCGGTCCGGCAGGACATGAACGCCCGTGAGGTCACCGGTGAAGAGAAGGCCATGTGGTGGGAGCGCGCGGTCCAGGCGTTTCCCGACTATGCGGACTACCAGCTGAAGACCGACCGGCAGATTCCCGTCTTCGTTCTGGAGCCTGCGGCCCAGAGCCACTGACCACGGCCAGGAGGAGGCATCATCCGGGGTGTCCGGCCGCCGGGACCAAGGGGACACTCGCGGACGGGGCACCGCTCTGGTTGGCCGTGCTGTACACACACCCACCTGCAGTGATTGCGTACGGTCACTCTCCGGGGTGCGGCAGTGAGGGGGCACTGATTGGCTGCGATGTGTCCCCACCCCCTGCCGTCCCCAGGAGTGATGATGAGCGTTGCAGGCGAGTCCGCCAGTCGTGCGCGGCAGATGCAGGACAAGGTCCGTGAGCTGAACGAGCGTGCCGAGCAGACAAGCGCACCCAAGGAACGCCGCAGGCTGCACGACGAGGTCCGGCGTCGGCTTGAGCCCATACAGCAGGGCGGACGCGCAGCCGAGGACAGGCCCGGACGCCGTGCCGGCAGCCGGAGGGACGAGTCCCCGCCCCGGTGACGCACCGTGCCGTTCCGGCTTCTGGCTTCAGCGGTGTTCGGGGTTCTCGAAGTCGAAGCGGCAGCCCGCGTCCCACTCGGATCGCTGGTTGCCATGCGCCGGAATCCCGCCCGCCCGCTTCAGCATGGCCGCCAGGTGCATCAGGTTCCACGTCATGAAGGTGGTGTTGCGATTGGTGAACTCGTTGTCGGGCCCGCCGGATCCAGGATCGAGATACGACGGTCCTGGGCCCGCCTCCCCGATCCAGCCCGCGTCGGCCTGCGGCGGGATGGTGTAGCCGAGGTGCTGGAGGCTGTAGAGCACATTCATCGCGCAGTGCTTCACGCCGTCTTCGTTGCCGGTGATCAGGCAGCCGCCGACCCTGCCGTAGTAGGCGTACTGACCCTTCTCGTTGAGCAGGCTGGAACAGGCGTAGAGCCGCTCGATCACCTTCTTCATGACCGACGAGTTGTCTCCCAGCCAGATGGGGCCGGCCAGCACGAGGATGTCGGCCGCCATCACCTGGTCGTACAGCGCGGGCCACTCGTCGCTGGCCCAGCCGTGTTCCGTCATGTCCGGCCATACACCGGTCGCGATGTCGTGGTCGACAGCCCGTACGACGTCGACGCTTACGCCCTGCGCCTCCATCACGGCCCGGCTCTTGTCGATCAGCCCTTGAGTGTTGCTGACTTCGGGTGAGCGTTTGAGCGTGCAGTTGACGACGAGGGCGCGCAGGTCGTCGTAGTGAGCGGGCGGTGAGTCGGCAGCGGGCGACTGGGTGGTCACAGGTCCTCCTGGCTTCCGCCGCCGTGCCGTCACGGCGGTGCAACACCGACCATCGTGCTGGCAGGGATCTGGATACGACTGTTATGGCACGGTCGAGCACCGGTGATCACTCCGACAGCCGAACACCCGGCAGGACGACCCTTGACGGACGTGCCCTTCACCCGGCCGGGGGTCGGTGCGTGGTCCGCCCTCCGCCATGTGCATACGTTCGGGCCATGGACACCCACCGCACCCCCGGTCCGCAGAGCTCCGAGACGGTGACCGAGAACGTCGCGAACCTGATGGTCGGCTGTCTCGAGGCCGAGGGCGTGGAGTACATCTTCGGGATCCCGGGCGAAGAGAATATCCGCTTCGTCGATGCCCTGGAGGGCTCGCACATCCGCTACGTCCTGGTTCGCCACGAGCAGGGCGCCTCGTTCATGGCCGAGATCTACGGACGCCTGACCGGGCGGGCCGGGGTCTGCTCGGCCACGCTGGGGCCCGGTGCGATCAATCTCCTGCTGGGCGCCGCGGACGCGACGACCAACAGCACACCGCTGGTGGCCCTCGCCGCACAAGGCTCGCTGAGCCGGGTACACAAGGAGTCCCATCAGGTCATCGATCTGGTGTCGATGTTCGCGCCGGTCACCCAGTGGTCCGCGAGCGTGCACAGCCCTGTCGCGGTGCCCGAGATGCTCCGGAAGGCGTTCAAGACCGCGCAGAGCGAGCGTCCGGGTGCGGTCTTCGTAGCGGTCCCCGAGGACATCGAAGCCTCACGGATCACCGAGCCGCTCAGCCCCCTGCAGGTCGACACGGTCCACGCCGACGCCCCGTCGCCCTCCCAGATCGCCCGGGCCGCGGAGGTTCTCGCGACGGCGCGCCGACCGGTCGTGCTGGCCGGCCACGGCGCCGCGAGAGGCAAGGCATCCAAGGCTCTCATGCGTTTTGCAGAGCGGCTGAACGTGCCTGTGGCGACCACCTTCCACGGGAAGGGCGTCTTCCCCGACGACCACCCGAACGCACTCGGGGCGGTCGGCTTTATGCGCCACGACTATTCCAACTTCGGCTTCGACACCGCGGACGTCCTCATGTGCGTCGGCTACGAAGTCCAGGAGTTCGACCCGGTGAAGATCAATCCGGACGGTGACAAGCGCATCGTTCACCTGCACCGGTTTCCTGCCGAGGTAGATGCGCACTACCCGGTCACGGTCGGCGTCGAGGGCGACCTTTCGCAGGCACTGGACGCGCTGGCGGCTGCGCTGCCGGACAGCCTCGACTACGAGGCGGGGCCCGGTGCGCACATCCGGGCCCTGCTCAACGAGGAACTGGAGTACGGACGAGGCAGCCACGCATGCCCGCTCGTGCCGCAACGCGTGGTCGCCGACGTGCGAGCGGCACTCGGTCGCGACGACATCGTGCTCGCCGACACCGGCGCCGGAAAGATGTGGATGGCCCGCCTGTATCCGGCGTACGAGCCGGACACCTGCCTGGTCTCCAACGGGCTGTCCACCATGGGCTTCGCGCTGCCCGGTGCCATCGCCGCGAAACTCGCACGTCCGGAGCGGCGTGTGCTGGCTGTGATGGGCGACGGCTCTTTCCTGATGAACTCCCAGGAACTGGAGACTGCCGTTCGTGAACACATCCCGCTGGTTGTCCTGGTACTGGTCGACGAGGAGTACGGCCTGATCACGTGGAAGATGGAGCTCGAACTCGCACGCCACAGCCACACCCGCTTCACCAATCCGGACTTCGTCGCCTACGCCGAGAGCTTCGGCGCCGACGGCTACCGCATCGAGGCGGCCGATCAGCTACTGCCGGTGCTGCAGCGCGCGCTGGACGGTGACGGGGTGTCGGTGATCGCCTGCCCCGTCGACTACTCCGAGAACCTGCGGCTCACAGAGCGGCTCGGCGCGCTCCACGGCCCGTTCTGACTCCACGTGTCCACTGGCGACGACGCCGCTCAGCGGGTCAGGCGCAGGTAAAGCCGAGGGCGTACGCACGTGCCCGGCGCTGCGGCCGACGTGTCCTTCTCGGAGGGCTTTTGGATCAGTCGCTGTCGAGGCCGTCGACCAGGCGGTTGAGGAACCGGGTGAACGTGGCTTCCGGGGTCAGCGGGCGTCCGGGTGCGGCGAGGGCCTCGGCGAGCTCCGGATGGTGGCCGTCCGCGGCGACAGCGGTGAGGTAGCGGGCCTCGGCTGCGGCCCGGTCGGGTGATCCCGAGGCTGCGGCTTGCGCGATCTCGTGGGCGACGTGCCCGGCTACGAATCCGGTGAGTTGGGCGAAGACCTCCAGCTTCGCTGCGCCGTCCAGCCCGGTGGGCCGCAGGGCTGCAAGGGCGCGTTCCAGGAAGGCCAGGGTGTTGGGGCCGGGTGTCCGGCGGGCCGACAGGGCGGTGGGCAGCCAGGGATGCCGGAGCATGTGAGCGCGCTGGAGGTGGGCGATGGCTTTGAGGTCGGTGCGCCAGTCGCCGGTAGGGTCGTCCGCCGTCGGTAGTTCACCGCTGACGTGGTCGACCATCAGTTCCAGCAGCGTCTCCTTGTCGGGGGCGTAGCTGTAGAGCGACATGGCGCCGGCTCCGACCTGTGACGCGACCCGTCGCATGGTCACCGCGTCGAGCCCTTCCGCGTCTGCGAGGGCGACGGCTGCCGCAGTGATCGCCTCGCGGCTGAAGGTGGGCCTGCGCCCCCTGCGGGGCCGGGTGGGGCCGAGCCAGATTTCTTGGGGGTCGACGCTCGTGGCGCCGGACCCGTCGTCAGGGGTACGGATCTCCGTTTTCCTTTCCTCGCCGCTGCCTCTCGTGTGGAAGCCATCCAAGCATCTACTATTCTCGTACGTAGTACGGAAATTGTGGAGGGCAACGATGACATCACACACGCACGACGCCGTGCCGAGGCCGGCCTGGACGCCGCCCTCCGGGAAGCCGCCGCTGTCCGCACGGATGATGAGAGCGACCTGGCGCAATCTCCCGGCCAAGCGACACGAAGCCGGGTGGGAGCCGGGGCTGGTGGTTCCGGCCGCGGACGGCAGTCCGTTGCGTACGGACCACTACTTTCCGCGCGCGGAGGGGGACTTCCCCACTCTTGTCGTGCGCTCGCCGTATGGCAGGGGCGTGCCGTGGTCACCCATGTACGGCATGCTCTTCGCCGAACAGGGCTTCCACGTGGTCCTGCAAAGCTGCCGCGGCACCGGCGGCTCGGGTGGCCGGTTCGATCTGTGGCGCAACGAGGCCGACGACGGCCAGGCCACGGTGACCTGGCTTCGAAAGCAGTCCTGGTTCAACGGACTACTGGGCACAATCGGCCCCAGTTACCTGGGATACGTCCAGTGGGCGCTCGCCCTGGACCCGCCACCGGAGCTGAAGGCGATGGTGGTGCAGGTGGGTCTGCACGATCCCTACGCCCTGTTTCACACCGACGGTGCACTCCGCCTGGAGAACGCCCTCGCTGTCGGTGTCGGCATGACCTACCAGCATCGGGGGATCGGCCCCTTCGTGAGGGCGACGCTGCGCCTGCAGCGCCGACTGCGCGCCATCACCACCGCGCAGCCGCTGCGCGGGGCCCATGTGTCCGCGCTGGGGGTTGAAGTGCCCTGGCTGGACGAGGTGATGACGCACCCGGACGCCAACGACCCGTACTGGCTGGCCGCGTCGCCGGGAGAAGCGGCGGAGCGGCTGACCGTGCCCACCGGCCTGATCACCGGATGGTACGACGCGCTGGCCGACCAGTCCTTCGAGCAGTACGGCCGACTGCGTCGGGCCGGGTGCGAGACCGCCCTGCTCGTCGGCCCCTGGACACACACCTCCGCACTTCAACAGGGCTGGCCCGAGGTGTTCGCCGAGAGCCTCGCCTGGCTGCGCGCGCACCTGTGCGCCGACCCCTCCGGCCTGCGCCCCACCGGAGTGCGCGTGCACGTCGGCGGTGCAAGCGAGTGGCGGGACCTCGACGACTGGCCGCTGTCCCCGGCCGCGACGTCATGGTTCCCCGCCCCGGACGGGTATCTCACCCAGCAGGCACCCACGGACAACACACCGCTGACGTCCATCCGCTACGACCCGGCCGACCCCACCCCGTCCATCGGCGGCCCTCTGCTCTCCCGTGCCGCCGGCCCCCGCGACAACAGCATCCTGGAAGCCCGAGAGGACGTCCTGACGTTCACCGGCCCCCCGCTGGCCGAGCCTGTGGACGTCCTCGGCCCGGTCTTCGCGCGGCTGAGCATCTCCACGGACACCGGATACGCCGACGTCTTCACCCGACTGTGCGACGTGGACGCACAAGGCCGTTCCATCAATGTTTGTGACGGGCTGGCTCAGCTGCGGACGGTTGAGCAGGCGCCCTCGGTGGTCACCGTACCGATGAGCTCGACCGCCCACCGCTTCGCCGCCGGCCACCGTATCCGCTGGCAGATCAGCGGAGGCGCCCATCCGCGCTACGCCCGCAATCCCGGCACCGGGGAGTCGTCGGTCGACGCCACCGACTTCACACCCGTACGCCTCACGCTCCACGCGGACTCAGCACTGATGCTTCCCGGGAGCACCGGGGCCGCGCAGCCCTTCGAAGGTGAACAGCCCGACGCATAGACAGCGGGGCGCCACCCGGAAAAGGGATACAGCCCAGGCGTACGACGCGCTCGTTCACCACCTGGTGGCCCTACGGCGGGTTCTGCCTCGGTTTGCCCGAAGGAGGCGAACTCGGCGCAATGCGCATCCCACGACACGTACCTCACCGGACTCGGGCCACCGTCCGTGCACAAGATGCCGCCTGTTGCCGGGCTGTGCCAACGTGGAGGGAGCAGCGGCGCAGCCCCGTCGTGCCCGGGCCGGAAATGAGGTGCCGATGGACCCGGTCGATGCCCTGCGACGGATTGCCTTCCTGCTGGAACGCGACCAGGCCGCCACATACCGCGTCCAGGCGTTCCGTAAGGCCGCCGGCACGGTGGGGGCGATGACGGGCCACGAGATCGCGGAACGAGCGGCGTCGGCGTCGCTGGAGTCGGTCAGGGGCATCGGGCCGAAGACGGCACAGGTGGTACGTGAAGCGCTGGCCGGAGAAGTCCCGGGCTATCTCCAACGGCTGGAGGACGCCGCCGCGGCTCCCCTCGCGGAAGGGGGTGAAACGCTGCTCTCCCTGCTGCGTGGCGACTGCCATCTGCACTCCGACTGGTCGGACGGCGGAAGCCCGATCGAGGAGATGGGACGGACGGCGATCGAACTGGGGCACGAATGGGCGGTCCTCACCGACCACTCGCCCCGGTTGACTGTGGCGAACGGACTGTCGCCCGAACGGCTGCGCCGCCAATTGGAGGTCGTGGCCGCACTCAACGAGCAGTGGGCACCGTTCCGGCTGCTCACCGGCATCGAGTGCGACATCCTTCCGGACGGCTCCCTCGACCAGGAGGATCGACTGCTGGAACAGCTCGACGTGGTGGTCGTGTCCGTGCACTCCAAGCTGCGGATGGACGCACGGGCCATGACACGCCGGCTGGTCGCGGCCGTTCGCCATCCGCAGGCGGATGTGCTGGGGCACTGCACGGGCCGTCTGATCACCGGCCGGGGACGCCCGGAGTCGGATTTCGACGCGGACGAGGTCTTCGCCGCGTGTGCCGAGGCCGGCACCGCGGTGGAGATCAACAGCCGTCCGGAGCGGCTCGATCCGCCACGGCGTCTGCTGCGGCGGGCCATTGACGCAGGTGTGCTGTTCGCGATCGATACCGACGCGCACGCGCCCGGACAGCTCGACTGGCAGATCTTCGGCTGTGCCCGCGCAGAGGAGTGCGGTGTGTCCGCCGAACGGGTCGTCACGTCGTGGCCGGTGGACGAACTGCTGGCCTGGTCATGACGCCGAGCCCGTTCGGTCCGTGGCGAGGGCGAAGACATGGAGGACCGGTGACTTCGCGCCCATGTAGCGGGGCCTCGTGGGCAGAGCGACGGATGCCAGCCGCCTGTGCGGATCGACGCCCACGGCGACGGAGTAGAGGTTCGCGGCACGGGTGCTCTGCGCACGCCCGTTGCCGTTGACGCTGTCGCCGTGGGCCGCGACCACCGCCTTCCGCGGAACGGTGCTGCTCGCCCAGTCGGGGACGATGGCCCGCGATCTGTCCGCGGAGCTGGAACAAGGAGTGGGGTGCGAGAGTACCCGCTGCGCTCCAGGTGGCAGGGATCGTCGCCGCGCACCCCGGCCGGGGGAGCACCTCATGCGCGGGTGCCACCTGCTTGAGCAATCGCTCAACTCCCTGTTACCGTCGGCGACAACGGGTTGAGCGGTCGCTCAAATGCTGCGGAGCAGGGGGCTGGAGCGTATGGGGCTGTACGTCGAGACGTGCATTCGCGCAGACCTTGAAGACCTTTGGGAACAGACCCAGAATCCTGTGCAGCACCAGCGGTGGGATCTCCGTTTCACCGAGATCGCCTGTCTGCCGGGCGGGCCCAGCGATGCCCAACGGTTCCGCTACGCGACCCGGGTGCTCCCCTTCGTGACCGTCACGGGCACTGGCATCAGTGCGGGCGAGCGCCTTCGGGCAGGCGGCGAGCGGGTCTCGGCGCTGCGGTTCGCATCGGCCCATCCACTCTCCCTGCTGGCCGAGGGCAGCGGCTACTGGCGCTATGTCCCGACACCGCACGGCATCCGTTTCCTGACCGGCTACGACTACCGGACGCGGTGGGGCCGCCTGGGGACCGGCGTGGACCGGCTGGTCTTCCGGCCGCTGATGGGCTGGGCCACCGCCTGGTCCTTCGACCGGCTGCGGCTCTGGTGCGAACGCGGCATCAGTCCTGCCCGCTCGCTCTGGCACGCGCTCGCCGAGCTCGGCGTACGGCTGCTGGCGGTCCTCTCTCTCCTGCCTTTCGGACCTGCCGCCGCGCTGGTTGCCGTCATGGCCTCGCTCCTGCTGCCGCCCCTGCCCATCACACCCGCGGCGCGTCGCTGTCTGCGCAGACCTCCGGCCCGGACCGCCACTCCCGCCCTCCTCGCCCGTCTGGAACATCCATGACTTCGATCTTCCGCCTCGCCATGGGCCAGGACTTCGACCGGCTGCATCCCCAGTTGCGACGGCGCTTCTCGGTCGGCCTGGAGAGCGGGGAGGCATGCATCGGCCGCGGTGTCATGGACCGGATCTGGCATGGCCTGCCCTTCGTGAAGCCGTTCCTTGCCCTCGGCGGCAGGCGCAATGTCCTCGTTCCCCGGACCGGCCGTCACATCCCCTTCACGATAGAGAACGTGCCATACACCGACTCCTTCGGCCGCGAGACCGTCACCTTCGTACGCACGTTCGCGCTGCCCGGCGGAACGCGCCGGTTCGACGCCACTATGATCCACAGCCCCGAACGGTCCTGTGTCCTGGACTATCTCGGCACCCACCAGCATCTCGCCAGCGATCTCTGGCTGAGCGCCGAGCCCGACGGTTCTCTTCTGATCCGATCCGGCGAACACCGTTTCCGAGAGGGGCCGTTCGACCTCCGGGTCCCAGAAGTCCTCGGAGGCGACGCCGAGGTGCGCGAATCCTTCGACGAGATGACCGGCCGGTTCCGTATTCGGGTGGCGGTGACCAACAGGCGCTTCGGTCCATTGTTCGGATACGAGGGAACGTTCCGAGCCCATTATGTTGACGCCCGTCGGCACGGCGTCCGCGCGGGCCTGCGCCCTGTACGGGAAGAGGCGCGAGCGTGACCGGGGCGACCGATGGCCAGGACACCCGGACGAAACTCATGGAAGGTGCCCTGAACACACTCTCCGAGCACGGTATCGCCAAGACCTCTGCCCGCTCCGTCGCGGCAGCCGCTGGGGTCAACCAGGCTCTGGTCTTCTACCACTTCGGCTCCGTCGACGAACTCCTGGCAGCAGCCTGCCGCTACGGGGCGGAACAGCGCGTGGTCCGCTATCGCGACCGCCTGGCTTCCGTCAGCACGCTCGCCGAACTCCTACAGTGCGGGCGCGAGTTGCATGCCGAGGAGCGGGCGGGTGGCCACGTCGCCTTCCTCGCTCAGCTCCTGGCCGGCGCCCAGACCCAACCGCGCCTCGCTCCGGCAACCGCGGCCGGACTGAAGCTGTGGACCGACGAGATCGAGAAGGTTCTGACCCGGGTCCTCGGATCCACCGCGCTCGCCGACTTCACCGATCCCGCCGGTCTGGCCCGGGCGGTGGCGGCGTCGTTCGTCGGTCTGGAACTGTACGAAGGGGTCGACCATGACGGCGCCGAACAGGCACTCGATGCACTGGAGCAGCTCGCCACCCTGGTCAACGTCCTCGAAGAACTCGGGCCTGTGGCTCAACGGACCGTGCGGCACACGATTCGACACACCATGCGGCGCACCAGCACCTCGCGAGCCGTGACGGACGAGCAGGGGCGGCAGGGCGCGCCGACTCCGGCGGGTCTCTCCAGGAGGAAGGTGCGGCGCTCGAAGTAGACGAGCGGGCGGGTGCCCTGAGGGGCAGGTCGGGGTGTTGCAGGAGGAAGCGCAGGTTCGCGGCTGGGACGCCGCCGCAACCACGAAGCAGTTCACGCACCCACTGCACACACCGTGGCTGGAGGGCGTCAGCCGACATGCCACGGTCCTCGGCTATGGCTGCGGATACGGCCGGACCTTGGACGCTCTCGCCGAGCAGGGTTTCGTCAACCAATCGACCGGGGCGGTCTGGTACTTCCCCGGCACCGGGGTCGAATGGTGGATGCTTCGCCTGTCGAGCCGCACTCCGACCGCTACGGCTCACCGCGTCCTCTCGCCACCGGCAGATCCGTCGACCCGACTGACGTAGCAGTTCGGGCTGCCGCTTCTCGTCCGTACGCCCGGTCAGCCCCCTGGTGTCACACCTTCGATATGCCCAATATGACAGCTAATAGGGGCATCAGTACGTTTCATCACAGGTCGGCTGCACGGCCGGCGTCTCTGAGACAGGAAGAAGTGACATGATCACGCGCAACTTCGCTGTGACCGCCGCCGTCGTAGGCGCATCGGTCCTTGCCGTCACCGGCATTACCTATGCCTCGGCCAACGGATCCACCCAGGCCGCCCCGCCCGTCCAGAAGGCCGCCCCGTCCGAATCGCCCGTCCCGAAGGCCGCCCCGTCCGTCCAGAAGGCTGCCCCGTCCGTCCCGAAGCCGGTGCCGTCCGTCCCGAAGAACGATCCTGCCGGGACGCTCCCCGATGGGGGCAGTGGATACGGGAACGGGGACGGCGGTCGTGACAACGGGGGCCGTAATGATGGGGGCCGCGACTATGGGGGTCGCGATGACGGGGGTAGCGACTACGGGGGCCGCGACGATGAGGGCGGCGATGGCGGGGGTCGGGGCTACGGGGGTCGCGACCACGGCTACGACCGTGGGGAAGAAGGAAGAATCCAATTCAACGATCGGACGTACTCCGCCGCCTCTGAGGGCTGCATCACCGCGGCCAGCGGACTGGGCTCAAGCAGCTTCAGCATCAGCAACGACAGCTGGAAGACCGTTCAGGTCTACCGCGGGTCCACCTGCGACAACGGCGCTCCGGTCGCCACCGTCGGTCCCCACGGCGCCACCCACGGCGTCGTGACCCCCACGGTCGAAGGGGGCTTGTTCGCCAACGATGCCGTCGTGGGCAGCTTCCTGGTGATGGGTGACCGCTACGACAGCTGGTGACACCGCAACCCGCATCACGTGGAACCCGCGGTCCGTCGGAATCGGTCCGGGGTTTCCGGGAGGTCGGCCAGGGCCAGCAGAGGCGTCGCGTCGGACAAGGACGTCGCCGCCAGGTCCCGACCGGCAGCCGGTGCGCCGTCAACTCCGACGCCAGGAACCCCCGGGGCAGAGCTGGGCAGGTCGATGGCAGAGGGGTGGACAGGCACTCGAGGCTCCTGGTGGAAGACGTTGCTCGGCAACTCATCCACCGGGAGCTTCGTCACATCCCCATGGAAACAGCGTAGAAGCGGGGCGTCCGGATCGATCGGACCGTGCCCCTCGGCGCGCCGGGTCCTGTTGTGGCGTGCGAGTCGGGTTGCCGCGGTCCGGTGCCGGCTGCCCCCGCACCCGCAGCGGTGAGCTGTGCCTATGCGGTGTTCGTGGCGCTGGCCGACTGGTCGTCGGGATCGGTGATACGCGGAGCGAGCGCTCTCAACGGGCGCCCGACGCCTCAACCGCCGCTTTGATCCGCTGCCCGAACGCAGGGGCGTCCTTGCGCGCGGCACCGGCGGCGAAGCCGACGAGGAGCTTGCCGATGCCGTGGCCCTCCAGGACGTTGAAGATCCGCACCCGGGTCCCTCCGTCGGCCGTGGCCTCGAGGTCGTAGCCGCCGGTGGCAGCGGTGACGAGGTTCTTCGAGCGTTCCGCCCAGCGGATGCGTGTGGGGGCTACGAGTTCGGTGATCCCGACCTCCCGCTGAGTCTTCATGCCGGCGTCCTTGACCGTGCTCCGGAAGACCGTCCCCACCGCTGTCGGCCCGGCCGGCGACTTGTCGATCCGCTGCACTCGCGGGCTGAACTCCGGATCGTGCTCGCCGTCGGCGAGATAAGCGAAGACTTCGGCAATCGGTCGGTCGATCTCGACTGTCGCCTCGAACTGAGTGCCCATGGCCTCTCCTCGTCCCCCTGATGAGTGGTGCCCCGGCTGCGGAGTGCGGCAGCTGAACGCAGGCCCGCGAAGGCGCGGGATGGCGATCATAAGTCCGGCGGAGGCGGGCGGCAGGTTGAATGGCGGAAGGCAATGGACCCGCCCGGTCACCCGATGGAAGCGGCGGCGGCCGCACCGGGCACGCCTCCGTCCCGGCGGTTGGTGATCGCGGACGACCAGGTCGGCGCCCGCGGTTGTACCGTCCGGATAGACCTTGCTGACCTGCTCGAACCGGGTCATGACAGTGCTGAGAAGCCCCCCGGGCGCGTCGCACACGGGCCGGGACTGACGAAGTCACGGGCGTGTGCTGAACTGTCGGCGATACGTCTGATTCAGGAGCGCGTTTTGACCAGTTACCGGCAGCCCGGCGTCGTTCTCACCGACCGCCGTTTCACCGTCCCGCTCGATCACGCCGATCCGGGCGGCGAGCAGATCGAGATCTTCGGCCGGGAGGCCGTCGCGAGCGGCAGGGTCGACGACGAGCTGCCGTGGCTGGTGTACCTGGAGGGCGGCCCCGGCTTCGGTGCCCGTCGTTTCGTCGGTACGGAGGCCTGGCTGGGGCGGGCGGTGAAGGAGTTCCGGGTGCTGCTGCTCGACCAGCGCGGCACCGGGCTGTCCACACCGGCCAACCGGCAGACTCTTCCGCTGCGCGGCGGCCCCCGTGAGCAGGCCGACTATCTCGCCCATTTCCGGTCCGACAACATCGTGCGCGACTGCGAGCTGATCCGGCCGCAGCTGACCGGCGGCGCCCCGTGGACCGTGCTCGGCCAGTCGTTCGGCGGCTTCTGTGCGGTTCGCTATCTGTCGGTTGCTCCCGAAGGGCTCCAGGCCGTCCTGATCACTGGCGGACTGCCCTCGCTCGACGCTCACGCCGACGACGTGTACCGAGCCGCGTACCCGCGGATCGAGCGGAAGGTCGCTGCCCACTACGCCCGCTACCCGCAGGACGTCGAGCGCGCCCGCGAGATTGCCGCGTATCTCCTGGAGCACCGCCCGGAGAGCGCCGGACACCGCCTGACGCCCGAGGGATTCCAGTCCCTCGGCATCATGCTGGGCGGCGAAAGCGGCAGCCATCAGCTGCACTACCTGTTGGAGAACGCCTTTGTCCGTACACCGCTGGGCACCGAGCTCTCCGACACGTTCCAGGAGGCCGTGCGTACCGCCAACTCGTTTGCGGGCCATCCGCTGTACGCCCTGATGCACGAGGCGATCTACGGCCAGGGCAAGGAGCCCACCGGCTGGTCCGCCGAGCGGGTCCGCGCCGAATTCCCGCAGTTCGACGCCGCCACCGCCCTGGCCGGCGACGCGCCCGTGCTCTTCACCGGCGAGAGCATCCACCCCTGGCACTTCGATGTGGACCCGGCCCTGCGTCCGCTGCGTGAGACCGCCGAACTGCTCGCCTCCCGTACCGACTGGCCCGAGCTGTACGACACCGAGCGGCTCGCTGCCAATGACGTACCGGTGGCCGCGGCCGTCTATCACGACGACATGTACGTCGACACCGAGCACGCGCTGCGCACCGCCGCGGCGATTCGCGGACTGCGTACCTGGGTGACGAACGAGTTCGAGCACGACGGGCTGCGCGCCGGGGGACCGCGGGTGCTGGACCGGCTGCTCGCCCTTGTCCGGGACGAGCTCTGACCTGCTTGTTCACGGCAGGAGCCGGTCACGAGGGTAGCGTGGCCGACTCCTGCCGTGCGGGTCCGGCCGGACCGCTTCAGCCCTGCAGGGCGTCCAGCGTGGCGTCGAAGTCCGCAGCCGAGCGTGGGGCCCGGTTGTGCGGCAGCTTCGACAGGACGGCGGCCGTTCCGCAGGTGTTGGTGACCGCGGAGAAGACCAGACCGGAGCCGACGCCGGCCGAAAGCCAGCGCGCGGCCGGCAAGCGCCGGCTCGCGAGCGGACCGGCCACCACGAGCGAACCGGCGGCGAACCGGACCTGACGCTCCGTCGGCCAGGTTGCCCGGGCACCGACGGGACGGTCCAGGTCGTGGCCCTCGCCCTCCCATGCGGAGGTGCCGCCGGACAGCGTGACGGCGTCGATGTCCGCCGCGGCGGGAATGTCGCAGGCCCGGGTGGAACGCGCGCCGGAGGCGCACACCACGAGCAGGGAGCCGCGGGCCGCTGCCGCCTTCAGGGCGGGCAGCGGCTCATCGAGACGGTCCACGGGATGTTCAGCGCCCCGGGCACGTGCCCGGAGGCGTACTCGCCAGGCGCCCGCACGTCGACGACGGTGAACTCCGCGATCCAGGCTGCGGCCTGGGCGGGGGAGAGGGAGGCGGGGCTGGTGACGAGGGATGTTTCCTTTCGTCTCCGGGCGTACCCCGGAGAGGTAGGATACCCCTTGGGGTATTCGGAGGAGGATGTGTGGAAATAGACATGGCGGCCGACGAACTGAAGTCGGTACTCAACCGCCTTCGCCGCGCTCAGGGCCAGCTTGCCGCGATCATCAGGATGATCGAGGAGGGCCGGGACTGCGAGGACGTCATCACGCAGATGGCAGCCGTTTCGCGCGCGCTCGACCGGGCCGGTTTCGCGATCATCGCGACGGGCCTCCAGCACTGCATGGCCGACGACGGCGCAGAACCGGCCGACCGGGACCAGATGCGCGCCCGGCTGGAGAAGCTTTTTCTCTCGCTGGCCTGAGCCCGGATCCGGGGTCGGTGCCGTGGCTCAGGCTGCGGCATCGACCAGCATGAAGAGGGCCACGGCGAGCAGCGCAGCGCCGAAGATCCGCTGGAGTGCGGCTGTGGACACCTTGGTGGCCAGTCGCTTACCGTCCCACGCGCCGAGGACCGCCGCCGCCGTGAAGGGGGCGATCACCGCCCAGTCCAGCGAGGTGGGCGTGGTGAGGCGGGTGGCCAGAGCGGCCGTGGAGTTCACGGTGATAACGAGCAGGCTGGTGCCGACCGCCGCCGTCATGGGCACGGCGAGGACGGTGACCAGCGCGGGCACGGCGAGAAATCCTCCGCCGACCCCGAGGAACCCGGTCACGGCGCCGAGACCGGCCCCGGCGCCGACGGCCCGCCCGGCGCCCGTACGGTCGGCGGGGCCCGGGGCGTTCGGCGCGGGCGAAGCCGCCTCGTGCCGCGCGGGCGCCCGCGGCCGGATCATCCGCATGGCCGCCACCACCGCGAGCACCGCGAACGCCGCTGTCAGTACACCCGCCGGAATCCGGACCGACAGCGCCCCGGCCACCGCCGCCGGCACGATGCCGGCCACCGCGAAGAGGCCGCCGGTCCGCCAGCGGACGTGACCGTCCCTGGCGTGCGCGACCAGCCCGGTCAGGGAGGTCGCGATGACGATGAGCAGGGCTGCGGTGGTGGCCGCGGCAGGGGTGAACCCGAGCAGATAGATCAGCGCGGGAACGGCGAGGACGCTGCCGCCGCCGCCCAGCCCGCCCAGTGCCAGACCGACCACGGCACCGGCGGTCAGGGCCAGGATGAGGGTGCTCATGCGACGGTGCCCGCAGCTCCGTGACGGTCCCGGACAGGCAGCCCCTCGGCCGCCCAGGCGGTCATGCCGCCGGTGACATCGACGGCTTCGGTACCGCGTCCGGTGAGGATGCGGGCGGCCTGCCGGGACCGGCGGCCGGAACGGCAGATGACCACCACGGGGCGGCCCGCCGCCGAAGCGGGCAGCGACTGCCCGGCAGCCAGCCGGGAGAGCGGCAGATGGACGGCGCCCGGGGCGTGTCCGGCCTTCCACTCGGAGGTCTCGCGTACGTCGAGCAGAACCGCCGCACCATCGGCGGTCCGGCGGAGGGCCTCGGCCGGGGTGACACGGCCGGGGCCGCGCCCGAAGAAGGACATCAGGGAAGACATGGGAAAGTGCTCCAGAGGTACGGGCCGGGAGTTCGACGGTCAGGCGGTGGCCGGCGCGGTGCCGCTCGTCCCGTCGGGGGCACCGGCTGCCGGATCCGCGAGCGTCAGGCCGACCGCCTCAGCCGCGCCGAGACCGTCGTCGACTGCCACGACCTCGCGCCCGGCGGCGTCCAGCAGCGACGCCGCGATGGCTGCCCGCATCCCGCCTGCGCAGTGCACCCACACCACTCCGCCCGGCACCTCGGCCAGCCGCTTGGGCAGCTCGTGCACCGGAATGTGCACCGACCCGGCCAGCGCACCGGAGCGGCGCTCGGCGTCCCTGCGGACATCGAGAACCACCGGCTGTTCGCCGCGCTCGCGTGCCGCGGCCAGCCCCGCGAAGTCCGACCTGCGGAATGAGTGCAGCTCTTCCGCCGCGCGGACCCAGGACCGCGGGTCACCGGTCGCCGCGGCCACCGGGCGGCCGATGCCGACCCGGGTCAGCTCGCGCTGGGCGTGCGCGACGTCGGCGGCGCTGCTCGCCAGCAGGGTGACGGGCCTGCCCCACGGGATCAGCCAGGCGAGATACGTGGCGAGCTGCCCCTCACCTTCGAAGTTGAACGAACCGGCGACATGCCCCTCGGCGAACGCCACCCGGCTGCGCAGATCCACCACCCACTCACCCGCGGCCAGCCGTCGCGCGATCTGCTCGGCGTCGGCCGGGGCGGGCGGGGTCAGATCGACCGGATCGGGACCCGCGGCGTTGGCCGGGCCCATGTGTGCGTAGTAGGCGGGGACGTCGTCCAGTCCGGCGAGCAGTTCGGCGACGAACGTGTCCACATCCTTGACGAGCGCGTCGTTACGGGCCCGCTCGGCGCCGATCGTCGTGGTGTTCCCGTCGGCCTGTGCGGAGGAACAGAAGCTGCCGAAGCCATGGGTCGGCAGTACGGGAACGGAGTCGTCGAGCTCGTCGGCGAGCCGGTGCGCGGAGGCGTGCTGGGCCCGGGCCAGCGTCGCGGTCAGCCGGGGCTCCACCAGGTCGGGCCGGCCCACGCCGCCGATCAGCAGCGAACCGCCGGTGAAGGCGGCCACCGCGCGGCCGTCCTCCTCCAGTACGTACGAGGTGTGGTGCGGGGTGTGCCCGGGGGTGGCCATCGCGCGCACCGTCAGCCCCTCGTCGATCGGGGCGGTGTCCCCGTCGGCGACCGGAACCCGGTCGAAGGAGACCAGCGCGGCGGCGGGCACCAGGTACTGGGCCCCGGTGACACGCGCCAGCTCCAGGCCGCCCGTCACGTAGTCGTTGTGCAGATGTGTCTCCACGACCAGGGCGATCCGCACGCCACGCCGTGCTGCCGCGGCGATGACCCGGTCGATGTCGCGAGGCGGGTCCACCACCAGCGCGGAGTGCCGGCCGCCCGCCAGGTAGCTGCGGTTGCCGAGGCCGGCGGTCTCCAGGGTGTCGACGAAGAACACGGCATGACTCCTTCGGTGCATTTTACCCCGGGGGGTATCTCTCAGCAAGGTTAGCACTAATACCCAGGGGGGTATTTCTGGATTTCCCTGTGACGTACGGGTCGGCAGACGGCTGTCGCCCGCCCTGCCCCGCCCGGCTCTGCGGCGCGAGGTCGCCGACGCGTTCGCCACTCGCAGGCCCTCCTGTCGTGGCGGGTGGCGACCGGGCGGTAGACCGTGAGCCGGCTGATCGTCCGCTCGGCAGCGTTGCCGCGTGTGCGCGGGCACCCGTGCACGGACGTCGGCACGGGGGCCCTCGGGAGACACCACGCCGGCGGTTCCGGGACGGGCGGGGCCTCCGAGACGCGTCCGGAGGCACGCGCCGCGTTCTTGCGAACCGGGAAGCCCGGAACCGTGCGCCGTGCTGGTTCTCCCGGGTGGTCCTGGGAGCGGGATCGCCCGGGGCGGGTAGTCAACAGATCTGTGCCACCCGTTCCTTCCCATTCTCAGGCCTCGACGGAGCAGCCGTGAAATTCGGAGTCTCGACCTTCATCACCGACCAGGGCATCAGCCCGACCTCGTTCGGAACAGCCCTCGAGGAACGTGCTTTCGACTCGTTGTTCATCGCCGAGCACTCCCATATTCCGGCCGACCGTGAGACGCCCTACCCGGGCGGTGGTGAGCTGCCGGAGATGTATTACCGCACCCTTGACCCCTTCGTGGCCCTGACCGCGATCGGCGTGGTGACCGAGCGGCTGTTGCTGGGCACCGGCATCGCGCTGATCCCGCAGCGCGACCCGATCATCACCGCGAAGGAAGTCGCTTCGCTCGATCTGATCTCCGGCGGCCGGGTGATCTTCGGCATCGGTGTCGGCTGGAACCGTGAGGAGATGAGGAACCACGGCACGGACCCCTCGACCCGTGGCCGGCTCACCGACGAGCGGCTGCGCGCCATGCGAGAGCTGTGGACCGCGGAGAAGGCCGAGTTCCACGGCGAGTTCGTGAACTTCGATCCGGTCTTCGCGTGGCCCAAACCCGTGCAGCGCCCCCATCCGCCGATCTACGTCGGTGGCGGCGAGGGCGCGTTCCCGAGGGTGGCACAGCTCGGAGACGCGTGGCTGGCCCTCGGTGTGTCGCCGCAGGAGCTCGGTCCGCAGATCGAGCGGCTGCGCGCACGTGCCGGACGAGAGGTGCCCGTGACGGTGTACGCGGCTCCCGACGACCCCGAGCAGATCGAGGGCTACGGCCGTCTGGGCGTCGAACGGCTGCTGTTCTATGTGCCGACGATGCCCGAACGGGAGACGCTGGAGTACCTCGACAGGCTGGTCGAAGTGGCTGCCCGGTACCGCTGAGACGCCGGAAACCACTGCGCCCAGGGATGAGGTACCGATCCGGAAACCGCGACCACCGTAACTTCCGCGACCGCCGTAAGGGGTGCGATGCCTACTCTGACGAGCGCTGAGGCGCGTGAGAGGTTCGCCGCGGCCCGCGTCGCCCACCTCGCGACGATCGACACGGACTCTCGCCCGCACCTGGTGCCGGTGGTGTTCGCCCTGGACGGCGACACCGTGATGCTGGTCGTGGACCACAAGCCGAAGCGGACGATGCGGCTGAAACGCCTGGCCAACATCGCCGCCAACCCCTCGGTCTGCTTGCTCGCCGACCACTACGAGGAGGACTGGGAACGGCTGTGGTGGGTGCGGGCCGACGGCGAGGCCCGCGTACTCCCTCCGCCGGACCGCTTCCCCGAGGCCGCCCGCCGCGTCGGCCTGCTCACGGCGAAATACCGGCAGTACGCCGACCGTCCTCCCGGCGGACCGATGGTCGAAGTCTCGGTGCTGCGTTGGAGCGGCTGGCGCGCGTCCTGAGCCGCGTGGCCGACAGTCGCTCCGGCCTGCGGCCCACGATCTCGGCCACCGCCTACAAGAAGGCGCTCGCCGAGCAGCTCGACCCCAATGTCCTCGTCGAGTGGACAGGTGTGGGCGTCATCGCGCCGACGATGACCGTCGCCCAGGCCAAGGCCGCCCGCACGGTTTTCAACCACCCGATCCTGACCTGGGACAACTACCTGGTCAACGACTACGTCACCAACCGGCTGCTGCTCGGCCCGTTCAACGGCCGGGAGATGGGGCTGCCGGGCGAGCTGGCCGGGATCACCGCCAACCCGATGATCCAGCCGTACGCTTCCAAGCTCTCGCTCTACACGGTCGCTGACTATTCCTGGAACGATGCCGCGTACGACGAGCGTGCCTCGTGGCTGCGGGGGCTCAAGGAGTACGCGCCGGGTCCGCCGCACCTCAGATAGCCGAGCTGGTGGTCGGCTGAACCGGTAGGGGCCGTCTCGGCGGCCCATGACCCCGGCCGGCCCTGCTCCGGCCGGCCGCGCGCCCGGCATCCCCGTACCGCCCGGGGCGTGCCGGGCGCGCAGTCATGTCCCGGTCCGGTCGAAACGGTCCGGGACGGGTTGTTCCCAGAGAGGCAAGCGACCGCTTAGTATGCCCCGAAGCAGTGGTAATGCCGACAGTGTCGTGGAGGCCCCTCATGCAGGCATGGCGAGTGCACCGGAACGGTGAGCCGAACGAGGTGATGCGGCTCGAAGAGACGGACCGGCCCACGCCCGGCGACAGGCAGGTGCTCCTCAAGGTGCTCGCGGCGAACATCAACTTCCCCGACGCACTGCTCTGCCGCGGCCAGTACCAGGTGCGGCCGCCGCTGCCGTTCACCCCGGGCGTGGAGATCTGCGGTGTGACCCCGGACGGGCGCCGGGTGCTCGCCACCCCCGCCCTGCCGAACGGCGGCTTCGCCGAGTACGTCGTCGCGGACGAGGCGGCGCTCCTGCCGGCCCCGGAGGCCCTGGGCGACGCCGAGGCGGCTGCCCTGCACATCGGCTATCAGACGGGCTGGTTCGGACTGCACCGCCGGGCGCACCTCCAGGTGGGCGAGACTCTTCTCGTGCACGCAGCGGCGGGCGGAGTCGGCAGTGCGGCAGTCCAGCTCGGCAAGGCCGCCGGGGCCAAGGTCATCGGTGTCGTCGGCGGCCCCGAGAAGGGCAAGACCGCCCATGAGCTCGGCTGTGACCTGGTCATCGACCGGCGCACCGAGGACATGGTCGCAGCGGTCAAGGACTTCACCGGCGGACGCGGGGCCGATGTCGTCTACGACCCGGTCGGCGGCGACGCGTACACCAAGTCCGTCAAGTGCGTCGCCTTCGAGGGCCGGGTGATCGTCGTCGGATTCGCGAGCGGCGGCATTCCCACCCCTGCGCTCGGCCACGCCCTCGTCAAGAACTACTCGATCGTCGGACTCCACTGGGGTCTGTACAACACGAAGGACCCGGCTGCGGTGCGCGCCTGCCACGAGGAGCTCACCGCGCTCGCGGCGCAGGGCGTCGTCAAGCCCCTGATCAGCGAGCGTGTCGCACTCGACGAGGTGGCGGCCGCCGTTCAGCGTGTCGCCGACGGCGCGAGCACCGGCCGGATCGTCGTCCTTCCGGGGAGTGCCCGATGACGGCCGTGGGCGCGGCCGAACTCCGCCGCCTCACCCGCGAACTGCTCACCGCCCACCCCCCGGCCACCACCGACCGGACCGACTTCCTGCAGGCCCGCTTCGACGCCGGACTCGCCTGGATCCACTACCCGGCCGGGCTCGGCGGACTCGACGCACCGCGCTCGCTGCAGCCCGTCGTCGACGCCGAACTCGCTGCCGCGGGAGCCCCCGACAACGACCCGCGCCGCATCGGCATCGGCCTGGGCATGGCGGCCCCCACCATCCTGGGTTTCGGCACCGACGAGCAGAAGCAGCGCTTCCTGCGACCCCTGTGGGTCGGCGAGGAGGTGTGGTGCCAGCTCTTCAGTGAGCCGGGCGCCGGGTCCGACCTGGCGGCCCTCGGCACCCGCGCCGTCCGGGACGGCGAGGACTGGGTGGTCGACGGGCAGAAGGTCTGGACGTCCAGCGCTCATCTGGCCCGCTGGGCGATCCTCATCGCCCGCACCGACCCGGACCTGCCCAAGCACCGTGGCATCAGCTACTTCATCTGCGACATGACCGACCCGGGCGTCGAGGTGCGGCCGCTGCGCCAGATCACCGGCGAGGCCGAGTTCAACGAGGTCTTCCTCACCGGCGTACGCATCCCCGACAGCAGGCGGCTCGGACCGGTCGGCGACGGCTGGAAGGTGGCCCGGACCACCCTGATGAACGAGCGTGTCTCGATCGGTGGATCCCGCATCCCGCGCGAGGGCGGCATGATCGGCCCCGTCGCCAGGACCTGGCGCGAACATCCCGAACTGCGCACCCACGATCTCCACCAGCGCCTGCTCACCCTCTGGGTCGAAGCCGAGGTCGCCCGGCTCGCCGGTGAGCGGCTGCGTCAGCAACTCGTCGCCGGACAGCCGGGCCCCGAGGGCTCCGGCATGAAGCTCGCCTTTGCCCGTCTCAACCAGGAGATCAGCGGCCTGGAGGTCGAACTCCACGGCGAGGGGGGGCTGTTGTACGACGACTGGACCATGCGCCGCCCTGAGCTGGTCGACTTCACCGGACGCGATGCGGGCTACCGCTATCTGCGGTCCAAGGGCAACTCGATCGAGGGCGGTACGAGCGAGGTACTGCTGAACATCGTCGCCGAACGCGTCCTCGGACTGCCCGCCGAGCCGCGCAACGACAAGGACGTCGCCTGGAAGGACCTGTCCCGATGACAGCATGGACCGAAGAGGCCCTGGCGCCCGATCTGCTGTACTCGGACGCCGAGGACGATCTGCGGGCCTCCGTACGGTCGTTGCTCGCCGACCGGGCCGACGCGCCGACGGTGATCGCCCGTATCGAGTCGGACACGCCGTACGACCCGCAGCTCTGGAAGGCCCTCGGCGCGGACATCGGTGCCGCGGGGCTGCTCGTGCCGGAGAAGTTCGGCGGCCAGGGTGCAAGCCATCGCGAGGCCGCGGTGGTCCTGGAGGAGTTGGGCCGCAGCGTCGCCCCCGCCCCCTATCTGACCAGCGCAGTCGTCGCCACCGAGACGCTCCTCGCACTGGGGACGGAGGACGGACCGGTCGGCGAACTCCTCGGCGAGCTGGCGGCGGGCCGCAAGGTCGCGGTCCTCGCCGTGCCGTTCTCCGCAACAGCCGGGACCGTGACGGTGACCGGCACCCTGGACGGGACCGTCACCGCGGTCGCCGACGCGGCCGCCGCCGATCTGCTGCTCGTGCCGACCGGCGACGGCCTGTACGCGGTCGAGGCCGCCGCCACGGGCGTCACCGTCGAACCGCTCGTCGCACTCGATCTGACCCGCCCGCTCGCCACCGTCACCCTCACCGCAGCCACCGGCACCCGCCTCGCGGACACGGAGGCCGCGCGCCCCGCCGTAAGCCGGGGGCTGCTCGCCGGTGCCGGACTGCTCGCCTCCGAGCAGCTCGGTCTCGCCGAATGGTGCCTGACCGAGACGGTCCGGTACACCCGCGAACGGCACCAGTTCAACCGGCCCGTCGGTTCGTTCCAGGCGCTCAAGCACCGGATGGCGCAGCTCTGGCTCCAGGTCGTCTCGGCCCGCGCCGCCGCGCGCAACGCCGCGGACGCCCTGGCGTCCGGCAGCCCCGACACGTCGCTCGCGGTGGCCGTGGCGCAGGCGTACTGCTCCGGGGTCGCGGTCCGTGCGGCGGAGGAGTGCATCCAGTTGCACGGAGGCATCGGCATGACGTGGGAGCACCCCGCGCATCTGTACCTGAAGAGGGCCAAGGCCGACTCGATCGCGTACGGCACGGCGGGGCACCACCGTCAGGCCATCGCCGAGCTGATGGAGCTGCCCGCGCCGTAGAGCAACTTCCTGGCGAACAAAGGGACATGGGGCGAGGATGCCAGGCAGCCCCGCCCCTACGGCGTTCCCGGCGGGCGGTTGCCGGCCGTTCCTTTCCGGTGGCAGTGCCGAGGCGCAGCTGAGCCTGTGGAGCTGCACCAGAGGCGACGACCAGAACCGCGGCGGTGCCAATCGGTGCTGGACGAACCCGGCCCGGCCGGGGAACACCAGTCGACGGACGGGCGACGCCCCGATCAACTCTTGGCAGGTAGCTGCCCGACAGGGGTGCCCAGGACACATACTCGGTCGGGTCCGCCCGTCCGGTCCGCACCCTGATCCCGGGAGAACCCATGGCGTTCCCGACCCGCCGCCGCGTCGTCACCACCGCTCTTGCCACGGTCGCCGCAGGCGCAGTCATACCCCTGCAGCCGGCCGCGGCCGCGGAGCCCGCCGCAGTCGCCCGCCACTACCCCCGCCCCCTCCGGCGGGCTCACGCGCACAACGACTACCTGCATACGCACCCCCTCCACGACGCGCTCTCCCACGGGTTCACCAGCGTCGAAGCGGACATCTTTCTCGTGGACGGGGAACTCCTCGTCGCTCACGAGGTCTCCGATCTCGACCCCGCCCGCACCCTCGCGTCGCTCTATCTCGACCCGCTGCTGGCCAGGGTCAAGGCCAACCACGGAGCCGTGTACCCCGGCCACCGAGACCCCGTACAGCTGCTCATCGACATCAAGACGGACGGCGCCGCCGCCTACCTCGAACTCGACCGGCAGCTTCAGCGCTACCGTCGGATGCTGACCTCGTACCACGACGGCCGGGTCCGCGCAGGCGCAGTCACCCCCGTCATATCGGGCGACCGGGCCGCCCGCGTTCCCATGGAGGCACAGCGCACCCGCCTCGCTTTCTACGACGGCCGGCTGGACGACATCGGCACTGCGGCAACCGCCTCGTTCATCCCGCTCATCAGCAGCAACTGGACCCAGAGCTTCAGCTGGCTGGGCACCGGTGCCTTTCCCGCCGCCGAACGGGACAGGCTCCGCGCCCTCGTCACCGCCGCCCATCGCGAGGGCCGGCGTGTGCGCTTCTGGGCCACGCCCGACGTGGCGGGCCCCGAGCGGGACGCCGTCTGGTCCGAATTGCTGGCCGCCGGGGTCGACCACCTGAACACGGACGACCTGGCGGGGCTGGAGCTCTTCCTCCGCGCGAAGGACGGGGGTGCCCGGGGCAGCGTCTGACGGGCCGTGCGGCCCGAGGTGGTGACAGCCAGTCAACACCCGGATGGCGGGCATGCCAGTCCGCCGGATGGTCCCTCCGCTACGCCACACTGGCGGCCGAATGCCGCATTCCGGCGCGGCGTAGGAGGTTGGCCATGGCCATTTCGATCTCACTGGTGCTGCTTCTGCTGATGCTTGCGGTGCTCTTTCTCCGCAACGGCGGACTGAAAATCTCGCATGCGATCGTCTGCGCGATGCTCGGATTCTTCCTTGCGGGTACGAGCATGGGGCCGAGCATCCAGGAGGGACTGACGGCCACGGCGAATGTTGTCAGCGGCCTCCAGCCTTGACGCCCTCCCGCCTGCCTGTGACACGTTCCGATTCCCCCGGTGAGCACAGAGCGGGCCGGAGCACGTCGGACCCGGGCCTGTACCGGCAGGCTGGAGGTCGTCCGTGAATCCCAGGCGCACGATCCGATCAACCGGGGCGACAGCCGCCGGGGCGCGTAACGGTCTGAGAGCCTGTCGGGCGGCCTCTGACGGGGCGGACGCGGGCTCCTTCCCTTACGGCCTGGTGCACGATAGCGAGCGGGCTCCCGGTGTCATGTGATTCCGCCTCCGGCGTTGTCGTCAGTCGACGACTTCCCCATGGCCTTGAAGGCATGGGAGGGGCCCCCTTCGCGTCGCCTCCCTCCTCCGCCTTGGATTCGAAGCCGCATGACGCCGCTCGCTGATCCACTCGCTATCGTGCACCGGGCCGTAAGCTCTCAGCTTCGTTCGAGCAGGGGAGATCTCATCCAAGGCCATCTCGGCGCCTTGGAAGCGCATGCACAACGCCGCGTCCGCTCTCTGGTCGAAGGTCACCCGACAGGCTCTGGGGCGATGGGGGACAGTCGGCTCCCAGCGCCGTCCCCAGGACAGGGGCGCCGAAATTCTGTCCTGTCCACGGCTCGGAGACCGCCACCGGCCCACGCGGATCAGCCACCGACGAGCCGCGAACGGATCAGGAACCGCACCCCCTCCGGAGCCTCCAGTGAGAACCGGACCTCGGCGAGGTCGACCGGCTCGCGGAGGCGGAGAAGCTGGCCGGTCTGCTCCGCGGGTCCGGCACCCAGCAGAACGGACGAGCACCGTCAGGAGTCGTCACCGGACTGCGCGCACGACTGCTGGAACGGACCGGGCCGGCCGGTCTGGTGCTCTTCGTCGACCAGCTGGAGGAGTACGCGGCCGGGGAGCCGGACGCGGCCCGCCATCTGTTCACGCTTCTGGTCGCCGTGAGCGGAGAGGGAATACCCGGCGCCGGATCGGTGCGGGTGATCGCCACGGCCCGCGCGGAGTCCGTCGAAGTACTGGTGACCGCAGAGACGGCGGACCTGCTCAGCGCCGCGACCGTGTTCTTGGCGCCGCTGTCGGGAACCGCGCTGCACCGGGCGATCACGGCGCCCGTCGACGCCGTACCCGCTCTCTGGTTCGAGCCGGGACTCCCCGAGCGGATCGTGGCGGACGCCGGGAATGAACCGGGGCGGATGACTCTGGTCGAGTTCGCCCTCACCCGGCTGTGGGAGCGGCGGACCCGCTCGATGCTGACGCACGCCGCCTACGACGACTTGGGCGGTGTTGCGGGTGCGCTGGCCCGCTACGCCGACGACGCCTTCGACGCCCAGGTGGAACCCTCGGAAGTACCCGTGGCAAAACGGTTGTTCGCTCAACTGGTCCGCCCCGACGACGGTGGGGGTTTCACCAGGAAGCCGGCCCGTGTCACCGACCTCGCCCCCGAACTGCGCGCCCTCGCCGACCGATTGGTTCCCACCAAGCTGCTCGTCCGTGGCCGTACCCCGGACGGCGAGGAGATCGTCGACCTCGCCCACGAGGCGCTGACCCGGCTCTGGCAGCGGCTGGCGGTATGGCTCACACCGACGGCCGCGTTCCGCGCCTGGCAGGAAGAGGTACGGAGACGGCTCGACGAGTGGCAGCAGGACCATGAATCCACCGGCGGCCTGTTGAGGGACCGCCCACTGGCCGTGGCCGAGACATGGCTCAAAGAGCAGCCCGAGGACATCACCCCCGCTGAGCGCCGCTTCATCGAGGCGAGCATCGCCCGCGCCAGGTACCGCGTACACCTGAGGCAGGGCGCGGTGGCGCTCTTGGCGTTCCTCCTGCTGGTCGCGGTCTCCGGCGTGGTGGCAGCGTTGAAGACCAACCGCGACATCCAGTCCCACCTGCGCACCCAGGCATCCCAGGTGCTGGCCCGGACGGTGGAGCTTCGCAACGGCCAGGAACCCGCCACGGCCTTGCAACTCGCGCTCGCCGCCTGGCACACCCGCCCGACGGACGAGGCGTACGGTGCGTTGCTCAGCCAGTACGTTGTCGGGCAGTACCTTGTCGGGAGCCATCCCTCCGGCATCACCCAGGGAATGACTGGCATGGGGGTCTCGCGGGACGGGCGGACCATCGTGGTGAAGGCATCGGCCGAAGGCTCCCACCACAGCACGGTGACGGTGTTGACGGGCCTCCTCGAAGGCAAGCCGCGCGAGCGGCGGCTGAGGGGTACGCCGCGCGACGGGTTCTCCGGACTCCTCAGTGCCGACGGGACCAGCTACGCCGCGGTCACGGGCGACGGCACCGTGCTTGTCTGGGACTTGACCCGCCCGGACCGACTGCCCGGACCGCGCACGCTGCGTGCGAAGGGCGCCGAGGGGCGCAAGGTGAATGGAACGAAGCTGTCCTTCACCCCCGACGGTCGGCGGCTGCTCTGCCTGCTCATGTACTACGAGAAGATCACCGGGCCACCCGCACGGCGGGACGGGACCCTCGCCGCCTGGGATGTCGGCACGGGCCGTGCCGTACCCGTGGACCCGGGGCTCTCACGGGAGGACCAGTGGGGTGGAGCAGCTTTCACAGCCGACCCCGACGTGGTCGTCCTGTCGGGCAGCTCGACCGGCCCTGACAAGGACCTGGTGGTCCTCCGCGAGCTGAGCACGGGCCGTGAGGTGCGAGCGTTCCCGAAGAGCGACAAGCTCCTGTACACCGTCGTCCGCGAAGGTACGGCCGTGCTTCAGCAGCCCGGTACCCGGCGGGTCCGCCCGAAGGCGACCGATCCGGCGGGGGAGACACGGGTACTGGGCACCGGTCGCTCACCGAGTCTGGTGACGTCGTTCCGGCGGGAGCTCGACTCCTCCGTGGACAGCACCTGTCGGTACACCGTGGAGACGTTGAACACGTCCGATGCGGGTCACTACCAGGACCTGCGGCTGACCGACCTCAGCACCGGTGCCGTTCACCGGACCAGGCTGCCCGACCTCGCGGCGGAGCTGGTGGGCGGCGGGACAGCGGACTTGGCCGTACTGCCCCGGCCGGGCGGCGGGCTGACCGTCATCGCGCCGGTCACCGACGGAATGGTGGTCGCCCGGGCGGAGCCGGCAAACCTGCCCGCCACCGACGGCGTCTCCGATGACGACGGCGCCACGTCCGCCCTGTCGCCGGACGGCCGGCGGCTGGCCAGACTGAGCGACACGCGGTCGGAGGTCGTGGACACGTTCCGCGGCGGCAGCGAGGTCAGGAAGGTCGCGGTCGACGGATCCGTGCCGCCTCTGTGGACCGCCGACGGACGGTGGATCGTCGCCTGGACCGGGACCGGAGGGCTCAGGGCGTACAGAGCCTCCGGGAGCGGCCGGGGAATCGAACTCCTTCTCCCCGGCGACCGTCGCGGTGCCCCTTCCACGCATGTGATCGACGCCGTCCAGCCGGTGAAGGGGACTGGCATAGCGGTGCTCACGGCGGACGGCCTCCTGGCCCGGTTCGACGCGGCCACCGGACGGATGACGGGCCGGCCCCTCACCGTCGGGAAGAGGCAGCGGCGACCGATGGACATCTTCGGAGCCACCGGCCAGCTGGCCGTCCGGCCGGGACACCCCAGCGAAGTCGCTGTACTGACACGGGAATCCATCCAGGAAGGGGAGATACAGGTCTGGGACTCCAGTTCCCGGAAGAGACGCCTCCTCATCACCTCGGGCACCGTCGAGAGGAGTACCGGGGCATGAAGGAGTACCACTCCTACCTGACCTACACGCCGGACGGAAAGCGCCTGGCCATCCTCGGGTCGGACCACAAGCTGCGGTCCTGGGACGCCGATCGCGGCACGCGGGTCGGGCGTGCGATAGCTCTGGGCAATGAATCCCTGCCCAATACGGTCGGATTCGACCAGGGGCGCGCTGTGACCGAGGAGCAGGCAGGAGACGCACTCCGCTTCTGGGACCTGCAGAAGGGCGAACTCGTGGCTGAACTCCACAGCACCCTGATCGGCAGGGGTGATGCCGTCGTGTCGGACGGGCGCATCGTCGTGGCGGGAGAGGGCTGGTACCTGGCGCTGGACCTGCGGGGGAGGGAGATGGCCGAGCAGCTGTGCAGGGCGGTGGCCCGGGACTTCACCGAGGCCGAGAAGGAAATGCTGCCGCAGGGAGTCCCCGAAGAGGCGCCATGCCCCGAGGATTCCTGACCCGGCTCACCTGTCGCCGGAAACCGCTCACGTGGTCTCGGAGGAGGTGCCGCCGGGGCTTCCGGCGACCACGGCCGGCAACACGCCCGGTGTTGCGACGCTTGACGGGCGGGGAGGGCGACCGTTCACAGGAGTGAGGCCCAGCACCGCGACGCGGTGCCGGGCCTCACTCCTGTCTTGGTGGTCCGGCAGCTCAGCGCGCCCGCGCCGCCTGCGCCGCCGACACCGAGGCCGTCAGCAGCTCCGCGTCGAAGAGCGAGGCGTCCGCGAGACGTGCAGCGCCCGCGTAGGCGTTGAGCATGACCTTGGCGCTCCGCAGCGCCGCGGGCGACCTGCGGACCAGCGGCTTGGTCCACCGCACGATGGTGCTGTCGAGTTCGTCCTCCGGGACGACCTTGTGGAGTATGGAGAGTTCCGCCGCTCGAACGGCATCGAAGTTGTCCGCCGTGAGGATCAGCTCGCGGACCTTCGCAGCCCCCGACTCGGCGAGCAGCCGGGGCAGGACCCCGCCCCAGGCCGGCGGAACGCCGAGGCCCAGCTCCGGCATGCGGAACCGGCAGGTGTCCGCCCCGACTCGCAGATCGCAGAAGATCGCGAGTCCCAGGCCTGCTCCGATCACCCCGCCGTGCAGCCGGGCGATGGTGACCGCATGAGTGGTTGCGAGTGCGTCGCACACCCGGCGCGCCTTGTTGCCCAGGGCGTGGAGGCCCGCACCGCCGGGGGCGGCGGCGAGCAGCTCGGCGAACTCGCTCCGCTCTCCGCCCAGGCAGAAGTTGTCCCCCGCGCCCGAGAGGACCAGCACCCGGATTCCGGGGTCGTCGTCCAACGCGGCCAGAACGGTGAGGAGTTCATCGAGGACCCGCCCGGACAGCGCGTTGCCCGTCTCGGGGGTGTCCAACTGAACCCGCAGGACCGGCCCTTCGGCCGTGACGCGAAGGGTCTTGAAGTCTTCTGGCATGCTCGTTCTCTTCCTTGTGCTCTGAATTCCGCGTGTGTTCGGGGCCGTGCCTCAGGCCTGGGCCACCGTCAGCTTCGCGAGACGCCGGAAGGCCACGCGCGGCGCCCAGACGGGAGAGCCACTGATGCGCAGGCCGGGCAGCCGCTCCAGCAGAGCGGTCAGCAGTGAGGTCGCCTCCAGGCGGGCCAATGGCGCGCCGAGGCAGTAGTGGACGCCGCCGCCGAAGCTGAGGTGCGAGGCCCTGCGGTGGATATTGAACAGCGCGGGGTCGTCATACTTCGCCGGGTCGTGATGGGCGGCGCCGACCATGAGCTGCACCATCTCGTCCTTGTGGACGCGCACTCCGGCAAGCGTCGTGTCCTCGGGGGCGATTCGGCTGATCATGTGGATCGGCGCGTCGTAGCGCAGGACTTCATCGATTGCGCTCGGTATGTGCTCGGGGTGCGCACGCAGCCACTCCAGCTGCTGGGGGTGCTCATGGAGCAGCCACACCATGGTGGAGAGGACGTGCGAAGTCGTCTCCAGGCCGGCCAGGAGCACGAAGAGCGCGAGGGAGTAGACCGCCTCGTCCGCGACGGCCCGGTCGGCCTCGAGCCCGTCCCAGGTCCGCAGCCAGGCGGAGACCGGGTCGTCCCCGGGGGCCCTGCGGCGCTCCTGGACCAGAGCCGTGAAGTACTCCCGGAGGCCGTGGGTCGCCGCGTCGGACAGCGCGAGCTGCCTCCGGGACGGGAAGAGTTCCTGGGTGAACACCTGATCGTGCGTGAGTGAACGAAGGAGCGGATAATCGACCGGTGATATACGTAGCCATTCACCGATCACGGTGACAGGCAATTCCTCGGTAACCAGTTCACAGAAATCGGCTTCACCATGACTTAGTTCATCGGTGAGGCGGTCGAGCAATCGCCCGGTAATGCGGTCGACGGATTCTCGCATGACTTCGATCGATTTTCGGTCGAACATATTGCCCATGGACCTCCGCATCTTGGTGTGATGCGGAGGATTGAGCATGGGGAGAGTGTCGGCCATTTGGCGTGAAGCAGGGGCGTCCCAGCGGGCGACATCCTCCTGCCGAGTCCGCCACTCGCTGCCGGGTACCTTCCAGGATCTGTCCCTGAGCACCTGGTCACAGAGGGTGTGGGTGTTCACCAGGTGCCCGCCCCAGGGGGCCGGAATGACATCACCCATTGCCCTGAGTTCTTCATAGAAAGGCAATGGATTTGCCTGGCCGCCCGGCGTACGAAGCTGCGAGAATAGCGAAGCAATGGAACGCCGGTCGACCGGTGGGGTAGCCAGAGAGAGCTCCACAGGGAATCCCTTTCAAAAGATCAAATAGGATTTACTAACCCTGCCTACCCATGCGATTGAACGTTCATGCGACGGTAAAGGCGCGGGGGTGTGTTGTGGATGTCACACCTTCCACCAGGCCAGGAATCCGCTCCACCAGCTACCCTTCTGCGGCGCGTTTCCGCTGTCTCGGAACGGGGCATTTTCCGGGGTCCGGACTGCCGTGGCGGAGGGCGCGGCCGCGCGCCTTTCTCTGCGTTCCGGGGTAAATCGGGCGGGCAGCGACTTGAGGGCGCGATGGAACGGCCCGGGCCGCCAGGACAGCATGTCGGCAGGCACGGCCAGGTCGATGTCCGGAAGGCTGTTGAGCAGCTTCTCGATCGCCTGGACGGCGATCAGCAGGGCGGGATCCTTGGCCGGGCAGGCGTGCGGCCCCGCACCCCAGGCCAGGTGGGCCCGCTTGCTGAGCGTCTGCCGGCTCATGGACAGGGCGGGATCGGTGTTGGCCGCGGCAAAGCTGATCAGGACGGGATCGCCGGCGGCGAGTTGCACCCCGCCGAGGTCCACGTCGTGCACCGGGTAGTGCGCGGCGTAGTTGGCGATGGGCGGGCTGTTCCAGAGGACGTCGTTGATGGCGTCCTCGACCAGAAGACCGGCCGAGTGGTGACCGCCCGCGTACTTGTCGTCGGAGAGCAGCAGTCGCAGGGCGTTCGCGATGATGTTCTGGGTCGGCTCCGTGCCCGCCCCGATCAGCATCACCAGCTGATGGATCATCTCCTCGTCCGTCAGCCGGGCCTCGTGCTGCATCAGCCAGGAGGTGACGTCCTCGCCCGGCTCGGCCCGCTTCAGCGCGACCAGTTCGAACAGGGATTCCGTGAGGATCTGGTTCGCCTGCTCCACGTCCACGCCGTCGAAGAGACAGGAGATACCGAAGACGAGACGGTCGCCGATCTCTGCGGGGCAGCCGAAGAGGTCGTTGAAGACGAGCAGCGGCAACAGTTGCGCGAAGTCGGTGATCAGATCGGCCCGGCCCCGGCCGTTGAACTGGGCGATGAGATAAGCGGCGACGCGGTCGACGTGTCGGGTCATCCGATGCGTGTCGACCCGGGCCAGCGAATCGGTCACCGCCTGGCGCAGCCTCATATGCTCCGCGCCGTCGGTGAACAGACAGTTGGGCCGGTACAGCATCATGGGAAGAACCGGGCTGTCCATGGGCACCAGGCCCTCGTTCACGGCACGCCAACGGCGTGAGTCCCGGGCGAAGACGTCGGGGTTCTGCAGCACATGGAGCGCCGCCGAGTAGTCGGTGACCAGCGACGCCTGCACACCCGGGGACAGCTCGACGGGGCCCGCCGGGCCGTACTCCCGAAGGTGCCCGTAGAAGGCATCCGGAGCAGCGGCGAATTCGGGCCCGTGCAGAGGGACACTCTTGCCGCTGTTATGGGCCGGGCAGCCCGGCGGTGGGGCCTGGGCCTCCGAATGGTGGTGCATGCCGAACTCCTAGGAAAGGCGCGACTGTAGGTAACGGACGAGAACGATGAGGGCATTCGCCGACGAGCGTTGGTCACGCGCATCGCAGGTGACGAGTGGCGTCTCGGGCAGGAGGTCGAGAGCCTCCCGTATTTCCGCATCCTGGTGGTTCTGGTTGTCGGTGAACCGATTGACGGCAATGGTGTACGGGATTCCGTACTGCTCGACAAGATCCATGATGGGAAAGGATTCTTCGAGGCGTTCGGGATCGACGAGCACCAAGGCGCCGAGTGCGCCCCGGGACATGTCCTCCCATACCTGGACGAAACGTTGCTGCCCGGGTGTTCCGAAGAGATAGAGGACCAGGTTCTCGCTGAGCGTCAGCCGGCCGAAGTCCATGGCCACGGTGGTCGTGGACTTTCCCGGGGTGCCCTTGAGATCGTCGATCCCCTCACCCGCCTGCGTCATGACCTCTTCGGTGCGCAGGGGGGGAATCTCGGACATGGTTCCGATGAACGTGGTCTTGCCCACGGCGAAATGACCGACGACGAGGATCTTCGCCGCAGTCTGCACTGAATCGCGTAGGTAGACCCCGTCATCCGAATCTTGCTTGAAGGCCATGCAGCACCTCCTCGAGTATGCGACGGTCGACAAGTTCCGCGCTGGGAATGGGTTTGCGCGTACAGAGATATCCGCTGTCGATGAGGTCGGACAGCAGCAGTCTGACGATTCCCACGGGAAGCTGGGTGTGCCCGGCGATCTCCGCGACCGAGAGATAGCCACCCGAGCACAGCTCGATCAGACGGCGCTTCTCAGGGTCGAGCAGTTCGCTCCGGGGAGCTCCTTCGGCCACGGTGAGCAAGGTGATCAGTGACAGATCTTCCCCGCTCAGCAGGGTGCGGCCATTGGTGATCACATACGGACGTACTAAGGGTGATGCTTCCGGTCCCAGCACGGGGTCGTCCGGTGTCGTCATGCCTTGGTGTCAGCAATCTCGCGAGGGGGACTGGTCAGTGCCTTGCCGAGTTGGCCGACGAGCTGCTGCATGCGGAAGGTGATCTCGGCCATGTCCACCTCGGGGGAGGCCGACACGGCGAGGTAAGCCCCTTCGCCGGCCGAGATGAGAAAGACCCAGCCGTGCTCGAACTCGACAAGCGTCTGACGCCATGTCGGCCGGTCGCTCGGCGGCCTTCCGCAGAAATCGGCCACGGTACGGCTCAGGGACTGCATGCCGCTCATCGCCGCAGCGACGGTATCGGCATGGTCCTTCCCGACATCCTTCGAGCGGGCCATGAGCAGGCCGTCGGCGGAGACGAGAATGGCGTGCCGCGCCTCGGGCACCTCCAAAGCGCTGTCAAGCATCCATGACAGGTCGTAGTTCACTGAGCCTCATGCCCTTCGCTGCTGGCGCTGTTAGTGCGTCGTCCTGACTGTGTCCCCCGTTGAAATGCCCCCATGACTGAGGCGATCTGCTCGGTCGATCGTGCCGGGCTCTCCCCGCTGCCGGCCGGCGGCACGATGGAAATGGCGGCGCCTCGTCGGCGCCTCTTCGGCAGGCCTCCGAAGGTGGTCGAGGATTCTGTCGAATCCACTTCGGGCGGCATCGGGGAAGACTCGCTCACAGGGGGGTTCTCCTTCGCCTCGGGCTTGATGTCGGGCTCCGGCATGGACGTGAGGAGTTCATCGGGGAGAAGTACGACCGCCCGTACACCGCCGTACGGAGAAGCCGAATCCACGGAGACAGTGAATCCGTAGCGTGCCGCGAGCACGCCGATCACGGTGAATCCGAACTGAGGCGGGTTTCCGAGCCCTGAGACACCAGGGGAGCGCTCGCTCGAAAGAAGCTTGGCGGCCCGGCTCTTCTCTTCCTCGTTCATGCCGACACCGGCGTCGTCGACAACGATGCAGACACCCTTGGGCACGGCCCGGATGTTGATCTCGATCGTGGTTTCCGGCGCAGAGTAGCTCGTGGCGTTGTCGAGCAGTTCGGCCAGGGTGAGCGCGACCGGTTCCACGGCCCGGCTGACGATGGCGAAATTGCTCTGGGTCCGGATCTCGACACGCGTGAAATGGCGAATACGGCCCTTCGCGCTGCGCACCACGTCGTAGAGCGATGCGGCCGCACGCTGCCGGCCGAGCCAGCCGTCGCAGAGCACGGCTATCGACTGGGCGCGCCGCGCGAACTGCGAATTCATGTGGTCGATGTCCAGGAGGTCCTGGAGAACCTGGAGCTCGCCGTACTTCTCCTGCAGCTTCGTGATCGCCAATTGCTGCTCACTGGCGAGACCCTGCAGCGTGCGCATGGCGGACTTCAGAGCGGTCTTGGTGTCCTCCTCGGCCCGCTCCTTCGCTTCCTGTACGGATTCCGCATAATGCTCTTCGAGTGCAGAGTAGTGTTGGGTGAGTTCCAGCTTTTCCCTACGTAGAGTGGAATTCGTTCTTCTGCCACGAACGATGACGGTTGCGGCGACAGGAGTTCCAGCGATCAATGCCCACAGTGCTGGATCCTGGAAGTATTGAGTCATGAGGCTCTCTTTGGATGACTGGGCCGCCGGATGCAGAACTTCTGGAAGGCACGTCGGCGTGTGCCCGTGACTTCGGTCCCACGGGAGCAGCCGCGCGTCCGCTGCTGCCCGGCCGCCTTGAAAGGCCCGGCTAATGGCATAACTCTCCCCAATGTGGCGGAAGTCTGGGCCGACGCTTCATTGAATGTGCGTCACAGCGGTATTGGTGCCGCCAGGCAAGCTTGGGCGATCCTAGCATCATCCGAAGGGATGATGATCAAGCGGGTTTGTGCCATTTTTTCCAACTGACGGCAATTCAGTAAGGTGTCCCATATGGGGACTTGGTGATCCTGACTGCCTGAGGAGGTGTGCCACGTGCCGCAGAGCCCGCCACCGGAGTCCTTCGCCACCCCGGCGGTGCTGGCTGAGGAGCGCAGGCTCCGCAAAGATCTCGGATTCTGGGGCCTGACCGCGATCGGGTTCTCCAACATCCTCGGCTCCGGCTGGCTGTTCGCCGCCATGTACGCCGCCCAGACCGCGGGACCGGCCGCTCTGCTTTCCTGGATTGCGGCGGGTGCGCTGTGCGCCCTGCTGGCCCTGGTCATGGTGGAGCTCGGGGCCACCCGTCCTGAGGGCGGCGGCACCGTGCGCTGGCCTCTGTACGCGAGCGGGCGACTGGTCGGCACGGTGATCGGCTGGTCCGTGCTGCTCTCGGTCGGCGGTACCGCGGCGGAGATCAGCGCGATCATGCAGTACGCCGCGCACTACCTGCCGGGGCTCCACAGCGGCGGCAGACTGAGCGTCTCCGGCCTTGGCGTGGCGGTCGGGCTCAGCGTTCTGCTGACGGCGCTCAACTGGTTCGCCGTGCGGATGTTCGCGCGGCTGAACAACCTGGTGTCGCTGTTCAAAGTCGCGGTCCCCGTCGTCACGGTCATCGCGCTGTTCCTGTCGGGCACGCATTCCGGTCGCCTCACCGACCACGGCGGCTTCGCACCGTACGGCTACGCGGCATGCCTGACCGCTCTCGCCGGTGGTGGCATCGTCTACTCCGTCAACGGCTTCCAGGCCCCGCTCGACTTCTCGGGTGAGGCCCGCAATCCGCGCCGTAATGTGCCGGCGGCCGTGCTCACCGGAATCGGTCTCGCCGTGCTGGTCTACCTCGCGCTCCAACTCGCCTTCCTGTTCACGGTGCCCGAGTCCCTGCTGACCCACGGCTGGCAGGGTGTCAACTTCGAATCGCCGTTCGGGCAGCTCGCCCTGGTGCTCAATCTGCACTGGCTGGCCACGCTGCTCTACGCCGACGCGGTGATCTCCCCGGGTGGTTCGGCCTATGTGGGGGTGGCGATCGACGCCCGGCATACGTATGCCCTGGCCAAGAACGGCCTGCTGCCGCGCTTCTTCATGCGGATCGATGCCCGGTCCGGCATGGCGCACCGGGCACTGGTCCTGAACCTCGCGGTCATCATCGTCTTCCTGCTGCCGTTCGGCGGCTGGCAGGACATCGTGAGCGTGATGGGGGACATGTATCTGCTCATCTACGCGGCTTCGGCGGTCGCCGTCGCGGTGTTCCGGGCACACGACCGGGAGCGGGGGGTGCCGCGGACGGAAGGACAAGCGCCGGGGGTGCACTGGATCGCACCGGTCAGTTTCATCGTCGCCAGCGAGTTCATCTTCTGGTCGGGCTGGCACGACCTGCGCCTCGCGCTGCCGCTCGTCCTGGTCGGTGTCCCGCTGTTCCTGGTGCAGCGGCGCGAAACCGAGGGGCCTGAGCCGCGTCATGAACTGCGGCAGGGCGCCTGGCTGATCTGCTACCTGGCCGGACTGACCGTGCTGTCCCGGCTCGGCACCTTCGGCGGTTCCGGGCGTTTGCCGGCGCCGTACGACTCCGTCACGGTGGGCGCCGTCGCGCTCATCGTGTTCGTATGGGCGGTGCGTTCGGGCGTCGACCATCTGCGGACCGCTCCGGCCGGTCCGGCCGCGGCGCCGTCCGTCTGAGCGGATCACGATGTGCCGTACCCCCTCTGTGCCGGCCTGAAGCTCGACACCAGTGTCCTTGCCGGGCGTTGCCGTGGGATCCCGAAGGGCCGGCGGCAGACATGCGGAAGGGGAGAGCCCCGTACCTCGGCCCCTCGCCGCCGAGGTCCCGGCCCGCAGGGCTCCCCGCCCCGGCAGCCGTGCTCCCGCGCCCCGTACCGTGGCGCTCACCTCGTCATCTCGCCTACAGGAGTACACATGAGCTTCGATGTCGACGCTGTCCGCGCCCAGTTCCCCGCCCTGAAGTCGGGTTCCGCCCGCTTCGACGCCCCCGGCGGCACCCAGACACCTCAACCGGTGATCGACGCCATCGCGGACGTACTGGCCAACCCGCTGGCGAACCGCGGCCTCACCACCGAGGGCGAGCGCAATGCGGAGGCTGTCGTGACCGGCGCCCGCCGTGCGCTGGCCGATTTGCTGGGTGCCGATCCGCGGGGCATCGTCTTCGGTCGCAGCTCCACCCAGCTCGCCTACGACCTGTCGCGCACCCTCGCCAAGAACTGGGGCCCCGGCGACGAGGTGGTCGTCAGCCGGCTCGACCACGACTCCAATATCCGCCCCTGGATCCAGGCGGCCGAGACTGTGGGCGCCGTCGTCCGCTGGGCAGACTTCGATCCGGCCACCGGTGAGTTGACGACCGACGACATCGCACAGGTGCTCTCCACGCGCACCCGCTTGGTCGCCATCACCGCAGCGTCCAACCTGATCGGCACCCGCCCCGACATCCCGGCCGTCGCCGACCTCGTCCACCGGGCCGGAGCACTGCTGCATGTGGACGCGGTGCATTACGCCTCGCACGCCGCTGTCGACCTGCCCGGCCTCGGCGCGGACTTCCTGGTCTGCTCGCCGTACAAATTCCTCGGCCCGCACCTCGGCGTGCTGGCGAGCCGCCCCGAGCTGCTGGAGACGCTGAGGCCGGACAAGCTCCTGCCCTCCACCGACGCGGTTCCCGAGCGCTTCGAACTGGGCACGCTGCCCTACGAGTTGCTCGCCGGTGCCCGCGCTGCGGTGGACTTCCTCGCCGGGCTGGCCCCCAGCACCGACGGCACCCGCCGGGAACAGCTGCTCGCCGCCTTCGAGGCGATCGAGACCCACGAGGACGCCCTGCGGGCCCGTATTGAGCAAGGGCTGGCCGCCCTCGGCGGTGTCACCGTGCACTCCCGGGCCGCCCACCGCACGCCGACCCTGCTGCTCACCCTGGCGGACCGAAGCGCCACCGTCGCCTCGCGATATCTGGCGGAGCGAGGTGTCGATGCTCCGGCCGGCTCGTTCTACGCGCTGGAGGCATCCCGCAGGCTCGGACTGGGGGACGAGGGCGGACTGCGGATCGGTCTGGCCCCTTACAACAGCGCCGAGGATGTCGACCGGCTGCTGGACGCCCTGTCCGGTTTTCTGGGCACCTCGCCCGCCGGCGGCTGACGCGGGCGGCCCGCCCGCAAGCTGTTCGGGTACCTCGCGCAGCAGCAGGAGAGGCCATGGCCTGGTCGGGCTCTGTACCGCAACCGCACGGCGCCTCGCCGGCGGTGCGGGCGCTGCGTACCGCTGCGCCGATGGCCTCCGGCGCCGCTGCGCGGCGAGGAAGGAAGCCGCGCCCGGATCCAGGTCCCGGAGCGGGTCGGGCTCGGCGGCTGTGGGCACGGTGCCTCCTCGGAAATGACGACTCACCGGGCAACTTCTCCGTCGCGGCGCCAGGCTGCGGCCCTCGGCGATGCCGATGGACGCCTATCGTGAGGGTGAGCACTACGTGGTGGCGTTCGATCTGCCCGGTGTCCCGCCGGACGCGATCGACATCGATGTGGAGAGCACCATGCTGACGGTCAAGGCCGAGCGCCGGCCGACGGCCGAGGCCGAGGATGTGCAGGTGGAGCGGTCCGAGCGTCCGCTCAGTGTGTTCTTCCGCCGGGTCGTGCTCGCCGGCAGCCTCAGTACCGGGCACATCGACGCCGACTACGACGCGGATGTGCTGACCCTGCCTATCCCGATCGCCGAGCGCGCCAGGCCTTGCAAGATCACCATCGGCGGACATGCGGCGCGCATGGAGATCAACGGCTGAGCGGGGTCCCACCTGTACTCGGCGGCGGAGGCCGGGACGGAGCTCTCCTCCTTCCTCCGGTCCCGTCCTCCGCCCTTCGCGAAGGGGACAACTGCGATGACTCTGAGGTGGGAAGCGTTCCTGGACCGGGTTCAGGAACGCGGCGAGTACAGCACCAGGCTGGAGGCGGAACGCGCGGCCCGCGTCGTCCTGGCACTGCTGGGCGCGCATCTGGTGGGCGCAGAACGGTCCGAGCTTGCCGCCCGGCTACCGGAAACGTACGCCCTGATTCTGCTCAACCCGTTGCCGGCGACCGAACCGCTGTCCTCGGAGCAATTCGTACGGGCCACCGCGGCCTGGATCGAGGGAGCTACCGAACAGACCGCCACGTGGGACGTCGGCGCCGTGCTGAGCGTCGTCGCGGACGCGGCCGGTGAAGAGCTCACCCGTCGCATCCTGCTGCAGCTGCCCGCGGGTTACGGGCTCCTCTTCGGCTGCCCCGAGCCGACCTGAGCGTCGGCGCGCAACTGCGGGCCGAGCCGTACCCGGAGCAGGACGGGGAGCCCGACGGCGAGCGTATGAGCGCGCTCCTTCAGGCGCCCATCGCCTCCGTCGCTTCCCGGGTGATCCGCTCGAACTCGGCGCCCATGGCCGCCGCCAGTGCCTGTGCGGCTGACATGGGGCGAACCATCACCATCAAGTCGTCGATCTTGCCGTCCTCGTCGACGTGCAGGAAATCGCAGCCGTTGATCTCCCGGTCGCCGACCTTCGCCTTGAAGACGAGGGCGTGGTCGCGGCCGTCGGCTCCCGCTATCTCCCGTACGTAGTGGAAGTCGGTGAAGACCCGCGAGACGCCGCGCACGATTGACGCGGTGATCGCCTTCCCGGGGTACGGCTTGAACGCCACAGGGCTGGTGAACACGACGTTCTTGGCCAGCAGAGCCTCGATTGCGGCGTGGTCCCCGGCCTCGACCGCCTTGCGGAAGGGATGCATCCCGGCCACCTCTCCTAGGCAAATAGTTGATTAGGTGCGGATGTTAGGCTGCTGCCATGGCATTGCGCAATGCGGTACTCGCGGCACTTCTGGACGGCGAGGCCTCCGGGTACGACCTGGCCAAGGTTTTCGACGCCTCGGTGGCCAATTTCTGGATGGCGACCCCGCAGCAGCTGTACCGGGAGCTCGATCGGATGGAGTCCGACGGCCTGATCGAGGCCCGGCTCGTCCAGCAGGTGCGGCGTCCCAACAAGCGGCTGTTCTCCCTCACGGCGGCCGGACGCCAGGCCCTGCGCGACTTCACCGCCGAGCTGCCCAGGCCCACGGCCATCCGCGACGAGCTGATGGTCAAGGTGCACGCCCTGGATGAAGGCGACCCCGACGCCGTGCGCGCGGCCATCACCGAGCGGCGGGAGTGGGCCAGGGCCAAGCTCGCCCGCTACGACCGGCTCCGGGACCGCCTGCTCGACGGGCGGACGGAGCAGGAGTACCTGGCCCACGCCGAGCGCATCGGCCCCTACCTCACCCTCATGCGGGGCCGGGTCTTCGAGCAGGAGAACATCACATGGGCCGAGCAGGCCCTGCACGCCCTGGAGCAGCGCAGCGGCGTGTCCCGTTAGACCCGGCGTGTCCCGTCAGCCGGTGGGAGCGTGAGCGACGACCGGCGGAGCAGTCATCCCGGGCGCGCCGCACGCCAAGGTCCTGTGCGGCGTCGAGCGGGCGGCCGGGGCGCGCGAGTGTAGCCGGCCGGTGCAAGGGCCCGGGTCCGTCGCCGTTCCCCACGCCTGGCCGGTCCGCCGACGGCTGATCGAGGTGGCGCGCTCCTGGTGGGCCCGGGCTGCTACCGTTGGTCGGATCCCATCATCGTCATTCGCCCGTTCTTGCGGTTTGCCGGCTTCTCCGCCTGCCGGGAATTCCTCGATACGTGCCGCACATCGAGGAAGGCTCGTCATGAAGCATCCAGCTCGCACGGACACCACGCAGGATGAGTTCGCCCTGCCGGAGACGATCACCCCGGCCCTGCCGGCGGCCGCCTCGTTCGCCGACCTGGATCTTCCGCCCGCCCTGCTGAAGACGCTCACCGGCCTTGGCGTGAACCACCCGTTCCCGATCCAGGCGGCCACGCTGCCCAATTCCCTCGCGGGCCGGGACGTCCTGGGCCGGGGCCGCACCGGGTCGGGCAAGACCCTCGCTTTCGGTCTGGCGCTGCTCACGCGGCTCGCAGGCCGGCGAGCGGAGCCGAAACGGCCCCTCGGGCTGATCCTCGTACCGACCCGGGAGCTGGCTCAGCAGGTCGGGGAGGCCCTCACGCCGTACGCCCGGGAGCTGAAGCTGCGGATGGTCACGGTGGTCGGCGGCATTTCGATCGGCAGGCAGGCCGGCGAACTGCGGGCCGGGGCCGAGGTCGTTGTTGCGACGCCCGGACGCCTGCACGACCTCATCGAGCGCAAGGACTGTCGCCTGGACCGGGTGCGCATCACCGTCCTGGACGAAGCCGACCAGATGTGTGACATGGGCTTCCTGCCCCAGGTCACCGAACTGCTCGACCACGTGCACCCCGACGGCCAGCGGATGCTGTTCTCGGCAACCTTGGACCGCGACGTCGACCTCCTGGTCCGCCGCTACCTCCACGACCCGGTGGTCCACTCGGTCGACCCGTCGGCAGGGGCGGTGACGACGATGGAACACCATGTACTGACCGTCCACGGCGCCGACCGGTACGCCGTCACGACCGAGATCGCGGCCCGGGACGGACGGGTGCTCCTGTTCCTGGACACCAAGCACGCGGTCGACCAGTTGACCAAGCACCTGCGGGCCAGCGGTGTGCGAGCCGCCGCGCTGCACAGCGGCAAGTCCCAGCCCCAGCGCACGCGCACCCTCGCACAGTTCAAGAACGGTCAGGTCACCGCATTGGTGGCCACCAATGTCGCGGCCCGGGGCCTGCACGTGGACGACCTCGACCTGGTGGTCAACGTCGATCCGCCGAGTGACCACAAGGACTATCTGCACCGTGCCGGGCGCACCGCCCGTGCCGGTGAATCCGGCAGCGTCGTCACCCTGGTCCTCTCGAACCAGCGCCGCGACATGAGCCGGCTGATGGCCGACGCCGGTATTACGCCGAAGATCACCAAGGTGCGCTCGGGTGAGGCGGAACTGAGCCGGATCACCGGTGCCCGTGCCCCGTCCGGCCCTCCTCTCGACGGCGGTCCAGCCGCGGCGCGTCCCGCCGGCGGCCACGCCCCGTTCCGTGGCATGGGTACGGCCCGGGGTGATTCCGGGCGCGCCGGTGGCGGGTCCCGCCGCGGAGACGAGGCCCGCAAGATGGCCGAGGCCCGCAAGGCCGCACGGGTGCGCCGCGGCTCGTAGCGGGGCCGGGACCGGGGAGTGGGCGGACCGCGGACAACGACCGCCTGCATGTGCGTGCCGAGCCGGGCGGACCATCGAGGCGTTCCGGCCGGCCCTGAGCCACGTTCCGTCCCGACCGGCACGGCCACGCCGGGGGTGCTCACGCCGCCAGAGGCCGGTCCCCTGGCGCGATGGGGGCAGGCAGCACCGTGGAGCCACTCAGGAACCGGTCCGTCGCGGCCGCGACGGACCGGCCCTCCGCGATGGCCCACACCACGAGGGACTGGCCACGTCCCGCGTCACCGGCGATGAAGACTCCGTCCGTCCTGGTGCGGACCGTCTGCTCGACCGTCTCGGCAGCGAATGCGGCATCCCGGGCGAAGTTCCCCCGGTTGTCCAGGGTGAGCCCCAGCTGCTTCATGATTCCGGTGCCCCGTTCGGGACCGTAGAAGCCGAGCGCGAGCAGGACCAGATCGGCCGCCATCAGATGCTCGGTGCCCGGCCGCGGCCTTCTGACCACGGGTTCCACCTTTGCCAGGCGCAGTCCGCGCACGTGGCCGGCCTTGTCCCCTTCGAAACGGAGGGTGGCGGAGGCGAAGACTCTTGGATCCGCGCCCTTCCGCCCCCGGGCCTCCTCATGGGCATGGGAGATCCGATAGACCTTCGGATACGTGGGCCACGGCTCGGTGTCCCGCCGGGTCTCGCCGGGCTCCGGATTGATATCCAGCTGCACCACGGAGCTCGCGCCCTGGCGCAGGGCGGTGCCGAGACAGTCCGAGCCGGTGTCCCCGCCGCCGATGATCACCACGTGCTTGCCCTCGGCGGTGACGGGAGGCGAGACGTAGTCGCCCTCCCCGACCCGGTTGGCGAGGGTCAGGTAGTCCATGGCCTGATGAATGCCGTCCAGCTCGCGACCGGGGACGGGCAGCTCACGTTGTCCCCTGGCCCCTACGGCGACGACCACCGCGTCGTGACGTCTTCGGAGTTCGGCGGCATCGAGATCGCTGCCGACGTCCACACCCGTGCGGAACTTGGTTCCTTCGGCCCGCATCTGTTCGATGCGGCAGTTCAGGTGGTGCTTCTCCATCTTGAATGCGGGGATCCCGTAGCGCAGCAGTCCGCCGATGCGGTCGGCCCGCTCGTAGACGGCGACGGTGTGACCGATGCGGGTGAGCTGTTGGGCTGCCGCCAGTCCGGCGGGTCCGGAGCCGATGATGGCGACGGTCTTCCCGCTGAGCCGCTCGGGCGGTTGCGGTGGCGTATACCCGCGCGCCCAGATCTGGTCGGCGATCGCCTGTTCGACGTTCTTGATCGTCACTGGATCGGCGTTGATGGTGAGCACGCACGCGTCCTCGCACGGCGCCGGGCACAGCCGCCCGGTGAACTCCGGAAAGTTGTTCGTTGCGTGCAGTCGCTCGGCGGCGGCCCGCCAGTCGGCCCGTGCAGCGTAGGCGTTCCACTCGGGGATGAGGTTTCCCAGCGGGCAGCCGTGGTGGCAGAACGGTATGCCGCAGTCCATGCAGCGCCCCGCTTGCTCGGAGACGAGCGGAAGGCGTGGCTGGCCCGCGTAGACCTCGTCCCAGTCGCTCAGCCGTTCATCGACGGGGCGTGCCGGGGCCGGTCGGCGGGGAACTTTGAGGAAGCCGAAAGGGTCGGTCATGCGCCGCCTCCGTTGCCCCTTGCGGTGTACCGGCGTTTTGGTCAGCCTACGCCTGCTTCCTACCGCTTTCATCGGCCTGCGGGCTCCGGGACTCCTGCAGGCGGTCCTGCGCGGCTCCTGTGATCAGGTCGTGGACCGAGAACTCTCCGGGCATCTGGTTCCCCTGAGGAGCGTCGTCCGGTGAGTGCGATCGCAAGGCGGCCGGACGTCCTGGGACGGGGTCTCCCCTGTTCGACCGGAGCTGAGAGCTTGGGGGGCGAGCTACCAGAACTTGTGGCTGACGCGGCAAGCGGGCGTGCCGGGCGGCGCGAGGCAGGCGGGACGTTCGAAACACGGCCTAGGAGGGGGCTGAAGATCTTGGCCGGATCAGCGAGCGGCGTCTGGTGCGTGCAGCTGCAAGGCGCCGAAGCGGCCTCATAGCGGAGCTGTCAGGCCGTTTTGGCAACGCCGCAGATGTGTGTGCAAGGCGTCGGGAGCCCAGCCAAGATCTTCAGTGCCCTCCGAGCGGGGAGAAACCTGAGTACCTTGCGCGCGACGGCCTCCACGAGGGTCTCCCCGGCCTCGGCGGTTCAGGTGGAAGTCTTCGCCGGCTCCGGCTCCGTGGTCCCTGCCGTGGTGGGCTTGTCGAGCCGCTTGCCGAGCAGGACGAACAGCAGGACGAGCCCAACCGTGAGCAGGGTGTGGCCCAGGCCGGCGATTCCCGGCACGGCCTCGGGGACATGCTTGCCGAGCACTGTCTCGATGCCGTGGACGCCCATCATGATGACGGTGATCGCGATGCCCGCGTTGTAGAACCAGAAGAACGCGGTGAAGAGTTTCGTCCCGGACAGCTGGAACTGCTTGTCGAGGGCGAGGACGATGAGGAAGCCCAGCATGCCCAGGGCGAGCAAGTGGGTATGCATGACCGCCAGTTGCGTGTCGCCCCGAAAGTCGTGGGCCTTGGTGAACTCCCGGTAGAACAGCCCGGAGATCACTCCCAGAATCATGTAGACGTGTGCCGCTACGTACGACTTCCGCATCTCTGTGCCAGCCCCCTGCCGATCAAGTGACGCTTCGACGGGGGTCATTGAATCATTCTGCGGTGTAGCTGTCTGCCGGGTTCGGGAGAACGCACAAAGCCGGGCAGAGCGGCCCTCGCCCGCCCCTGCGGTGTTCCAGGGATGCGCCGGTCTCCCCGACCCGGGCGGCAGCCCTGCTCGGCGCCGGACTGCCGCAGTGAAAGCGCCGGAGAGGTCGCCGACCTGCGTCGTGCCTTCCGCAGCCGGCGCTGAAGCGTCTCCCTCGGCCGGGTCCCGCCGGACGCCCGGACGATCCGTCCTCGGCCGGGCACAGCAGGCGCTCCACCCCATGGATCGGCGCCGATGCACCACTCAGCCGCTCCTGCGGGCGAAGCAGTCGCCGCACATGACGCACCTCAGCGCAGCACGGAACGCGCGATGCGGAATCCTACGTCGTCGATCCGGAAGGTCGGGTGGCTGCGGCGCCGCACCGAGGCCCGGCAACTCCAGTGCTCGTCAAACCATCCACCGCCACGCAGTACCCGGTAGCTGCCGTAGACCTCGGCATCGTAGATGTCCCAGCACCACTCCCACACGTTGCCCAACATGTCGTACATGCCCCACGCGTTGGGCTGCTTGCCGCTCACGTCGTGAATCCGCTCGCGGGAGTTGCCGCGGTGCCAGGCGATCTCGTCGAGCTGCCCGTACCGCGCGTCGGTCGTACCGGCACGACATGCGTGTTCCCACTCGGCCTCGGTCGGCAGTCGGTACCCGTCAGCAGATGCGTCCCATTCGATGCCTTCGGCGTCAGCGCAGAGGCGATAGGCGGCTGCCAACCCCTCTTGCTGGGAAAGGGTGTTGCAGAATCGGACCGCGTCCCACCAGGAAACGCCTTCGACGGGCAACCGGTCTCCTTGGGCGCTGCTCGGGCGCTGACCGGTGACCTGCGCATAGTGCGCCTGAGTGATCGGGAACGCCGCCAGCCGATAAGGCGCGAGCTCGGTCGACCAGCTCCGCTGCGTTCGCCGGTCCGACAGCGTCACCCGTCCCGGCGGAATGGCGATCAACTCGATTCCTGCGTTCACGTCCATAAGCAGGCGATCGTACCGGGGCGTGATCGTCGTCGCCTCGGAGCTGCCCGTGGGTCGGGCCGCGGAAATTCCGGAACCAGATTGTCGGCCGACACCAGCGCTGCCTGATAGGGGACTTCAGCCCTCCAACGGGCCGGAACTCCGTTCTGTCCGTCCGCTGTCGGCGGCGCGGCCGCGTGAGTCCAGTGGCCGTCTGTCGGGGCACGTTGCTTCTTCCCCGGCCTGTTATCTTTACGTGACTTCGCGGCGCGACTCTCGGTCATGCTTTGGCCTTTGGTGTGGTGAGGTCGGTGAGGGCGGAGCGCGTGCGGCCATCCTCCGGGTGGTTTCTTCCGATCGGCTGCCCCATGGGCTGAACCCGAGGATGCGCATGACCTGCACCGGCTCGACCCCACAGCGCCCCGCTTTATCACCGGCCGGGAAGCCGCCGTCGGGCGTGAGATGGGATGGGAAGGTCAGGATCCTGGGAGACGGCTCGACCTCCTACACGGGCCCGCAGCCCGGTCAGCTCAAGCCCGAGCGGCTCAAGCCTGGCCAGAAACCTCCGCAGTTAGTCGTGTTCTCCTGGGACGGCGCGCTGGAGGGCGACGACCGGATGATGTCGCGATTCCGCAGGGTGGCGAAGGAGAGCAACGCGCACATGACGTTCTTCCTCACCGGCATGTACCTGCTTCCGAAGGACCGGAGCAGCCTGTATCTGCCGCCCCGGCACAAGGCCGGCTCCGCAGCCATCTCCTACCCGACACGTGAGCACATCCGCATGACGCTGGACCAGCTCGGCCGGGCCTGGAAGGACGGCCACGAGATCGGATCCCACTTCAACGGCCATTTCTGCGGCAAGAAGGGGGGCGGTGACTGGAGCAGGGCGGAGTGGAGCCAGGAGATCGACGAGTTCTACTCCTTCGTGCAGAACTGGAAGACCAACACGGGTTACAAGGATCTCGATCCGCTTCCGTTCGACCCCACCCGCGAGGTCGTCGGCGGACGGGCTCCTTGTCTTGAGGGCCAGAAGACCCTGCTTCCCGCGATCAAGGACTTCGGATGGCGTTACGACGCGAGCTCGCCGGGGGACTTCCAGATCTGGCCGTCGAAGAAGAACGGCATCTGGGATCTCCCGTTGCAGATGCTGCCCTTCCCGGGCAAGAAATTCCAGGTTCTCTCCATGGACTTCAACTTCCTCTACAACCAGTCGGAGGGCAGCACCGAGGGCGATCCCGCGAAGTACCAGGACTGGCGAAAGGAGACCCGGGACGCGTACCTCGCCGGGTTCGCGCGGGTGCTGCACGGCAGCCGTGCCCCGATGTTCATCGGGAACCACTTCGAGAACTGGAACGGCGGGATCTACATGGACGCCGTCGAGGACGTGATGCGGGAGGTCTGCCCGCAGAAGGAGGTGCGGTGCGTGTCCTTCCGCGAACTGACCGACTGGCTCGACGCACAGGACCCCAAGGTGCTCGCCGAATGGCGGACCCTCGACCCTGCCCAGCCGCCGAGCTGGAAGCAGTAGCCGAGGCCGGGCGCGCCGGTACCCTGCGCGAGGCCGCACGGCCGAGCATTGCGTGACCACGGACAATGTCGAGAACGGCGTCAACCGCTGGGTCTGCTGCGGCACCGACCCGGACGCGCAACGGGCGGCGACTCGCGGCGTCGCGCGCAGATCTGTGGCTGGTTCCGGCTGTGATCAGCCGGAACCAGCCACAGAAGCATCGGTTCCGGAACGTCTGTGGCGTGGGATGGGCTCCGCAGCGGACACGACACGGCAGCACCCCGACAAGCGCCAGCGGGGTGGTGCTCCTCGCGCCCGAGGGCAGTCACGGCGACGTCTGACGAGACGATGTTCGTGCCGTTCCCGGTCTGCCCAGAACGTTGCGGATGCGCGTGGCAACGTGCAGGTTGAGCCGGGTCTCGACATCACTGAGATCGTGGTCGGTGATCTCGCGAATGCGCCGGAGGCGGTAGCGCACGGTGCTTCGGTGGATCTGGAGAACATCAGCTGTGGCGTCGTAGCTGCCGCCGCTCTCCAGGTAGTGCGAGAGCGTGGTGACCATGTCGGTGTGATGTCGGGCGTCATACTCCAGAAGAGCTCCGAGCCATTCCCTGACGAAGCGGTCGGTCTCCCGTTCGCCGTCCCCGGTTCCCATCATGCGGCAGATGCCGATGTCCTCGAAGCTGGTGCTGCCGTGCGGTTCCGGAGATCTGCGCCGTACGGTGAGAGCACGGACGGCCTGGTCGTAGGAGTGGGGCAGTTCGGTGAAGAGGTCGCAGCGGCTGCCGATGCCGACGGCCCCGGCCGCCGTGCCGAGGTCCTGCGCGACGGCTCGGTACAAGGCATCCCCGGGATCGGGACCCGCCACCAGGACGACCGTGGTGGTTTCTCGGGCACCGATGAGCACATCCAGTCCCAGGCGTTCGGCCGCCCGCACGACGGCGTCGCCCAGCGTCACTTCCTCCGTTGCTCCGTCCCACTGCAGCACGGCGATGCGGTGCGGCCCGTGCAGGTCGTGACCGAGGGCGGCCGCATGGACGAACACGCCGTCGGTCGCCTCACCGGATATCAGTCTTTCGACCAGGTCGTGGCGCAGCCTCGGCTCCAGCTCGGCGAGAGCGCGTTCGTGGGAGAGCTCGGGGGCGAGGGCCAGGCCCGTCTCCTCCAGAGCAGCGGTGTCCAGCTTCCCCGCACGGCGGTCGGGGTCCACCAGGGCGACCAGTCCGAGCAGGTCGCCCGCCGCCTCGATGGGGACGACCAGTCGGTCCCGGTCGCGGACCGCGCCCTGCCCGCGCCGCATCTGCCGCAGCAGCTCGTCCCGGGGCCGGTTCGCCGATCCGGGGCGCGGTCCACCGCGGCCGGGGCCTGCCCATGCCCGCAGATTGCCGAAGGGATCCTCGGTCAGTGCGGAGAACCCCGTGTGATCGTGCAGGGCCTGGAGCATCCCCTTCTCACCCTTGCCGGAGGCCCCGACACGGGTGAGGGCTCGGTGGAAGGCGTTCTGGTACGAAAGCGCGGACACGGTGGCGCTGAGATCGCCCCCCGGTCCGGGTTCCTCCGCCGTCGGCCACTGTTCCCTCTCGGCACGGGCGGGCTTCTCCCATGGCCGGTTCAGTCCCGCGAGTGCGGCTGCGGCCTGCCGGGCGAGCAGCTCGGCGTCGGCGGTCTCGTCGGCCGAGGGGGTGTCCAGTATCCGAACGACGAGGTAGCCGAGACATCGCGCGCGGTGGCGCAGCGCCAGGGCCCACAGGCAGTGGCCGTCCTGGCCGTCCCAGCGCCCGCTGCGGCCGTCCAGCGCACCGATCCACCGGTCGACGCCGTCGGTGGCCGTCGGGTCGTCGTCCGCGACGGCGGGCTCGGCCACCGTGGCGTTCACCGCCAGGATGCCCGGCCGGGAATGACGGGAGCCGGCCGCGGAACACGGGCGACACCGCTGGGCGACGCCGTGGTGAGCCGCATAGGCCGCTTCTGCCGCGAACGGCCCGGTGACGGCGATCGCCGCCATGGCCGCCTGCACCACCTCACGTTCGTCGGTGGCGTCGAACATCGCCGTGGTGAGACGGAGGAACGTGTGCCGGCCGGCCCAGCGCTGCGGGATCGGACGCACCGCACACACCGTCGATGATCCGGAGCGGACAGCATCCATCGGAGATCCATTCGTGTCTCGACACAGCAGCTCTCCGCCTTTCACGCTACGCCGCCCGGCGCCGGACCACCTCAGTCGGCCCTGCCCACGTCCTGACCTCGCGGGACGGGCGGGCAGGCCCGGATTGGTCCTGCCGGGGCAGGGAAACGCGTGCGCCACCGAGCCACCCTTTCCCCATGTGTGGCCGCGAGCGGGACGGTGATCCCGGCAGCCGCGGCGTTCGGTCAGTGCCGCGACGGAGGAGAATCCCATGGCCAAGGCAGTAGGTATCGACCTCGGCACCACCAACTCGGTCATCGCGGTCTGGGAGGGCGGTGAGCCCACCGTGATCCCGAATGCCGAGGGAGCCAGGACCACCCCCTCGGTGGTCGCCTTCACCGACACCGGCGAGCGGCTGGTCGGACAGCTGGCACGCCGGCAGTCGATCCTCAATCCCAAGGGCACCATCACCTCCGCGAAGCGTTTCATCGGCCGTCGCTTCGACGAGGTCCCCGAGGAGGCCAAGGCGGTCTCTTTCGACGTGGTCGAGGGACCGGGCGGGGTGGCCCGCTTCGAGGTGAACGGCAAGCAGTACGCGCCGGAGGAGATCAGCGCGCAGGTTCTGCGCAAGCTGGCCGAGGACGCGGGGAAGTCGCTCGGAGAGCGGGTGACAGAGGCTGTCATCACCGTACCGGCCTACTTCAACGACGCTCAGCGACAGGCCACGAAGGACGCGGGAAAGATCGCCGGCCTGGAGGTTCTGCGGATCATCAACGAGCCGACCGCCGCAGCCCTGGCCTATGGTCTGGACAAGAAGGGCCATGAGACAGTCCTGGTCTTCGACCTCGGCGGTGGCACCTTCGATGTCAGCATCCTCGACGTCGGCGACGGCGTGGTGGAGGTACGGTCCACAGCCGGCGACTCCCATCTGGGCGGCGACGACTTCGACCGCCGCCTGGTGGACTATCTGGCGGACACGTTCCAGAAGACCGAGGGCATCGACCTGCGCAAGGATCCGCAGGCCCTGCAGCGCCTGTTCGAGGCGGCCGAGAAGGCGAAGACCGAACTGAGTTCGGTCACCCAGACCCAGGTGAGTCTGCCGTTCGTCACGGCGGATGCCTCCGGGCCCAAACACCTCACCGAGACCGTCCGCCGTTCCACCTTCGAACAGGTCACTGCGGATCTGGTGGAGCGCTGCCTGGCCCCGGTCAAGCAGGCGATGGGCGACGCGAAGATCAGCGACAACGACATCGACGAGGTCATCCTGGTCGGTGGTTCGACGCGTATCCCGGCCGTGCAGGCTCTGGTACGGCGCCTGACCGGCGGCAAGGACCCCAACATGAGCGTCAATCCGGACGAGGTGGTGGCACTGGGCGCCGCCGTTCAGGCCGGGGTGCTCAAGGGCGAGGTCAAGGACGTCCTCCTGCTGGACGTCACCCCGCTCTCGCTGGGCGTCGAAACCGCGGGGGGCGTCATGACGAAGATCATCGAGCGGAACACCACCATCCCCGCCCGACGGTCCGAGGTCTTCTCCACGGCCGAGGACAACCAGCCGGCCGTCGACATCGTGGTGCTCCAGGGCGAACGCGAACTGGCCGCCGACAACAGGGTGCTGGGCCGCTTCAGGCTGGAGAACCTCAGGCCCGCCCCCCGCGGGGAGACCCAGATCGAAGTCACCTTCGACATCGACGCCAACGGCATCCTCAAGGTCGGCGCCAAGGACAAGGACACCGGCGCCGAACAGTCGATCACGATCAGCGAGGGATCCAACCTCGACCAGGCCGAGGTCGATCGGATGATCGAGGAGGCCGAGCGCCACCGCACCGCCGACCAGGCGCTGCGCCAGGCCGTCGACGCCCGTAACGAACTCGACGCCGCCGCGTACCAGGTGGAGCGCCGGCTGGGAGAACTCGGTGACGCCGCGCCGCAGCACGAGCGCGCCCGCGCCGAAATGGTCATCGAGGAGGCGCGTACCGCCGTCAAGGAGGAGGCGCCGGTGGAGCGCGCCCGTGCCCTCAACTCCGAACTCCAACAGATCTACGCCGCACTGGCCACCCACTCCGCCGCGGCGGCACAGACCGCGGACCAGGGCGCGACGTCCGCCTCGGGCGGGCCCTCCGGTGGCGACGACGTCATCGACGCCGAGTTCGACCGGGGCTGAGGTGGCGTGATGTCGGAACACGACCAGGCACCTCCCGCCGAGGACGCAGCCCGGACGGAGCATCCGCTGGAAGAGGCACCCGCACCGCAGGGCCCGTCGGCCCTCGGCGCCGAGGAGCTGGAGGACCGGTGGCGGCAGGCCCTCGCCGATCTGGACAACCTCCGCAAGCGGTATGCCCGCGACCGCCCCCGGGAGCTGGAGGCGGAACGGGCAAGGGCCACGGCCGCCTGGCTTCCGGTCGTCGACAACCTCGAACTGGCCCTCGCCCACGCCGACGCGGACCCCGAAACGATCGTCCGCGGTGTTCAGGCGGTACGCGATCAGGCTCTGGACGTGCTGAGAGGCCTTGGCTATCCGCGCCACGACGAGACCGGTGTCCCCTTCGATCCCGTGCTGCACGAGGTGGTCTCCGTGGTCGAGGACCCGGACACCGCCCCGGGAACCGTCGTCCAGGTGCTGCGCCCCGGCTACGGCGACCCCGACCGCCAACTGCGACCGGCGGCGGTAGCGGTCAGCCGAAAGCAGGAGTAACCCGCCATGGCACGCGACTACTACGAGGTGCTGGGCGTCTCCCGGACCGCCGACACGGCCGAGATCCAGCAGGCATTCCGTACCCTGGCCCGGCGTCACCACCCGGATGTCAACAAGGACCCGGCCGCCGAGGAGCGCTTCAAGGAGATCAACGAGGCGTACGGAGTCCTCTCCGACCCCGATACCAGGGCCAGGTACGACCGGTTCGGCCCCGACTTCCGGCAGATCCCGGCGGACTACGACGAGCGGGTCGCGGCGGCACAGGGCTTCCGCGGGGCCGGAGCCGGAGCGTACCGCGGCGGACCCTTCCAGGGCGGCCGGGGCACGGGCCGCGGAGGCGCCCGGGTCTGGACGGAAGGGGACTTCGACACCGCCGGCTTCGACTTCGAGGACCTCTTCGGGGGTGTGTTCGGCGGCCGGGCGGGCCGCGGGCCGGGGCCGGTACCCGGCGCCGACCAGGAGGCCGAGCTCGCCCTCACCGTGGAAGAGGCCTACCGTGGCGGCCGGCGGAAGATCACCCTGGGTGGCCCGGGCGTGGAGCGCAGCTATGACGTGAACATCCCCGCGGGTGTCATCGACGGGCAGCGCATCCGGCTCGCGGGGGAGGGAGGCCGGGGCCGGGGTCAAGGCGCCGCGGGGGACCTCTACCTTGTGGTCCGGATCGCCCCCCACCCCCGGTACCGGCTCACCGGTCGCGACATCCACGTCGATCTGCCGGTCACCCCCTGGGAGGCCGTCCTGGGAGCGACCGTGCCGGTCACCGGCCCCGGCGGCACCGCGAAGGTCCACGTTCCCCCGGGTACCTCCACCGGCCGGCGGCTGCGGCTGCGCGGGGAGGGGATGCCCCACCCCAAGGGCTCCGCCGGTGACCTCTACGCCGAGATCCAGGTGATCGTGCCCTCGTCGCCGAGCCCGCGCGAACGCGAGCTGTTCGAGGAGCTGGCCGGGGTCTCGACCTTCGATCCGAGGAAGCAGGCATGAGTGACGATCAGCGTTCTCCCGCCGAAGACGCCGCGCGCGGCCGTGCCGTCGCCCAGTATCCCCTGGTCCGGATCTGCCGGATCACTCCCTACGAGTTGTCCCTGGCCGGTGTCGCCCGACGCAGCGGCCTCTCGCCCGACCTGGTCCGCCGCTTCGTAGCCCTCGGGCTGCTGGACGCAGAGCGGGACGCCCACGGGCGACTGTGGTTCCGTACCACCGCTCCCTCGGCCATCGCCCGCGTGCAGCGACTGCGGACCGGCCTGTCGCTCAACTACGCGGCCGTCGGGGTCGTGCTGGACCTGCTCGACCGTATCGATCACCTGGAGAGGGCGCTGCGGAGCAGCCAACGAGCCGCCGAGGAGCGAACGTCATGGACATGAACCGCCTCACGCAGAAGTCCCAGGAAGCGCTGCAGGAAGCGCAGAGCGTGGCAGTGCGGCTCGGCCAGAACGAGGTCGACGGGGAGCATCTGCTGCTGGCGTTGCTCGACCAGCAGGATGGCCTGACGACCCGGCTGCTCGCCGGCGCCGGCGCCGACCCGGCCGCGCTGCGGGGCGCCGTCGAAGCCGATCTCGCCAAGCGCCCGCGCACCACCGGGCCGGGGGCCGCCCCCGGCCAGGTGATGGTCACCCAGCGCCTCGCCCGATTGCTCGACACGGCGGAGCAGGAGGCCAAACGCCTCAAGGACGAATACGTCTCGACCGAGCACCTGGTCATGGCTCTGGTGGACGAGGGCTCAGCCACCGCCGCCGGTCGGCGGCTCGCCGAACAGGGCATCACCAAGGACACCTTCCTCGCCGCCCTCACCCAGGTGCGTGGCCACCAGAGGGTCACCTCCGCCAACCCGGAAGCCGCCTACGAGGCTCTGGAGAAGTACGGCCGAGACCTGGTCGTGGAGGCGCGCACCGGTCGGCTCGACCCGGTGATCGGCCGGGACGCAGAGATCCGGCGGGTGATCCAGATCCTCAGCCGCAAGACCAAGAACAACCCGGTCCTGATCGGTGAACCCGGCGTCGGCAAGACCGCCATCGTCGAGGGTCTGGCCCAGCGGATCGTGCGCGGTGACGTACCGGAGGGGCTGCGGGACAAGACGGTGTTCTCGCTCGACATGGGGTCGCTGGTGGCCGGAGCCAAGTACCGCGGCGAGTTCGAGGAACGCCTCAAGGCCCTCCTGGCGGAGGTCAAGGGTGCCGAGGGCTCGATCCTGCTCTTCGTCGACGAGCTGCACACCGTCGTCGGCGCCGGCGCCGCCGAGGGCGCCATGGACGCGGGCAACATGCTCAAACCGATGCTGGCCCGCGGTGAACTGCACATGATCGGCGCCACCACGGTGGAGGAGTACCGCAAGCGCATCGAGTCCGATGCCGCCCTGGAACGCCGTTTCCAGACCGTCCTTGTGGACGAGCCGACCGTCGAGGACGCGATCTCCATCCTGCGGGGTATCCGCGAGCGCCTGGAGATCTTCCACGGCGTCAAGATCCAGGACGGTGCGCTGGTCGCCGCCGCCACTCTCAGCCACCGCTACATCAGCGACCGCTTCCTCCCCGACAAGGCCATCGACCTGGTCGACGAGGCGTGCGCGCGGCTGCGCACCGAGATCGACTCCATGCCGGCCGAACTGGACCAACTCACCCGTCGGGTGACCCGGCTGGAGATCGAGGAGGCGGCCCTGGCCGAGGAGACCGACCCGGCAAGCCGTGCCCGCCTGGACGACCTGCGCCGTGAACTGGCCGACCTGCGGGGCGAGGCGGACGCCAAGCATGCCCAGTGGGAGGCCGAACGGCAGGCCATCCGCCGCGTCCAGGAACTGCGTCAGGAACTGGAACGCGCCCGGCAGGAGGCCGAGGAGGCCGAACGCGCCTACGACCTCAACCGCGCCGCCCAGCTGCGCTACGGCACCATCAGCGAGCTCGAACGCCGCCTTGCCGCCGAAGAGGAACAGCTCGCCGTCAAGCAGGGCGAGACACGGCTGCTGCGCGAGGTGGTCACCGCCGAGGAGATCGCCGAGATCGTCTCCGCCTGGACCGGTATCCCCGTCACTCGGCTCCAGGAAGGCGAACGGCAGAAACTGCTGCGCCTGGACGAGATCCTGCGCGAGCGGGTCATCGGCCAGGACGAGGCCGTGCAGCTGGTCGCCGACGCGGTGATCCGGGCCCGGTCCGGAGTGCGCGACCCAGGCCGGCCGATCGGCTCGTTCATCTTCCTGGGCCCCACGGGCGTCGGAAAGACCGAGCTGGCCAAGACCCTCGCCGCCGCACTCTTCGACAGCGAGAGCAACATGATCCGTCTCGACATGAGCGAGTACCAGGAGAAGCACACCGTGAGCCGCCTCGTCGGTGCACCGCCCGGATACGTCGGCTACGAGGAGGGCGGCCAGCTCACCGAGGCGGTGCGCCGCAAGCCGTACTCCGTCGTCCTTTTCGACGAGATCGAGAAGGCTCACGCCGACGTGTTCAACACGCTGCTCCAGGTCCTGGACGACGGCAGGATCACCGACGCCCAGGGGCGAACCGTCGACTTCCGCAACACGGTCGTCATCATGACCTCGAACCTCGGCTCCCCGTACCTGCTCGAGGACGCCACCGACGCCGGCGAGATCAAGCCCGAGGTACGGGAACTCGTGATGGGCGAACTCAACAGCCACTTCCGCCCCGAATTCCTCAACCGTGTCGACGACATCGTCCTCTTCCACCCGCTCGGCCTGGCGCAGATTGAACAAATCGTCGACCTGCTCCTCGATGAGCTGCGCCGTCGCCTCGCCGACCAGCGCATCTCCCTCGTCCTTACCGAACAGGCCCGCCGTCTCATCGCCGCCGAAGGCTACGACCCCGTCTACGGCGCCCGTCCACTGCGCCGCTTCATCTCCCACGAGGTCGAGACCAGGATCGGCCGCGCGCTGCTCAGCGGCGAGGCGACCGAGGGCGTGACGATCCTGGTCGACGCCCAGGACGACGAACTGACCTTCACGCTCCGGGACGAGCCGAAGGAGTCGTCATGAGCGCCTCCCCGGTCGGTCGCACCGCCCGCTGCGGCACCTGCGGCAAGACGACCCCGCAGGGACGTGAGGAATGCCTGCGCCTCGGTTCCTCCTGGGTCCATCTGCTGCTCCGTCTCACCTGTGGCCATGCCGGATGCTGCGCCTCCTCCCTGATGCGCCATGCCCGCGGACATGCCGCCACGACCGGACATCCCATCGTGCAGTCCTTCGAGCCCGGTGAGGACTGGCGCTGGTGTTTCGTCCACGAAGCCATGGTCTGAGCTCTCCCGTCCTCATCTCCACCCCAAGGGAAGTGCACCGTGACCGCTGAAACGCCCACGTCGTACGACGCGTACCCACAATTGACGGATGACCAGATCGAGGCGCTGAGCGCCTGTGGACAGCGGTGGCCGACCGTCGAACGCGAACTGCTTTATCAGGCGGGCAGGCCCAGTCAGGAGTTCTTCGTCGTCCTGAGCGGCACGGTGGCCGTGGTAAAAGGCCATGGCGGTCGGGAGAGGACCTACCAGCTCCATGGCCCCGGCAGTTTCCTCGGCGAGCTCGGCCTGCTGGAAGGGCAGGCCGCCTTGCTCACCGCCGTGGTCCGTGCCCCCGGTGAGGTCCTGGCAGTCGGTTCGGCCGAACTGCGCGACCTGCTCGTCCGCGAACCCGCGCTCGGCGACCTCATCCTGCGCGCCTGCCTTCTGCGTCGGACACTGCCGGCCGGGATGGCCACCGGTTTCAGGATCATCGGCTCCGCGTTCTCCCCGGACACCCGGAGGCTGCTCGAGTTCGCCGCCCGCAACCGGCTCCCGCATCGCTGGATCGATCTGGAGAAGGACACCGAGGCCGAGGTGCTGCTGCGCCGTATGGGAGTGACACCCGAAGAGACCCCCGTGGTGGTCTGGCACGACGACCGGGTGCTGCGCAACCCCACCGACGCCGAGCTGGTACGGGTGACAGGCCTGCGCTCCGACACCCCCACAGAAGCCGTCTGCGATCTGCTGGTGGTCGGCGCGGGACCCGCAGGTCTGGCCGCGGCCGTGTACGGAGCCTCCGAAGGACTGGCCACGGTCGTCCTGGAAGCTGTGGCCACCGGCGGTCAGGCCGGAACCTCCTCCCGGATCGAGAACTACCTCGGATTCCCCGCCGGGATCTCCGGCACCGAACTCGCCGAACGCGCCGCCATCCAGGCCGACCGGTTCGGCGCCCGGATCACGGTCCCCGCCGAAGCCGCAGTCCTGGAACAGCGGGACGGGTCCCACGTCGTGACGCTCACCGACGGCGCCACGATCTCCGCCCACACCGTCGTGGTGGCCACCGGCGCCCGGTACCGGCGTCTGCCCGCGCCCGGCGTCGAACGGCTCGAAGGAGCGGGGGTCCACTACGCAGCCACCCTCTGGGAGGCGAGAAACTGCCGTATGGACCCCGTGGTCGTCGTAGGCGGCGGCAACCCCGCCGGCCAGGCCGCGCTGTTCCTGGCGCGTCAGTCGCCCGCAGTGCATTTGCTCGTACGTGGTGGCGACCTCGCCCACAGCATGTCCCGCTACCTGATCGACCGGATAGAACGGCACCCCCGGATCGATGTGATGATGCACACCGAGGTCCGGGAAGTCACCGGCAGCGACCGGGTCGAGTCCGTTCTCGTCCAGGACAACAGAACCGGCGAACGGCAGCTGCTGGCAGCGCGCGCCCTGTTCGTCTTCATCGGCGCGCGCCCCGCCAGTTCCTGGCTCGACACGGCCGTCGACCTGGACCCGCACGGCTTCATCCGCACGGGTCCGGACGTGGTCGACGTCCCCGCGAACCTCTGGCGCCACCTCGCCCGTGCCCCGCTCGCCCTGGAGACCGGTCTCCCGGGACTCTTCGCTGTCGGTGATGTCCGCAGCGGCTCGGTCAAGCGGGTGGCCTCCGCGGTGGGCGAGGGCGCGATGGCGGTCCGCCAGGTGCACGAGCACCTCCGGGGGGTGGGCTCTCCAGGCATACGCCGACATGCGACGAAGGCCACGACGACCCGGAGGTGAACAACGTGGTGACGTTCATCCGGCTTGCCCTCCGGCAGGTGGTCGTCAGCCGGGAGAGTTCGCGGTCACGGCGTCTGGAAGGCCCTACGTCCAGGAGGCCCGGGCGGGCCGCTCTCCACCTGGCTGCACCGGGCCGGAGGCCGCACGGATGCTGCTGAGGGCTGCAGTAACCACAGCCTGCGGCGTGATGTCGAATTCCCGGTAGAGGCGCTGATAGTCGGCGGAGGCGCCGAAGTGCTCCAGACTGACGATGTGGCCCGCGTCGCCCACAATGTCGCGCCAGCCCTGACCGACGGCCGCCTCGACGCTCACGCGGGCGCGCACAGCGGGCGGCAGTACCGCGTTCTGATAGGCAGCGGGCTGGGCGTGGAACCACTCCCGGCACGGCATGGACACCACGCGTGCCTCGTACCCTTCGGCAGCCAGCAGGTCACGCGCCTGCAGGGCGATGTGCACTTCCGAGCCGGTCGCGACAAGGACGACGTCGGGCTGTCCGTCGGCGCAGTCCACGAGGACGTACGCGCCGCGGGCCGCTTCCTCGGCCGGGGCATGGGTGCCGGTGCCCCGTTCCAGGACGGGCAGCGGCTGCCGGGTGAGCACGAGACCGGCGGGCCTGTCCTGATGCTCGATGATGGTGCGCCAGCACACGCTGGTCTCGTTCGCATCCGCCGGCCGTACGACGTCGAGGCCAGGAATCGCCCGTAGCGCGGCCAGGTGCTCTACGGGCTGATGGGTGGGCCCGTCCTCGCCCAACCCGATGGAGTCATGCGTCCAGACGTAGGTGGCCGGGAGCTGCATGAGCGCTGCCAGACGGACAGCCGGACGCATGTAGTCGCTGAAGACGAGGAATGTGCCGCCGTAGGGACGTGTCAGACTCTGCAACGCGATGCCGTTGAGGATCGCGGCCATGGCGTGTTCGCGGATGCCGAAATGCAACGTCCGCCCATAGGGATTGCCCTTCCACTCGGCCGTCTGCTTGGCGACCGGGATGAAAGAGGGTTCCCCCTTCATCGTGGTGTTGTTGCTCCCCGCAAGATCGGCGGACCCACCCCATAGTTCGGGCAGGACGGGCGCCAGCGCCGTCAGTACCTCGCCGGATGCCTTGCGGGTGGCCATTCCGGCAGGGTCGGCGGGGAAAATCGGCAGCTTGTCGGCCCAGCCGTCGGGCAGACGCCGGTCGCGCAACCGGTCAAGCAGCGCGGCCCGGTCAGGATGGGCAGCGCGCCACCTCTCATACACGCTCTCCCACTGGCGACGGGCAGCAGCGCCCCGCTCCCGCACCTTTCTGACGTGCGCCAGGACTTCATCCTCCACGACGAAGCTCCGACCCGGGTCGAAGCCCAGCAAGGCCTTGGTGGCGGCGACTTCTTCGTCACCGAGTGCTGCGCCATGGGCCTTTCCGGTGTTCTGCTTCGTGGGCGCGGGCCAGCCGATGACCGTACGCAGCACGATCATGGACGGTCGTGAAGCGTCCTGCTTGGCGGCCGTGATCGCTGCGGAGAGGGCGTCGACGTCCTCGACATAGGAGCCCGTGAGCGTGAAGTCGACTGTCTGCACCTGCCATCCGTACGCGGAGTAGCGCGCGACGACATCCTCGCTGAAGGAGATCTCGGTGTCGTCCTCGATCGAGATGTGGTTGGAGTCGTAGAAGACGACCAGATTGCCCAGTTCCTGGTGCCCGGCGAGCGAACTCGCCTCCGATGTGACACCTTCCATGAGGTCGCCGTCCGAGGCGACGACGTACACGTGATGGTCGAATGGGCTCGCACCCGGCGGGGCGCCGGGGTCCAGCAGCCCGCGCTCGCGCCGTGCCGCCAGCGCCATCCCCACCGCGGCGGCCAGCCCCTGACCCAGCGGGCCCGTGGTGACCTCCACACCCCGGGTGTGGCGGTATTCCGGATGCCCCGGTGTTGCGGAGCCCCAGGTACGGAGCTGCTCGAGATCCCGCAGCTCCAGTCCGTACCCGCTGAGGTACAGCTGGATGTACAGAGTGAGACTCGAGTGCCCGCAGGAGAGCACGAATCGATCGCGACCCAGCCACTGCTCATCGGCAGGGTCGTGGCGCATGACCTGCTGGAACAGCAGGTAGGCCAGCGGGGCCAGGCTCATCGCGGTTCCCGGATGACCGTTTCCCACCTTCTGGACCGCGTCAGCGGCCAGAACGCGTACGGTGTCCACCGCTCGTACATCCAGCGGACCCCAGCCCACCGTCTCCGCGACCGGAAGTGCGAGCTTCGCATCACGACCTGCAATGATTCCGATGGCTGCCTGTCGCTCATCCATGGCACTGCCTTTCTGGTTGCTTCGACGACCTTGTGGGCGCCTCGGTTTGCCCCAGCGCCACACCGCTGGCCTGCGTATCCGCGCTTACGGGGGACGGAACGGCCCCGCACCCGGCTGCTTTCACCGGAGACCGACGCCGTGCGGCGGGACTCCTGATGGCCCCGGACGAGAGGGGAGAGGCAGCCGGGCCTCGATGCCGGACGACCGATGCGCAGCGCCCGCAGGCTTGGACGCCGGTGAGCCGCGCCGACGCAAAGGCCGTGCGGCCGCCCGCGGCCGCCAGGAACCGCTCGAACCCCTGGCACGGGCTGAAGCGTCCCCGCTGTGCTCGCCGGTACGACCGCATGCGCTCACTGCTCCGAGCAGGGGCACCAGCACGTCCGACGCGCAGTTGTCGGCCCCGCATCGGGCTCCCATCGCCGCTCTGCCGTGACGCGTCATTATCAACAGGCGTCACCCTGGCTGAATGCCACGACATGCCGTTGACGGACGTCTCCCGGCGGAAGGCCCGCGAACCGATGGGCCGGGCCGATGACTCCCTCGGACACCGCAGCGCCGGCCCGACCGGCGGTGTGCGGGCCGACAGTGTCATCGTGCGCCGTTGGCGCATCGCACCGGTGTGTCCCTGGCGCACGGTCTGCTGCGGCCACTGCCTTTCCTGATCGGTCGGCCGGTGCGAACCCGCACGGCCCAGCACCGTTGGCGTCGCACTCCGGCAGGTAATAGGACAGGGATAACGGTGGCACGGAGGAGTGGGCCGGAATGCAGATCGTTGTCGACCTCAATCGGTGCCAGGGTTACGCGCAGTGCGTGTTTCTCGCCCCCCAGGTGTTCGAACTGCATGGCGAGGAGGCCCTGATGTTCAGGCCGAGAGTGCCCGACGATCAGCATGAGCGCGTCCGACGCGCGGTGGCAGCCTGTCCGGTACAGGCCATCACGGTCGGCGAGCCGGCAGGCCTCGGCGCCTCGTGATCGGCGAGGGCCGGATCGTTGTCGTCGGCGCGTCGCTGGCCGGTCTGCGCGCCGCCGAGACGCTGCGCGAGGGAGGCTTCGCCGGATCGCTGACCCTGGTCGGGGAGGAGCCGCACCCCCCGTACGACAGGCCACCACTGTCCAAGCAGGTGCTGCTCGGGCGGGTGCGCGCGCAGGACGTCGCGCTGCCGAGCCGTCGTGCGGTGGACGCCCGGTGGAAGCTCGGTGTACGCGCCGATGGGGTCGACCCGATCGAGAAGAGGGTGATCCTCGCCGACGGTGAACAACTCGCCTACGACCGGCTGCTGATCGCCACCGGAACCCGGGCCCGACCCTGGCCGAACGCCGACGAAGCCCGCCTGGACGGCGTACTCACCCTGCGTACGAACGACGATGCGGCCCGCCTCGCCGAACGTCTCGACGCCGGACCGCGCCGGGTGCTGGTGATCGGCGCCGGATTCATCGGCTCGGAGATCGCCTCCGCCTGCCGGGAGCGCGGTCTCGACGTAACGGTCGCCGAACGCGGACCCTCGCCCCTCGTCGGCGCGCTCGGCGGGACACTCGGAACCTATGCCGGGAAGCTGCAACGCGCGCACGGAGTCGACCTCCGCTGCGGCGTGACCGTCACCGCGCTGAAGAGCCGTAACGGCCGGCTCACCGGCGCCGAATTCTCCGACGGCGGCCGGATCGACGCCGATGTCGCCGTGGTCGCCCTGGGCGCCCTCCGCAACACCGAATGGCTTGATGGATCAGGCCTGGCCGCAGGTCCCCGTGGCGTCGCGTGCGACGCGGGGTGCCGAGCCTTCGACATGTACGGGATCGTCACCGACGATGTCTTCGTCGCCGGAGACGTGGCACGCTTCCCGCACCCGCTCTTCGAGTACCAGATGCTGTCCCTCGAACACTGGGGCAATGCCGTTGCGCAGGCCGAGGTGGCGGCGCACAACATGATCAGCCCGGGCCCACGCAGGCGACCGCACCTGGCCGTTCCCGCCTTCTGGTCGAGCCAGTTCGGGCTGAACATCAAGTCCGTGGGAGTACCGACCTTCTCCGATCAAGTGGCCATTGCCCAGGGATCGTTGCGCGAGGATCGCTTCGTCGCCGTCTACGGATACCGGGGGCGCATCACCGCGGCGGTCAGTGTGAACCGCGCCAAGTGGCTGGAGTACTACCAGTACCTCATCGAGACGGCGGCACCGTTTCCCCCCGCGCCCGGTGCCGCCGACCGGCCCGGTTCGTCCGATCCCGTCCCCTCCGACGTGCCGTCCCCGCAGCTGCTCTCGCACGGCCCGACCGTGGCTCTCACCGGTCATCTGCCGGACAGGCACCTGACTCTGGTGCGCAACGAACCGTCCCCGACCGCCACCCACCGTCGATGAGGAGCCCCACGCATGCCCCCGGACACTCTCTTTGAGCGCATCACCGATTACGCGAACCGCGCCGACCCGTATCCGCTCTACGCGGAACTGCGCGAGAGCGGGGTGGTACGACAGGACAACGGCAGTTACTTGGTGGGCACCTACCACGAGATCGCCGCTCTGCTTCATGATCCACGGATCAGCTCGGACCTCCGTAACCGTCAGGACCCGGACGTGGCTCTGGCCAGGACGGACGAACTGCCGCCGGCCTTCATCAGTGTCGACGACCCCGAACACGACCGGCTCCGCCGCCTCGCCATGCGCCCCTTCGGCCCGCCGCACTCCCCAGGACGGATCGACGCCCTGCACGGTGACATCACCCGCATCGCCGAGGAACTGATCCGCTCGTTCCAGGACAAGGACCGGATCGACCTCGTCGACGATTTTGCCTACCCCCTCCCCGTCACCGTGATCTGTCGGCTTCTGGGCGTGCCCCAGGAGGATGTGCCCCGGGTCCGCGCCTGGACGAACGCGATCATCGCCGGTTTCGACCCCACGCCCGGGGATGACCCGGAGCAGCGTCGGCGGTCGGCCCAGGAGGCACGGCTGGCGATGGCGCACTATCTGGGCGCACTCGCCGAAGAGCGCCGCGGCCACCCGTCCGGGGACCTGCTCTCCGCCCTTGCCAATGACGAAGGCCCCGAAGGCCGTCTCACACATCCGGAACTGATGGCCACAGCGGTACTGCTGCTCGTCGCCGGTCACGAGACCACCGTCAACCTGATCACCAATGGCATGCTCACCCTGCTGCGCCACCCCGACATCCTGGAGCAGCTGCGCACCGCGCCCGAACTCATGCCGCAAGCGGTGGAGGAACTGCTGCGCTACGAGCCCCCTGTCCACTTTCTGCCACATCGCACGCCCCTCACCGATATCGAGGTCGGGGGCATCACCGTCCCCAAGGGCGCACCCCTGATCCTCGTGCTGGCTTCCGGCAACCGGGACCCTCTGAGATTCCATGACCCCGACCGGTTCGACCCGATGCGCGAGGACAATCAGCACTTCGGCTTCGGAAGCGGCATCCACACTTGCTTCGGCGCCCCGCTCGCCCGTATCGAGGCGCAGATCGCGCTCGACGCGCTCCTCCGCCACCTCGACGACCCCCGTCTGGTCGAGGACCCGCCTCCGTACCGGCGCAGCCCCGTGCTGCGAGGTCCCCGCCATCTGCTGATCGACCGCGCCGCACGAGCGTAGGCCGCCGCCGCGCCCGACCGGCCACCGATGGGGGAGTGCCCGATCGGTGCGTCGGGTTCGGCCTCGTGCGGCCCGGAACCATCTCACCCCGTGACGTCCGGCAGGGGCCGGTGATGTGCAGAGCGAGGCTGCGGGCCGAGGTCCGTACGCGAAGAGGCGGTCACCGGAAGATCCGATGACCGCCTCGGACATGTGGTGGAAAAGGTGATCGACGAGGTGGCCGGTCACGCGATCGCCCGCATTGCCTTCCGGGTGATATTCCTGCTGCGCACGGGTGTCGGAAACCACAGCCGCCGAGCTGGGTGCACAGGCTGTTCGACCAGGATGAGCCGGCTCTCACCGCAGGCCCGGCCGATCCCCATCAGAAAGGAAATGTCCATGGATGAGCAGGATGAGCGCTTCGACGTCGTTGTACTCGGAGCAGGCCCAGGCGGATATGTTGCCGCCATTCGCGCCGCCCAGTTGGGCAAGCGCGTCGCCGTCGTCGAGGCCAAATACTGGGGCGGCGTCTGTCTGAACGTCGGTTGCATCCCCACCAAAGCCTTGCTGCGCAACGCCGAGCTGGCGCACATCGTCACACGCGAGGCCAAGACCTTCGGTATCAAAGTCGAAGGGCAGGTGACCTTCGACTACGGCGAGGCGTTCCGGCGCAGTCGCCGTGTCGCGGACGGCCGAGTGAAAGGCGTCCACTACCTGATGAAGAAGAACGGGATCACGGAGATCAGCGGCCGTGGCACGTTTGTGGACTCGCACACGCTCGACGTGGCCCTCTTCGACGGCTCGACTCAGACGATCGGCTTCGACCACTGCATCATCGCCGCCGGAGCGACTCCGAAGCTGCTGCCGGGGACCCGCCGCACCTCGCGCGTGGTGACGTACGAAGAGCAGATCCTTGCCGAGGACCTGCCGCAGTCCATTCTGATCGCGGGCGCCGGCGCCATCGGTGTCGAATTCGCGTATGTCTTGCACAACTACGGCGTGAAGGTCACCGTCGTTGAGTTCCTGGACCGGATGGCGCCGCTCGAGGACGTGGACGTTTCCGCTGAACTGGCTCGGCAGTACAGGAAGTTGGGCATCGGCGTGCTCACCTCAACCCGCGTCGATTCGATCGACGAGTCCGGCCCGCAGGTCCGCGTCACGGTCACCGGCAAGGACGGCGCCCAGCAGGTCCTGGAGGCCGACAAGGTTCTGCAGGCGATCGGCTTCACACCGAACGTCACCGACTATGGTCTGGAGAGCACAGGCGTACGCATCACCGAGCGCGGCGCGATCGATGTCGACGGCCGCTGTCGCACATCCGTGCCGCACATCTACGCGATCGGCGACGTCACCGCGCAGCTGATGCTCGCGCACGCCGCCGAGGCGATGGGCGTGGTCGCGGCCGAGACCATCGCGGGAGCCGAAACCATGGAGCTCGACTACCCGATGATCCCGCGTGCCACCTACTGTCAGCCGCAGATCGCGAGCTTCGGCTGGACCGAGGAGCAGGCGCGCGAGAAGGGCTTCGACGTCAAGGTGGCCAAGTTCCCCTTCACCGCGAACGGCAAGGCGCACGGCCTGGGCGACACGACCGGCTTCGTGAAGCTGATCAGCGACGCGAAGTACGGCGAGATCATCGGCGCCCACCTCATCGGCCCGGACGTCACCGAACTACTGCCGGAGCTCACCCTGGCTCAGCAGTGGGACCTGACGGTCCACGAGGTCGCTCGCAACGTCCACGCCCACCCGACGCTCGGTGAGGCGGTCAAGGAGGCCGTGCACGGACTTGCCGGGCACATGATCAACATGTGAGAAGGCGGCGCCCCACGCTTGCCCCCGGACTCCGTCGGCTCCGTCCCCGGGGGCTGGGGCGAGCCATGAAACCGCCCCGGACGGCAGCTCGCCCGCCACCGCCTGCAGCATGTCCCCCCGAACAACTCCAGTCGGGCTCGGTACCCGGGATCGCCGAACGTGGATGCGCCCCGCCCGGGAACCTGCCAGCGGGTCCGCCCTTTCTCCGCTGGTGCGGACTACGTCAGCGAGCGCGGCCCGGGCCTGCGTCGCGGCCGCGGAGCCGGCACCTGCGTGGCGCGCTTCCCGGGCTCGGAGGCTCCGGAATTCCGAGGTGGGCGGTCGTCTGGCCGGGAGGTAGGAGCTGCTTGCGCTCACCTACGCGTTCAGATGTGTCCGGCGGCCCGTGATGCGGCGGGAGCTGAACCCAGCGGGGCACCGGCGATGAGTGTCGCACCGGCGAAACCAGTTGACGGGTGTGGCACCCGCCCCCCTGTCCACCATCCTGTCTCGGCTCACAGGCCGGGCCGGGCCGGTCCGGGAGGGCGGACGTCAGCGGGCGACGAGCAGGGCAACGCCGAGGACGCCGCTCACCACGCCGATGCCGGCCGCGACGGCCAGCAGGCAGCGCGTTCTGAGAAACCGGTAGCGGGTGGCGTACTCGATGACGAGTTCGGCCGACCGGGCGGAAACCCGGGCGTCGATCGCCCGCGAAGCGGCAGCCCAGTCGGCGGCGAAGGCACGTTCGATTTCGGCCCGCTGAGCAGCCGTCAGCCAGGGCAGTCGCTCAGCGAAGAGGGCGGCCTGGCGGCGCGCCGCTTCGTCCTCCGCAGTCGACACGAGGCAGTCGCCGAGCCAAGCGAGCGGGCCGTCGTCCTCCCTGTCAGCCCCCACGAACACGCTGTCCTCCGGCACGTGTCCTCACTCCTGCTCACTCCCCGGCGCCGCTGCCGCCGAGGCGGCCGGATGTCTGCCGATCTCCTCGATGGAGCTGATCTCCGGGTGATGGAGGTCGAACGCCGGGGATTCGGAGCGGATCCGCGGCAGGGTGAGGAAGTTGTGCCGCGGCGGCGGGCAGGAGGTTGCCCACTCCAGCGAGCGGCCGTAGCCCCACGGGTCGTCGACGCCGACCGCCTTGCCGTACTTTGCGGTCTTCCACACGTTGTAGAAGAACGGCAGCATCGACAGTCCGAGGAGGAACGAGGAGATGGACGAGATCGTGTTCAGCAGGGTGAAGCCGTCGGCGGCGAGGTAGTCCGCGTAACGACGCGGCATGCCCTCCGCGCCGAGCCAGTGCTGCACCAGGAACGTGCCGTGGAAGCCCACGAACAGCGTCCAGAACGTGATCTTGCCGAGCCGCTCGTCCAGCATCTTGCCGGTGAACTTCGGCCACCAGAAGTGGAATCCGGCGAACATCGCGAAGACCACGGTGCCGAAGACGACGTAGTGGAAGTGCGCCACGATGAAGTAGGAGTCCGAGACGTGGAAGTCCAGCGGCGGCGAGGCCAGGATGACGCCGGTCAGACCACCGAAGAGGAACGTGACGAGAAAGCCGACGGTCCAGAGCATCGGTGTCTCGAAGGAGGCCGAACCTCCCCACATTGTGCCGATCCAGTTGAAGAACTTCACGCCGGTCGGCACCGCGATGAGGAACGTCATGAATGAGAAGAACGGCAGCAGCACACCGCCGGTGACGTACATGTGGTGCGCCCACACAGTAATGGAGAGGCCCGCGATGGCGATCGTCGCGGAGATCAGACCGACATAACCGAAGATCGGTTTGCGGCTGAAGACGGGAATGATTTCGGAGGCGATCCCGAAGAACGGCAAGGCGATGATGTACACCTCTGGATGGCCGAAGAACCAGAAGAGGTGTTGCCAGAGCAGTGCGCCGCCATTGGCCGCGTCGAATACGTGCGCACCGAACTTGCGGTCCACCTCCAGCGCGAAGAGCGCGGCGGCGAGCACCGGGAAGGCCAGCAGGACCAGCACGGCGGTCAGCAGGACGTTCCACACGAAGATCGGCATCCGGAACATCGTCATGCCGGGTGCACGCATGCAGACGATCGTGGCGATGAAGTTGACCGAACCGAGGATCGTGCCGAAGCCGGAGAAGGCCAGGCCCATGATCCACAGGTCGCCGCCGACGCCCGGCGAACGGACGGCGTCCGTGAGCGGGGAGTAGGCGAACCAGCCGAAGTCGGCCGCACCCTGGGGGGTGATGAAGCCGCTGAGGGCGATGATCGAGCCGAAGAGATACAGCCAGTACGCGAACATGTTCAGCCGCGGGAACGCCACGTCGGGCGCGCCGATCTGCAGCGGCATGATCCAGTTCGCGAATCCGGCGAACAGCGGCGTCGCAAACATCAGCAGCATGACCGTGCCGTGCATCGTGAACAACTGGTTGAACTGCTCGTTCGACAGGATCTGCGTGCCGGGGCGGGCCAGCTCGGCGCGCATGAGGAGCGCCAGCACACCGCCGATGACGAAGAACGCGAACGACGTGATGAGGTACATCGTGCCGATCGTCTTGTGATCGGTGGTCGTCGCCCATTTCACGACGATGCTGCCTGGCCGCTTCTGCTTTACCGGCAGTTCGTCCTCGTATGAATCGTCGGAATCAGCCGGTCCGACGGTGACCCTGTTCGCCACTTCAACGCTCCTTCGGCCGACGGCATACCGGCCACGCGGGAACTGTAGGCGAGAAGGTCCCGGCCGGCGAAGTGAGCCGCTGGGCATTCGGCCGATCGGAGTAGAGATCAGGGTCGCACCCAGGTCGATTGCGCTTTCATATGCCCAAGGCGGAGCGAGCAGAAGGGAATTGTTTTCCTATAAAAGGAAGTATCTCGCCAAAGCCGTTCCCGCCCACGCCGTCCGCCCCCGCGAACTGTTCGTCGGCGTGTCCGGCCGAGTACTGATGAGTCCGCGCTTTGAGGCAATCCCCGATGGTGATGCGCCGGCGGGCGCCCCTGGCTCGACCCAGGCCATGAGGGCGTCCATCGTGGCGCGCGGCACCTCGAGCGCATGGGATCCCGGGATCCTGCTCAAGGTTGGAGCCGGTTGCGGATCGGACGTTCCACCTTGGTGTACAGGCCGGGGCATGCGGCGACGGCACGCCAGGTGAACGGGCCGGCCGCCGCGCGACGGCAGGGTCAGCCGACGGGCTGGAAGAAGGGACCCTGAGCGGCTCACCGGCGCCGGGCGGCGCCGCCATGGGAGCCCTCACGCGCCCACGCGTGAATTCCCGTGGACCGTTCGATGAAGATCGCGCTTTCCGGGACCGGTAAGTTGTCTAGTCAAGCTAGCCTCCGTGACCATGAGATCCCTCCGACGAGCAGCTGGTATTGGCCTTGCGCTGCTCTACTTCATCCTGTGTTTCTGTGCACCACCTGCTGCGGCGCATGTGTCGCCGCAGCACGGCGAACTCATCATCTCCACCAAGAACGACGTCACCAGCGGGCGGCTGATCGTCCACCGTGACGTGGTGTCACCGCAGAACGCGGGGGCCTGGGCCTCGCACCTGCTGAGCACCTCCAGCTGCCCCGCCACCGGCTCCGGTGTCCCCGGAGACTCCGGCGGCGTCCCCGGCGGCGTCGTGATCGAGCTCGCGTGGAACTGCCAGGTCGACAAGCTCGACCTGAGCGCCATGCTGAAGCAGGGCGGGCTGACCCAGGTCGTCGCCGAGTTCGACGGCACCACGGCCAACGCCAACGCGCAGACCCCCGTTGTCGACGCGTCGGGTGCCCACGCGCTCCCCACCTTCCCGTGGGCAGTGGTGGCGCTCGGCATCGCGCTGGCCGCCGCGCTGCTGCTCGCGGTGTGGCAGATCCGCACCGGACGGCTCCAGCTCGCACAGCTGGCCGCCAAGGTCCGCGCCAACCGCAAGCCGGTGAAGCTGGCCACCGTCGGCGTGGTGGCGCTGTCCTGCCTGGCTCCCCAGGTGGCCGCGGCGGCCCCGCTCCTCGAGGATGCAGCGGCGACCGCCAACACGGTCACCGTCACGGGCACGGTCTTCGAGGACACCAACGGCAACGGCAAGCGCGACCCGGGCGAGGCTCCGATACCCGGGGTCGACGTCACGGACGGCGCCATCTGGACGACGACCGGCCCCGACGGCTCCTACAGCCTTGAGATCGACCCGACCCGCCGGGAGACCGACCTCATCAACATCGTCTCCCCGAACGGCTACACCCCCGCACTGCGCGAGGACTACATCCCGCAGTTCTTCCACAAGGTCCCGGAGGAGGGCGGCTCCGGCATCGACTTCGCCCTCGTCAAGGACAAGAACGCCGCCAACCCCACCGAGAAGTGGGTGATGAACTCCGACATCGAGGTCAGCAACACCACGGACGGCGCCGCCGACAGCGCGTCGAAGTGGTGGCCCAAGCAGGTCGAGGCGATGTCCGAGGTCGACGGCGCCACCATGGCGATCACGACCGGCGACAACACCGTGACCGACTACGCGGCGGAGCCGCGGCGCCAGCGCGGCTACGACATCCTGCGCAAGGGCCTGACCGAGGGCAAGCTCGGCATGCCCTTCTACCCCCTGGTCGGCAACCACGACGTCGGCGGCACCGCCACCTCCAAGGGCTATGGCGGCAGCCTGGAGTACTACCGCCGCAACCTCGGCCCGGAGTGGTACAGCTTCGACCGCAACGGCCGTCACATCGTCGTCCTTGAGGACAACTACGACGCGAGCGGCCTGAAGCCGCAACTGGACTGGCTGCGCGAGGACCTCAAGCGCCACGCCGTCGGCAAGCAGGTGCTGGTCTTCGCACACCGCTCGCTGTTCACCCAGTGGGGTCCGGGGGCCGGCATGCAGCCGACCGTCGACGAGCTGTCGAAGTACGACGTGCGGATGTTCGCCGCGGGCCACAACCAGCAGGCCGAGTACCGCCGTGGTGCCTTCAACCGCTCGGTTGAGATCAACAACCAGGGCGAGTACGGCATCGACGGTGCCCGCGCGGACTTCAAGATCCTCGACTTCAAGGGCATCTACGACGACCCGAGCACCAAGCGCAACGAGGACACCGGCTACGTCATGGGCACCCACCGCCAGTTCGACGTCCGCAACGCGGTCGCGCTGGTGAGCCCCGCGCAGGGCAGTGTGCACGGCAACAGCGCGGGAATCCCGATCGAGCTGTACACCGAGGACGCCGGGCGCACCCCGGACACGGCCTCACTGACCATCCGTGACTCACGCGGCCACACTGCGTGGCACAAGGAGCGGATGAAGTTCGGCACCAAGGTCCGCAAGACCGGTATCGAGAACTGCTACACGGCCCCCGGCGGCACCCCGGAGCCCTGCCCGGCTGCCCGGACCTCCGGGACCCGGGTCAGCGGCAACCTCCCCGGCATGCAGCCGGGCACCTACACGGCCGAGATGACTGCGGTCGACACCCGCGGCAAGGCGTGGCCCACCGTCACCAACACCTTCACGGTGGCGCCCGAAGGCAAGATCGCCGAGCCGAAGACCGGCCAGGACTGGCTGCGTCAGGGGCGCGACGAGGCGGGTCGCTCCGCCAGCGCCGACGACCCGGGCGCCGAGCTCGACCTGCAGTGGGCGGCCAACACCGGCGAGCAGTTCAACCTCAACGGTTCGGTCGTGGCGGACGGCAAGGTGATCGTCTCCTCCAGGGCGTTCGACTCGCCGCACCACATGATGCTGGCCTACGACGTCAAGTCCGGCCGCGAGATCTGGCGCACCTACCTGGACGGCGACGCCGAGTCGGCGCCGACCTACCACGACGGCAAGGTCTACCTGACCACCGCCGTCGGCCGGATCTACGCTCTGGATGCCGAGGACGGCCACGTCGTCTGGCAGGCGATCGAGGACGAGAAGCAGCACGGCGACACCGTCCGCCGGTACGGCCGGGCCGGTGGTCCGGTCACCGTCTTCGACCTGAACGCCGAGTCGCGCACCGTCGCCATCTACCAGAACTGGAGCAAGATCGAGTGCCGTGACGCCAAGTCCGGTGAACTGCTGGGCGGCTTCAACGGCGCGACGAGCTGGGGCCAGTTCCACAGCACGGCGGTCCGCCGGCCCGGCTCCGACATCGCCTACCTGCACACCGGTTCCAGCAACACGGTGGTCGCCATGGACCTCGTCGGCTGCCGCCAGCTGTGGGCGAAGGACACCAACGGCGACATCGCCAGCCACTCCTCCCCGGCCCTGACCGACCCGGCCGACGGGGACCCGCAGCTGGTGACGATGACGAACAGCGGCGTCCGCGGGCACGACCTCAGCACCGGTGCGGTGCAGTGGCAGTCCCCGCTGGGCGGCGGCAGCGGCTGCGGCGAGAGCGGCCCCGCCCCGCTGACCAGCCCCGCGATCTGGGGCACCACCGCCTACATCGCCGGCCGCGACGGCGCCGTCCGCGCCTACGAAACCACCGCGGCCGACCCGTCCAAGCCGATCTGGGAGACCAAGGTCGGCTACCAGCCCGGCAGGAGCCCCGTGGGGTGCAGCGGGGACCTCAACTCGCCCGCGATGCACGCCCTGGTCACCAAGGACCTGGTGTACGCGGGCACCCGCGACGGCCGCCTGGTCGTCCTGGACCGCGCCACCGGCAAGCTGCTGTCCGAGTACAACCTCGGCGCCGGCGTGACCTCGGCGCTTTCCGTCAGCGGTGACTGGGTCTTCGCCCTCACCGACGACGGCACGCTCCACGCACTGGCCGCCCGCCACCTGCGCGGTAACGACCACTGATCAACCGTCCGCGAGTTGCCTCCCCCGCCAGGGGAGGCAACTCGCGGCGCTCCACTCCCGACGGGACCACCACTGTGCACACCCTCCGCACCACCCGCAGCCACGCCGCCCGTCTCCTGCTGATCGGCCTGGCCGCCGCACTGGCGCTGCTCGGCGCCGCAGGCACGGCCGAGGCCCACCCCTTCGGCACACCGCCGGTCGCCCAGGTCAAGGCCGAAGGCCGCACGGTCGAGATCACCTGGTCGGCCCAGCGCAACGACCTGGATGTCCTGCACCAGGCGGCCAGGGGGGACGACGCGGCCTACCTCGGCTCGCACATCACCGTGCGTCAGCACGCGCGTGAGTGCCGGCTGGGCGCAGTGGACACCCTGCAGCTCGCGAGCAAGGGCGCCCTGATCCACTACACCTGCCCCGAACCCGTGGACACGGTCGCCCTGACCATCACCGCGCTGACCGACGTCAACCAGGCCTATCGCACGATCTCCGTGACCGAGAAGGGCGGCGGCGGCCTGCACACGGCGAACGACCCCACCCTCACCCTCGCCCTCGGCGGAGCCGGCAGCTCCGCCGCCACCTCATCCACGGGGCCGGCGACCATATGGACCACAGACCTTACGGCACTGCTGGACCACGGAGTCGTGCTGCCACTGGCCCTTCTCGTCTCCGCAGCGGTGGGCGCCTTCCATGCCTGCGCCCCTGGTCACGGGAAGTCGCTCGCGGCCGGGTACCTCGTGGGCGGCCAGGGCAGGGCACGGGACGCCGTGTGGCTCGGCGCGATCGTGGCCGTCATGCACACGGCATCGGTCGCCGTACTCGCCGTGGGCTGGTGGCTCGCCGCCCAACACGCACCGGACATCGCAGCGGTGACGAACTGGCTTCAGCTGACCGCAGCCCTGGTCGTGGTCGCCGTGGGGATCGGCCTGCTCCGGCGCCACCTGACCAACCGGAAGCACGGCCACAGCCATGGCCACCACCACGGGCATGACCACGATCACCACCACGACCACAGCCACCACATCCCGACGTCCACGTCTCTGCTCACCTGGCGCGGCATCCTCCTGCTCGGCACATCCGGCGGCCTGCTCCCTTCCCCGTCGGCGTTCCTCGTCCTCCTCAGTGGATTGCTGACCGGTCGGGTCGGCGCGGCCATCGCGATGGTGGCGGCGTTCGGTGCCGGCATGGCGCTGACCCTGACCGGCGTCGGCCTTGTGGTACTACGCGGTCGCGACGCGTTCCTCGCCCGAGCCACGACCTCGCCCGCGCTGCGTACCTGGAGCACCCGCGTCCCGCTCGTCGCTGCCTGGGCCGTCGTCATCGGCGGCACCGTGGCATCAGCAGTCGCCGCCGGCCGCGTCCTCGCATCGTGATCCAAGGCAAGGAGCGGCGGCGAGCGTCCACGTGCCTGTCCTCGGTCTCCGAGGCGGCCCCTCACCACGGGCGCTGACCCGTGTGCCCGATTCGGCTCGTCCGCGAGCGCGTGCCGGGGGACGATCGGCTGTGACGGTGCCGACGGGAACACTTGGCGGATCACATGGAGCGGGCCGAGCGGCAGGACGACGGGGCGCCGGGTCGTCTGGAGCGCAGGCATTTCCTCGCTGTTGCCGTGGCTGGTGCGTTGGCGGCCGGCTGCAGCTCCTCCGTAGCGAAGGGGCCCCGCACCGAGACCACCCCGCCCGGTGCCACCCGGTCCACCGGAGACGGTGAACGGACCCGCGCGGGAAACCCCGACTGGCGTATCCGTTCGGAGGGAACGCCCGAGGCCGTCCAGGGATACACCGACAGAGTCAGCGTGCTGCCGGGCGAGGAGTTCGGTCTGTACGTCTCCACGACCGCTTCCGGTTTCCGGGTCTCGGCTTACCGGGTCGGCTGGTACGGGGGACACCAGGCGCGCCTGGTGTGGCGTTCCCGCCGTATCGCCGGCACGGTCCAGGCCCGGCCCCGGCTGCTGGAGGTCACCCGCACCGTGCGGGCCGACTGGAAGCGCACGCTCGGCGTACGCACCGATGGCTGGCCGGAGGGTGCGTACCTGCTCCGACTGGAGGCAGACAACGGCCACCAGCGCTATGTGCCGTTGATCGTCCGTTCGGCGTCCGGCGCGGGCAGGACAGTGCTGATGCACGCGGCGTCGACCTGGCAGGCGTACAACGCCTGGGGCGGGTACAGCCTCTATCAGGGCGAGGACGGTGCGTACGGGACACGGTCGCTCGCTGTCAGCTTCGACCGGCCCTATGACCGCAGCGGCGCCGAGAAGTTCATGGTCTACGAGAGGGCGGTGGTCGTTCTCGCGGAGCGGCTGGGAATTCCCCTCGCCTACACCACGGGGGTGGACGTCCACCGCGAACCCGGCGTCCTTCACGGCGCCCGTGCGGCGCTCTCCCTGGGCCACGACGAGTACTGGAGCCCACAGCAACGGGACCACGTGACCCGGGCGCGTGACTCCGGTACCAACGTGGCCTTCCTCGGCGCCAACGCCTGCTTCCGCCGGATCAGACTGGAGCGGGGGCCCACTGGCGACGCACGCACGGTGGTCTGTTACAAAACGGACTATCGGGCAGACCCGTACCTCACTGATCATCCGGCCCTGCCGACACATGACTTCCGCCAGCCACCCGGAGCCGACCCCGAATCCTCCCTCATCGGCGTCCTTTACGAGGGCTATCCCGTCGACGCCCCGTATGTGGTCCATGCCGACGACCACTGGCTCTTCGAAGGGACCGGGGTCAGGCGCGGAGACTCCTTCGACCATCTGGTCGGGGTGGAGTACGACCGGGTCATGCCGGGGATGCCCACCCCCGCGCCGCTTGAGGTCATTGCGCACTCCCCGCTCTTTTACAAAGGCATGCCAAGCCATTCAGACTCCGCGTACTACACCGTGCCGAGCGGATCGGGCGTCTTCGCTTCCGGGACGATGCGATGGGTCGAGGCCCTCATGGCCGGAACTGGGGAGAACGGACGCAACCACGGAATGGACGCCCGCACCGGGCGGTTCGTCACCCGCACGACGGAGAACCTGATCCGAGCGTTCGCGGCGGGCCCGTGCGGCAGGAACAGGCCGAAGCCCCGGAGCAATGCGAGCACCCTCTACCCGCCGCCGCCACCGTGAACTTCTCCGCCGTCTCCGATGGCGTTCCGCAGACGTTCGTCGTCCTCCGCATCCGGGCCATGGTGCCGAACGAGCGGCCCCAGCGAGAGCAGGGAGGCACCGGCCGTGACGATGGGGCGCACACCGATACGGGTGCCGAGGGCGCAGGCGAGCAGTGCGGCCACTGGCCGGGACAGGGTCCGAGCGCCCCGTCCGGATACTTCCCCTGCGGTCTCCGACTGGCCGGGACAGGGTCCGAGCGCCCCGTCCGGATACTTCCCCTGCGGTCTCCGACGCCGCCGAGAACGTCATCGGGGCTATCCGGCCTGCGCAGGCCCAGCTCTCGAACCGCCATGAACTGACCCGCTGGGCGACCGCCTGCCGACTCGTCCGGGGAGGGCAGCGCACCGGCGCGTCGGAGCCCCCGCGCGCAGGGAGACCGGGCCGGGAGGACACGGGCCGATAGTTTCTCGCGTCAACACGGCGTTCCCCGGACTGTCGCGTTCGACGTAAAAAGGTGGAAAAGCGGGTAACCAGTGCAGTGCGTACGGCATCCTCCCAGGCGTGATGAGCCTGACCGGGACACCTTTCTCCCTGACCACGATCGCGCTGGCCGTGGTCACTGTGCTGCTGCCCCTGCTGCTGTGGAGCCGGGTACGCGGCCCCGCCCTGGCGCGCGGCGCGTTGCGCCTGGCGATGGTCGTACTCGCGCAGGCGTCGGCCGTGCTGAGCGTCTTCGTGATGGTCAACAACGCCAACGGCCTGTACGACAGCTGGGCCGACCTGCTTGGCACCGGACAACACATCGTCGCCGCGCCGGACCTCGGGCGCGACGGACTCGGGGACCACAAACGACCGGCGAACGAGCCGAAGGTCCTCCAGGACTTCAGTCCGGTGCATGACGCCCGCATGGGCCCGGGCGTCCGCGTGACCCGGCTGAGCGGTCGGGTGTCGGGGGTGCGTGGCGAGGTGTACGTCTGGCTGCCGCCTCAGTACAACCAGCCGGCCTTCCGGAACCGGAAGTTCCCCGTGGTCGAGCTCCTCGGCGGCTTCCCCGGATCGGCGAAGGCGTGGTTCAGCGGCTTGCGGGTGCAGTCGCAGCTGGAGGCCGGGATGCGGAGGGGGGAGATCGCCCCGTTCATCCTCGTGGAGCCGCGCACCAATCTGCTGGCCGGCCAGGACACCGGGTGCGCCAACGTGCCGGGTGTCGTGGACGCCGAATCCTGGCTGAGTGTGGACGTCCGGCAGATGGTGACCGACACCTTCCGCGCGCAGAGCCGTGCGAGAGGCTGGGCGGTGGCCGGGTTTTCGGCCGGGGCGCACTGCGCCGTGAAGATGGCGCTCGCCCACCCCGACCGGTACCGGGCCGCCGTGGGCCTCTCCGGCTACAACGACCCGGCCGCCGAGCGGGTCTCCCTCACGGGCGCGGACCCGAAGCTGCGGCGGGTCAACAATCCGCTGTGGATCCTGCGCCACGCCACCACACCGCCGCGCGTCGCGCTGTACCTCTCGGGCCGGCGCAACGACGGCTACCGTGACGGCCTCGCGCTGCGACAGGCGGCAGCGCCCCCGACGCGGGTGGTCGTGGTCGAGGCGCGCGGGCCGCACACTCTCAGAGTGTGGAAACGCCAAGTGCCGCAGGTGTTCCGCTGGCTGACGGCCGAAATGACGTCCCCACGCGGGTCGGGCAGCTCCCGCGAGGCGCATCCGATCGATGGGGTCGAGCCGGACCGGGGTGCCCCGGTGCGGAGCGTGGATCATCTGCGGTGAGGACGCCGTCGTGGGCTGCGGTCAGCTCGGTGAGTGCCGCCGCGACGACGGAGATCCAGCACTGTTGGAGTGAACCTGCGAGCCGAGACGGGGCACAGCTCGGCGCGCTGCCGCTCGTCGGCCCCGAAGAGCAGGACGCGTGAGGGGCGCGCCGTGTCGGCCGCCGTCAGCGGCGGGTGTGTCGCAGCCGACGGCCGCGGAGGACGGCCCCTGCGCCGACGGCCAGGGACACTCCCGCGAAACCAGCGAGAGCGGCCTTGGCGCGGACGCCATTCGCGGTCCCGGCGAGCGCTCGGGACGGCCGGGCCGAGGAAGGAGCCCCGGCCGCCTGGAGGATCAGGTCGGCCACCGCCGCGGGATGTGCGATCAAGGACACGTGGGAGGAGTTGATCTCCACCGTGTGCGAACCGGCGCGCCTCGCCTGGAAGCGTTCCTGATCCGGGCTGATGGTCTTGTCCTGCCGGCCGACGAGCGCCCAGGACGGGATGTGCTTCCAGGCCGCGACCTTGGCCTTCTCGGAGAACGCGGTCGTAGCGGCAGGCCGCTGGGTGGCTCCCAGCAGATTCGCCTCGCTCACCGGCAGGTCGGCGGCGAAGACCTGGTGAACCTTGTCGCGCTTGAGGTACAGGTCGGTCCCGCTGCGGCCACTCTCCCGGAACGGGACGGACCTGGTGGCGGTGCCCAGTTCACTGGGGAACCGCGCGGCCAGCGACATGCTGCTCTCGCCCACGTCGGGCATCAGCGCCGACACGTACACGAGCGACTTCACCCCGGGGTTGTCGGCCGCGGCCGAGCTGATCACAGCGCCGCCGTAGGAGTGGCCCACAAGGACGACCGGGCCCTTGATGCTGTCGAGTACCGAGGCGATGTAGGCCGAGTCGTTGTACAGGCCGCGCAGCGGGTTGGCGGGCGCGATGACGGTGCAGCCGCTGCGCTCGAGGCGTGAAATGACCCCGTTCCAGCTGGAGCCGTCCGCGAACGCGCCGTGCACCAGGACCACGGTGGGTTTCGTGACGGTGGTGTCGCCTTCCGCGGCAGCCGGAGCCGCCGCGGACGCGCACAGGGCCAGTGCACATCCGGCGACGGTGACGTGCGCGCGCAGTATTCGACGCCGTGTGCCGGAGATCGCCCATGCGGTCATCCTGTTCTCGCTTCCCTTGAGGCCAACAGCACCTCAGCGTTCACCCATTGGCGTCGCCGGGCCCGGCAGCACAGTCCGACAGGGCGAAAGGGGCGGGGCATCGGAGTGAAGGGCCGGCCTCGCCAGGCATGCCAGGACCTGCTCCCCAGGGCGGAGCACCGGTTGTCGGTCAACGCCGCACTCAGGAAGCGCTCGGCCTACCACCCGACGTGCTCGCCACCTGGGCTCCCGCCCGTATCGTCACCACCACCTCGATCGTGCGGGCCTACAGGCCGGACCAGCACCACCGCGTCCCTGGCGAGCCACAACTGCGCGCTCAGCCGGCAGCAGCGCCGAACCACCTGGGCAGCTGGCTGAGCAGACCCCGCTGATCGTCACCGACCCACGCCACGTGGCCGTCCGGCCGCAGCAGCGCCGCGGGTACGTCCAGTTCCTCGCTGACGTCGACGACGTGGTCGACCCGATCTGCCCAGCCCGCCACCGAGAGCCGACCGGTCTGGTCGAGCAGGAGCCCGCGGCCGCCGTGCATCAGCTCGTAGAGGCGCCCTTGTTTCAGTCCCACGTCCCGCGGCCGCCGGCCGAGCAGTGTGTGGCCCTCGCCGAAGTCGTAGCGGACGCCGATCGCGGTGATCTTCTCGATCAGGTACCGATTCACGTCCTCGAAGTCCATCAGCTCCGACAGCATGCGGTGCACTGCCTGGGGACCCGGCTCGGGGGACAGCAGCTCGGTCTGCGCTCGGGTGTTGTCCAGCACGTCGGCGGCCACCGGGTGCCGTTCGGTGTGGTAGCTGTCCAGCAGCCCCTCCGGTGCCCAGCCACCCACCTCGGCGGCAAGTTTCCAGCCCAGGTTGAACGCGTCCTGGATGCCGAGGTTCAGGCCCTGCCCGCCCATCGGTGGGTGGGTGTGCGCCGCGTCACCGGCCAGCAGCACCCGGCCGACCCGGTAGCGCTCGGCCAGCCGGGTGGCGTCGCCGAAGCGGGACAGGAAGCGCGGTGAGTGCACGCCGAAATCGGTGCCGGCGATCTCCCGCAGCCGTTGTGTGAACTCTTCCAGGGTCGGCGGCACCCTGCAGTCCTCGGCCACTTCCTCGGCGCGCACGACGAAGCGGTACACCCCGTCCTCATGGGGCGCGGGGCCGAACCGCAGGCGCGTTGTGCGGAGCTTGGCCGCCACCGCGTCCAGCGTCTCCGGCGGGACGGCCACCTCCATCTCGCCCAGCAGCCACTCGACTCCGGCTGGCTCACCGGGGAAGCCGACGCCGAGCAGCTTGCGCACCGTGCTGCGGCCGCCGTCGCAGCCGACGAGGTAACGCGAGCGCAGCCCGGTGCCGTCGGCCAGCTGGGCGGTCACCCCGTGTTCGTCCTGGCTCAGCCCGACCAGTGCGCAGCCGCGCCGGAGCTCGGCGCCGAGCTCGACGGCGCGCTCGGTCAGCAGGCGCCCGGTGACGGTCTGCGGGATGCCGAGGATGTAGGAATGGGCGGTGTCCAGCCGGTCCGGCGGCGGCTTTCGGATGCCGGCGAAGAGACCACCAATCGGGTACTGCTTGCCGAGTGCGAGGAACCGCTCCAGAAGACCACGCTGGTCCATCACCTCGATACTGCGCACGTGCAGGCCGAGCGCACGAACCTGCCTGGTTGGCTCCGCGTCAGTCTCCAGCACGACCACATGCACGCCGTGCAGCCGCAACTCGCAGGCCAGCATCAAGCCGGTCGGCCCGCCGCCGGCAACGATCACGTCAATCATGAAAACCCCATTCACCAAGGTTGCATTTCGCCAGCTGCTCCACGCAGTCCGGCGGCGCGCACCCGCACCTCTGACGCCGAGCGCCGGCGACCGCACGGCGAGTCCCACCGACGGTTCGACGTCCCGTGCGACCCATACGCCGCCAAAAGCGCACGTATTTCGCGAAACCCTGATTTGCGCAGGTTCTGGCTTCGGCTGGAGATTCTGCAGCACGACCCGGGTCTTGCCGCAAGGCCCCCGGTGCGCTATATGTTGAGAGTGGCAAGGAGTGGGCAACCTCCTTGCCTTTGCTTTTTCGTCCGCTGTGGACACCGCACTCCCGCGGCAGCTGTGGGCGCGACGTGGGTGAACCGCGTCGGCGTGCAAGCGCCAACGAGCTCGCCGACATCACCTTGGGCGGCACGGGGCCCAGCCTCAATTCCTGTCGAGCACAGCGCCCTGCACGGCAGAGAGTCTTCTTCACGTGTGTGTGCCCAGGCGCCCACGCTCATACATGCTGAAGAGAAGGGCCAGCGAAGGAACGATCAGGACCACAGCAGCACATGCGACGCCGACAAGAACCCAGAGCGTCGAGTCCGGTGCGGCTGCGTCCGCAATCGGCACATGCGTCCCCAGCAGGTAGGGATACTGCGCCACCCCCCAGCCCGCCACGACAGCGGCCACCGCAACCGCTGCTGTCCCGCGCAAGCCGCGGGACCTTCCGGCTCCCAGCAGGAGAAGGCTGGTTACTCCGCTCAGTGCCGCCACAATCATCAGCGGCAGACCGCGGTGACTGAGCTGATCGAAGAGCCGGGGCGAATCCGACCGCAGAACCAGAACACCTGCCAGGCTGACCGCGCCTGTGACAGCGGCGACAACCAGTGCGCGCCGACGGAAGTACGTTTCAAGCCGCGCACTCTGCTGCTTCCTGGCAGCCTGTGTCAGATAGACAGCGGCCAGAAAGGCGCATACGAGTACCGCCAGAACCCCGCCGAGAACTGAGGTGGGATTGATCCAAGAGCTCACCGCGTTCCCGTTCCCCTGTGACGGAACCCTGCCTGACGCGATGGCCCCGGCCACACTGCCGAAACAGTAGGGCGTCAGGACCGAGGAGACAGCAAAAATCACTCCATAGACCCGCTGTTCAGCGGTACGCAAGGAGACTTTCCGGAAGGCGAACCCCGAGCCCCGTAGAACGATTCCCAGTGCCGCGAACGCGAGAGGAAGATAGAGCGTCGAAGTGATCGCGGTGAACGCTGCGGGGAAACCGGTCCATAGAATGACCAAGCAGTAGATGAGCCACGTGTGATTTGCCTCCCATACCGGGCCGATCGACACGTCGATCAAGTGTCGGGGCTGCCTGCCGCGGTCTGCCTGGCCAGCTGTCAGATCCCAGAAACCCGCACCGAAATCGGCGCCGCCGAACAACGCATACGCGATGACGCCGGCGAACATGATGAGTGCGACCGCATTGCTCATGATTGGCGCTCTTCTCCGGCGCGGGCCTCGGCGAATGGCTTGGAAGGACCGTAGGGAACGTTGACGGACGCATCGCCTTCCTCTCTCCAGCGCCGCTTCATGGAGCGCAGAACCAACAGGACGCCACTTCCGACGGCCAGGTAGAGGGCCAGGACAACGGCGAAGAAGAACCAGAGGTTTCCTTGCGTGGTCACGGCATCCCGGGTGAGCAAATACCCGACTACAGTCCACGGCTGTCGGCCGACCTCAGTGACTACCCAACCGCTTTCGAGCGAGACAAGGGCAACGATCCCGCTGAGCGCGGCGCCACGCAAAAACCAGCGGTTTTGGGGTACTTCATGCCGCCGCCACCACAGCCACCCGAACCACACCGCCAGGCCGAGCAGTACGAACGAAGTGCCCACCATCACGTCGAACGCCAGATGCACGATGCTGACGCCGCGGTCGGTCGGCCGAACGGCTTCAGGAATCGCGTCGAGCCCATGGATCTCCGTTGACGGTCTGAAGCCGGCCAGCAGGGATGCCATGTCAGGGATCTGGAGCCCGTACTTCACCCGGCCATCGACGAGGATCCCGCCCATTGTCTCCGGCACGTGAGTCCCAGTAGTCGGGAGCATTTCGATTGCCGCGAACTTTGCCGGCTCCTTGGTGAACACCTGCCGGGCCACCAGGTCGCCAACGAAGATCTGCACGGGCAGCGCGACAGCCGCCACCAGGAAACCGGTGAGGAAACCGACACGGTGGTAGTGGTCACGCCGCCCCCTCAGCATGCCGACCGCATACACGCCCGCCACCATGAAGCCCGCCACGATGTATGCCGCAAGCAGCATGTGGACCGTTTCGAACCAGAAGGCTCCATTGAAGAACACCGCGACCGGCTCCACTTCCACCACATGTCCGTTCCGCACGGTGATGCCGCCGGGCTGGTTCATCCAGCTGTTCGCAGCGACGACGGCCGCAGCTCCGCCGATGCTGGACAGTGCGACCGGCACACCGGTCCAGAAGTGGACCCACGGCGGCAGTCTCTTCCAGCCGTAGATGTAGATCGATACAAAAATCGCCTCGAGGAAGAAGAAGATCCCCTCGATGGCGAAGGGGAAGCCGAAAGCGGCGCCGTACCTGCCCATCAGGCCCGGCCACAGGATGCCAAGCTCGAACGTCAGTACGGTGCCGGTCACGGCGCCCACAGCGAAGAGAACCGCAGCGACCTTCGACCAGCGCTGAGCGAGGAGAAGGGCGTCATGGTCGCCGTGGCGCAGTCCGCGGTAGTTCGCGATCAGCATGAGGGAGGTCAGAGCTACACCAAATGGCACAAGAATGATGTGGAAGCCGAGGGTGAAGGCCATCTGCTCACGTGCGGGAAGCAGTTGTGGCGGATCACCCGCCGAGGCCAAGGCGTGCAAGGTGAGCGGGCAAGGGACAAAAGGGGACAGCATCCCCGCATGGTTCTGGCGCAGAGACGACGCTGGTGTCGTCCGACACGGGTAGTGCGGACACTCCACCCGGTCGGCCCAGGGGGTGGGGTCCGGCCACGTCACGTCCGTTGGCGGTCTACGACTGATGCGGCGCCGCTACGTCACCTCGCCGCGTTGTCGGAACGTCCGCATACATCCCGCATGCGAACGCCCCTCGGCCTTGCGATGCACCGCATCCGACGCCGCGCGCTGCCCCGCCAGGGATGACGGGACAACCCTTAAGGGCCTGTTCTGAGTTCCCCGCCTGCGCCCCGACGCCCGGCACGCACGCTCGCCGCACGGCCCCGCAGGACAGGTGGCTCCGCCACATGACCTGCGACACCGCACGCCGATCGCACGCACCGACCGCCGCTGCGCCCGCGCTTCGCGCGAACGACGGGGAACTCAGAACAGGCCCTAGACTCACGGCGCAGTGTCCGGCTTCGCCGTGCGCCGCGCACAGCCCGATGACGTCCGTACCGACTCTGCCGCGCAGTGTCGGACGTTCTGCGGTGCACACATGAATCCGACCTCGATGTGGAGTCGATGCATGACGCAGGCCCCCGAGCTGTGGCTCGCTCAGCCACGAAACCTCAAGTCCTCCTTTCCCGTTCTGCTTTTGGCCATGGCGACGGGAGCGGTCGACGCGATCAGCTTCATGACCCTCGGCGGTGTGTTCACCAGTGTGATGACCGCGAACCTTGCTCTGTTCGGTCTCGCCATCGCCACCCACGACGCGCTGCTGGCCGGTCACGCGGCACTGGCGATCATCGCGTACACCTGCGGCGTGCTTCTCGGCAGTCTGGTTGCTTCCCTCCCGGGCCGTTCACGATGGAGCGGTGCCCGGATCGCACTGCTCGCAGAGGTGATCGTCATGACCGGTGCGATGCCGGCCTGGGCCGCTCTGGACGGCAAGCCAGCCGGCACCGGCCAACTGGTTCTCCTGGCGGCCATGGCCGTGTGCATGGGCTGCCAGGGCGGCATGATCCGTGTCGCCGGCGGGCCGAATCTCTCGACCACCTACATGACTGGCGCGCTCACCGGCGCGCTGGTTGCACTTGCCGTCAGAAAAGAGGTTGAGCGATACAACATTGCGGTGATCGTGATGCTGCCGACAGGGGCAGGGTTGGCAGCGCTTCTTGTCACCCACGCACGGGCGGCTGCTCTGGCCCTGCCCTTGGCGCTGCTGACGTCGGCCCTCACGCTGTCCTTCCGGCGCCCAGTGCCCCACTAACGTCTCTCCCGGCCTGCCTGCCCCGTCACACGGTGGCCCTCTGCCTCAGCTCTCGCGCAGGCCGGGCGTCAGCCGCACCGTCACCGTCTTGGGCCGTTGGTACTCCTGAAGTGCGAGCATGCTCAAGTCCGTACCGTGGCCGGACGAGCCGCGCCCGCCGTGCGGGAGCTCCGCCGTCTGCACGAGATGGCAGTTGAGCCAGGCCTCGCCCGCGTCGAGGCGGGCCGCGAGATCGAGCCCCGTGCCGAGGTCGGTCGTCCAGACACTGGCCGCCAGGGCCTGGGGAACACTGTTTGCCAGGCCCAGGGCTGCCTCCACCGTGTCCGCGTGCTGGACCGTGAGGAGCGGTCCGAAGACTTCCTCGGTGACCGCCGGGTCGTCGTCCGGGAGATCCGCCAGGACAAGGGCCGCGCGCCAGTGGCCGTGCTCCTCGCCGGGCGAGGTGGCGATGTCCGCCACCAGCAGTCGCTTCGCGGCCGAGGAGGCGACCAGGGCGTCGTAACGCGCCACCTGGTCAGGGTTGTTCAGCGGGCCGAAGTCACGGCCTGCCAGCCGGGCCCCCATCGCCTCCGTCAGACGGGCGACCGTCGACTCGTAGTTCTCCGTGAGCGTGATGACCCGGGCCGGCGCCGCGCAGCTCTGGCCCGCGTTGTACGTGGCCGCTTCCGCGAGCGACGCATACGTGTCCGCCGGGGCGTCCGGGAGAACGACGGCCGGGGCGTTGCCGCCCAGCTCCAGGCTGATCCGGCGCGTCCCGGCCCGCGCCGCCACACCCAGGCCCGCCCGCCCGCTGCCCGTGAACGCGACCATGTCCACCGGGGATTCGACCAGCAGCCGGCCTGTCCGCCGGTCTCCCGGAAGGGACTGGAGCACGCCCTCGCCCAGGGTCCGCGCGGCGTGCTCCGCCAGCAGTTCCAGCGTGTCCGGGGTGGTCTCCGCCGGCTTCACCACCACCGTGTTGCCCGCGGCGAGTGCCGGGGCGCAGCGCCAGGCCGCCATCATCAGCGGGTAGTTCCAAGGGACGATCACCCCGACGACGCCCATCGGCTCCCAGCGCACCCAGCTCTCGTGCCCGGTCACCAGTCGGCCCGCCGCCGGGGCTGTCCGGGTCCGTGCCGCCGTCGCGTAGAAGCGGAACAGATCCGCCACCTGCTCGATCTCGCCCGCCGTCTCCGCATCCGGCTTGCCCGTACCGGACCGCTCACGAGCCGCGTACTCCGCCGCGCTGTCCTCGATCAGCGTCGCCAGCCGGTCCAGGCGCCGCGCCCGGTCCTTGGGGGTCAGGGCGCTCCATGGGCCGAGCGCCGTACGGGCTGCTGCCACGGCCGCAGCCACCTCGGGCTCGCGGGACACGGGAGCGGTGCCGCGAGGACGACCCGTGCGAGGGTCGGTGAGTTCCGTGTTCATCGTTGCTTCCCGCTCGTCGCTTCCTGCTGCTCGTTTCTCACAACGCGTATGACCGCAGCCACAGTTCCAGTGTCAGCACCAGCCACAGCTTGCCGCCGTGACGGGGCAGGAGCGTGCCCTCGCCCTTCATCCAGGCGCGGATCGTGTCCGGGCGGAACAGGCCCCGGTCGGCCGACTGCCGGCTCAGCAGCAGATCGTTTCCGAGGTCGCGCAGCGGACCCGTCAGCCACTGCTGGACCGGCACCCGCATCCCGCTCTTCGGGCGGTCGACGACTGTGTCCGGGAGGAGGTCGCGCACGGCCTCCTTGAGGATCCACTTCTCCGCGGAGCCACGGAGTTTGTACGTCGGCGGCGTCGCGAACGCGTGGTCGACGACCCGGCGGTCGAAGAGCGGTGACCGGCCCTCGATGCCCTGCGACGCCGTCAGGCGCTCCACCTTGGTCAGGATGTGGTGTGCGCCTTTGGTCCGAAGATTGCAGTGCAGGAGCTGGTTGAGGAGGTGGCCCATGCGGTGCGGGCTGTCGACGCCCGGTGTCAGATAAGGCTCCACGAACCGCTGGGGGCGCGGGGCATCCCGCAGTGCGTCCAGCGTCTGCGGGGTCAGTAGCGTGGGGAGGTCCGTCCAGCACTTGCGGTACGAGCGCAGATACGCCGTCGCCCGGTCCTCGTCCCAGGGCGCCCCCGCTTCACGGTGCATTTCCTGCACCAGCATCGGCAGGTTTTTCGGGCCGCCGAAGACAGGGTCGCCGCCCTCGCCGTTGAGGACCACCGACGCGCCGTCCGCAGCCACGGTCTCCGCGAGCAACAGGTTCGGGACCGTCAACGGATCGCCCACCGGGCTGTCCAGGAGCGCAGCCGCCTCCGCGAGCCGTGAGGCGACCGTCTTCCCCGACACGTTCAGGACCCGGTGGCGGGTGTGGCAGTGGGCGGCCACCAGGCCCGAGTAGCCCAGCTCGTTGGGGAGTTCGTCGCCGAAACTGATCGAGTACGTGTGCACCGGATGGCTGTGGAGCTTCGTCGCCAGCGCAGTGACGAGGGAGCTGTCGATCCCGCCGGAGAGAAGGACCGCTGCCGGCTCCGCCTCCGGGAGCCTCTCGGCCGTCGCCTGTTCCAGGAGCGCCCGCAGGGCCAGGACATGCTCCGTCGGATCCTGCGGCACCGGCTCCGCGATGTGCTCGCGGGGCTCCCAGTGCACGGTCTCGGTGACCGCGCCGTCCTCCGCCAGCCGCAGCACCCGCCCGGGCAGGACTTCCCGCACGCCCGTCAGGAGCGTCTCCTCGCCCGGCAGATAGGCGAAGGTGAGGAACGAACGGACCGCGGACAGATTCATCGAGGTGCCGAGCGCGGGCCAGCGCCGCAGCGCCCGCAGCGAGGTCGAGGCCGCCCAAGATCCTTCGGCGCGGGCGTAGAAGAGCGTCCGGGCGCCCACGTGGTCGCGGATCAGGATCAGGTCCGTGCCGTCCAGCACGGCCAGCACGAACATGCCTTCGGCCAACGCCACTCCCGCGTCGCCGAGCCGCGCCCAGCAGCGCAGCAGCAGTTCACCGTCGGAGCAGCGGGCAGGTACGGGGGTCCCCTCGGCATGCAGCGCGGACAGGAGGGCCGGGCGGTTGTGGAGGGTGACCTCGCCTATCGCCGTCAGGCCGAATGCCGTGAACGGGCCGTCGGCGCGGCCGGGTTCGTTCGCGATCCGCCCCAGGGCAGCCCCGGGGACGTCCGCGGATGCCCGGCCGGTCCCGGCCGCACCCATCGCCTCGACATGGGCCCGGGCCTGCCGGGTGGTCGGGGACAGGCAGACGCAGAAGCGTGCCATGAACGGCTCCTTTCCTCGGTGTTCCGTGTTCCGTACTGCTGCCGCCGCTCCTACGGCTTTTGGTGGTGCCTACGCGGCAGGCTCAGCCGAAGTCGTCGTCGCTCCAGGTGTCGCCGCCGTCGTCCCAGCCCGCGTCCCAGTCGTCCGGCCCGCCGCCACCGGAATCGCCGCCCCCGCCCGAGTCGCCCGAGGACGCCGACTGGCTCTGCGCCTGCTGCTGGCGGAGCTCCTCTTCCTCTTCCGGGCTCATGCTCAGCGGCGGAAGCTGGGCGGCGGTGATGGCGAGGCCCGCTATGCCCAGGCCCGCGAGCATGACGCCCATCCTGCCGCCGAACGACGTCCGGTTGACCATCACCGTCTCGCCGCGGCCCCACAGGGTGCGGCCGTATCCGATGTCCCGGGCGTATGTCGCCGTGCCGTCGGCGAGGACCCGCTTGACGATGTGGTTGCCGAGGAGTTCGTCGGTGCCGGAGGCATTCCGGTTGTCGTGCCAGCGCACGAGGTGAGGGGAGGAGCTCTCGCGGTGGCGCCACTCCTGCCGGCCGTCCTCGTAACGCCGGTGGACGCTGCCGTCGGCGAGCAGCTCGTCGGAGTAGCCGATCTCTTGAGGTCGGATCATCGTCTGCGTTCCTCGGGTCTGTGGGGCGGTCGTGGCCGCGGGAAGAGGGGCTCGTTGGGACCAGTCGCCGCGCGGTTCACGGGCGGGTGACGCGGCGGATCACGAGGCGGGCCAGGTCAGGAAACCCGTGGTGCGCAGCCCGCGCAGGTCGGACCACATGGAATTCCGGGGCGGTCGCGGTCCCCGCGTGAGGCGCAGCACCGTACGCACCAGGCGGGGCGGTGACACGGCCGCGACCTGCGTGAACCGTCCCCGCGCCAGCCATGCGGCCTCCTCGGGCCGCAGCCCGGGCGGCCAGGGCACCTGCGGCGGATCCGGTGCCGGGCCGCGGCCGGTCGGAAGGCGCAGGGTTGCCGCATGCCGGGGCACGAGCCCGATCGATGCGACCCGCACGCCGGGGACAGGGCCGAGAGCGGCCCTGACCTGCGCCGGGAGCCCGACGCCTGCCGGGCTCGCGTCGTGCAGCACATGGACCGTCGCACCCTCGGCCCGCTCCAGCGCCGCGACGAGGCGCGGGTCGAGCGGCAGGGCGTCGGGTGCCGCGAGGACGGGGCAAGCCGCCTCCAGGTGCACATGGTTGGCGAGCAGCATCCGGGCGATCGAGCCGTCCTGGCAGACGAGAAGACGGGGGAGCCCGTAGGCGTAGAGGTCGGGTTCGGCGGCATCGGGCGCGGACAGAGACCGTGACGGCGCGGACGGGACCGGTGGGAGCAGCCCCTTCACGGCCTCCCGGCCCCGTGCCTCCAGCGCACGCGTGAACGTGGGCAGCCGCAGAGGAGGGGCCGGGGTACGCGGGATGCGGGGGAGCAGGGTCGCGGCCGGGCTCAGGACACGGCAGGTCTCGTAATAGAGCTGCCGTTCCGTGAACCTGATGCCGCCCGGGCCCGCGGCGCGCGCGGCGGCGCCGGTGATCGCAAGGTCGAGGAGGCGGGCGCCCGGCCCGGGGCCGGTACGGGGGTCCCGAGCCGTGGAGGTCCCGATTCCGGGGGCCTGGAGGCGTCGCGGCGTCATGCGGAGCTGGTGCCCTTCTTCTTGTACGTGCCGGTGCCGGGTGGGCGGGTGCCAGGTGCCCGCGAGGTCCTCGGGGACCGTGGCGCCTGCGGCCAGGTGAGGAAGCCGTGCGTGAGGGCCTCATGGTGGGTGGGCCGCGGGGCGGCCAGCGCCCGTTCCACCGCCCGTACGACGATCGATTCAAGGACGCGCGGCGTGACGGCGGCGAGCGGACTCCAGAAGCCCTCGCCGAGCCACTCCGCGTCGGCCTCGGGCAGGCCCGCGACCGTGCGGAGCTGTTCCGCGTCGGCGAGCCGATCGTGCCGGACGAGCCGCACGACGCCCAGTCTGTTCCTGGCCGCGGAGACGGGGAGGCCCGCGTCCACCACGACCCGGTCGGGCTGTGCGCCACGGATGAGCGGCGCCAACAGGGCACCCTGCGGATCGGCGTCGTGCAGGACGACTACCGGGAGCCCGCTGCGATACTGGGCGATCGCGCTGAGCGCCGCCGCCAGGACGGTGGGGCGCCCCTTGGTTCCGTCGGCGTCGGCGACCTCCACGAGGACGGCCTCCAGACGGGCGGGGATGCCATTGGCTGTGAGGAAGAGCGCGACCACGCGGTCCGTGCAGAGGATCGCGGCCTTGGGCGGGGACACCGGAACGGACGCACCGGAGCGGTTCGCTCCGCGCGGCCGGGGCACGGGGCGGGCGTCGTCGACGACGCCTTCCGGTAGCCCCCCGTACACCGCCGACCATGAGCCGTTCATCAGGTCACGGAAGGTCTGTTCGGCGGGAATGATCTGCGCATGGGGCGACTGGCCGGGACGGTGCCGCATGGACGACGCGACGACGACGCAGGCGCACGCGGCGGCGCCGGCGAGGACCGCGAGCACTCCGCCGGTCAGGACGGCGCACGCGACGAGGGCGGCGGCCACCGGCAGGGCCACGAGCCAGCGGATTCTCGCCGGCACACCCTGCGGATCCCGCCCGGCCCAGGCGTAGTTACGGCTACGGGACAGGTACCAGAGCTGGGTGAGGGTGATCTTCAGGCGGCCGTGGTCGGTGGCGCGTTCCGCGATGCCCCGGATACGGATGTCATGCATACCCTTGCCGTGCACCGCGGGGTCGAGCGCGAAGCGCTTCCCGCACTGCGCGCACATTCTGCCGTTGCGCTGCTTGGCCGTCAGCGAGGCGGCGCAGCGGGGGCAGATCATTGCTCACCCGCGTGGTCCTGAGCCCCTGGACCCGGCCAGGTCATGAACCCCACGGACGCGGCGCGACGCCGCTCCGGATCGACGCTCCGTGTGACCTGTTCGGCGACCCGGGTGACGGCGGCGAGCAGCCGGGCGGGGGGCATGCCGACGAGCGGGAAACACCAACCCTTTCCCAGCCACTTCAGCTCCGCCTTGGTGAACTCGCCCAGCTCGGTGAGGAGCGCCATGGTCTCTCTGTCGGGCTTCCCCTCCTTGTCGCGGTAGGGCACGGCCTGCGCCAGACCGCGGACCGTGCGCAGCGGCAACCCGGCGTTGATCACGGTGCGTTGCCCGAGATCCGCGCGGACGCGCCGGACGAGAAGCTCCCCGTGCGCGTCGGCGTCGTGGAGCACGATCACCGGGCCCCGCGTGGACAGGGCGCGGACCGCGTCGAGATCCTCGGCGAGCGCGATCCCGTAACGGGCGGGCAGGCCGTCGGCGTCGAGGAAGGCCGTGATGGAGCGGTCGGGGCACAGGAGTACGGCCCCCGGCTCAGCACCGGAGGGCGCGCGAGTCCTGGCCGGAGAGGGAACGGGAGGGGCGTCGTCGACCACCCCGGGCGGCAACCCGCCGTACACGTATCGCCAGGGCGCGAGCGCCTCCGAACGGAACGCCGCACGGCTCATGACCGGGAAGCCCCGGCCCGCACCGGCGGCTCGTGCGAGGACCAAGCCCGCGGCGACGAGCAGCAGGGTGCCCGCGATGAGGGCCAGGTGCACGGACCCGGTGAAGATGCTGAAGACGCCGACGATCAGGCCCACGAAGAGTGAGATTTCCGTACACCCCGGCGCGAACGTGCCCTTTTTGAGGCGCCTGCGCGAGAGCGCGTACCACAACTGGTCCGGCGTCACCGCGATCCTGCCCTCCTCCGTCACCTTGACGGCGATCCTGCGCACCCGCAGGTCGCTGAGGCCGAGGGAGTTGGTCTTGGGGTCGAGCGCGTACGTGCGCCCGCAGTGGGAGCAGGTGTTGTTGGGGCGCTCCTTGCGGAGCAGGTTCTTCTCGCAGTGTGGACAGATCACCGGCGGACCTCAAGTGCGGTGGCCACACGGCGCAGTCGTGCGGCCAGGCGCTCGCGGACGGTGGTGGTGGTAATGCCGCGGTCCTGCTGATGCCGCTCGATGTCGCGCAGGGCGGCGGCGAGGGTGCGATAGTCGGTTGCGGCGGCTACGGCCACCTGGCCGGCTGTGGGGGTGTCGCCCGCGGCGCGGCGCTCGGCCTCCCCGGCGGTGATCGCGTAGTCCTCGTGGTCGATCCCGTAACCGGTGTTGGCCGCGAGGATCGTCAGCGGATCGGTGCCCCTGTTCGCGAAGGAGTGCGGCATCATCTCCGGAATCCGTATCAACATCCCGGGACTCAGCGGGACTTCGGTAACCAGGTCGCGGTCCGCGTCGTAGAGGCCGCAGGCCGCGTGGCCGAGGCTGAGGACGAAGTGTTCACCGCCGTGGGCATGCGGGGTGAAGGCGCTGCGCGGCCCCACGACACCGAGTTTGACCGTGGCGTTCGAGGGACGCTCGGGGGAGGTTGCCGCGTCGCCCACCAGGTAGTGGGCGAACTGCCCGTCATCGATGAAGCGGAGAAACTCCCGCTCGGGTCCCAGCTCGCGGGCGCCCTCGCGGTCGGCCAGCCCGATGCTACCGTCCAGCCTCAGGTGGTACAGCTCCACGGAGCCGGGGAGCGTGCCCCATACTCCGCCCGGCATGGCGTCGGACATACCGTCATGCGGTCTTCCGGACATCGCGCCTCCCCCGTCTTCCTGTGCGCGGCGCGCGCTTCGCAAGCGCATCGTATGGCCTTGATCCATAACAACGGGAGCCTTTGGACTGGCTCTTGGGCAAAGCGCGAGGAAACGGTGGACGAACGCGCGTGGCACGGAGTGGACGGATGACCGCGCAGACCACGAAGTGCACTTGTGGAAGCGGCGCGGTTGCAGCACGCGACCTGTGCCCGTCCCAACACCGTTCGTGTGCATGCTCCGTACGCACATCGAGCGCTGTGGCGTGACGCCGAACGGTCGGCTGTTGCGGAACGAGGCCGGCACCTGTGTGGACGCTTCTGTGTACGGCCGGACCACGTCAGTCGAGGGCGCGGCGGCCGGCCGTCGCCGGGCTCGGGTCCCAGCCGCGACGCGGTACGGAGTCGAGGAGCAGACGGGTATACGGATGCTCCGGGGTGTCCAGCACGCGATGCGTCGGGCCCGCCTCGACGACTCGGCCCGACCTGAGCACCAGGACGACGTCGGCGATGTGCCGGACCACGGCGAGGTCGTGGGTGACGAAGAGGTAGCCGATGCCCGACTCGCGCCGGATCGTGGCGAGCAGGTCGAGGATCTGTGCCTGGATGGACATGTCGAGCGCCGCGACCGCCTCGTCGCGGATGAGGACGCGGGGTTCGACCGCCAGGGCCCGGGCGACGGCGACGCGCTGGCGCTGTCCGCCGGAGAGCCGCCGGGGCAGGGCCCCGGCCTCCCGTTCGCCGAGGCCCACCTGGTCCAGGAGTTCGGCGACCCGCGAGCGACGGGCGGCCGCGTCCAGCCGGGTGTGAAGGCGCAGCAACTCGTCGACGCCGTCGGAGACCGTCACCCGTGGGTCCAGCGAGAGGTACGGAGCCTGGAAGACCATCTGCATCTCGCGGGCGCGCGCGAGCCGTTCGGCCCGGCTTCGGGCGCGGGCGGAGCGGTCCCGGCCGTCCAGGCGGACGGTGCCGCCGTCCGGCCGTGCCGGGCCCACCAGCATCCGTACAGTCGTCGTCTTGCCGCTGCCGGACTCCCCGACGATTGCCGGCGAAGCCCCTGGTGCCAGGGTGAACGACACGTCGTCGACCGCCGCATGGTCCCCGTACCGCTTGCGCAGCCCCTCGACCACCAGCCCCTTCTTCGTGCCGGTCACAGTGTGATCCCTTCGTCGGAGCGGTGGCACGCGGCGAGTTCGTCGCCGTACCGCGCCAGTACGGAGGCTCCTCCGAGCAGCGCGGTTGTGCGTGGGCGCAGCGGGCCGTGAAGGCACACCCCGAAGGTGCCTCGGCCAGGGAGACGGGGCGGCCCGGGATGGGCCGCGGGGCCGGTGCGCCCGGTTCGATGCGGGGGGTGCAGGCGAGGAGTCCCGCCGTGTACGGATGGCGGGGCCGGTCGAACAGTTCGTCGGTGTCCCGGGTCTCGACGATCCGGCCCGCGTACATCACGTATACGCGGTCGCAGATGGCCGAGGCCAGTTCGAGGTCGTGGGTGACGAAGAGAAGCCCGGTGCCCTGATCGGCCCGCAGCCGGGTGAGGATCGCGATGATCTCCGCCTGGGTCGTGACGTCGAGGGCGGTGGTCGGCTCGTCGGCGACCAGCAGGGCGGGCTCGGCCGCCGGAGCCGCGGCGATGACCACCCGCTGGAGCATTCCGCCGGAGAACTGGTGTGGATAGCGGCGCAGCGCGCCCCGTGGATCGCGGATGCCCACGGCGTCGAGGAGTTCCTCGGCCCGTGCGCCGGCCGCGGCGGCGGGACTGCCGGCCGCGCGCAGCCCTTCGGTGAGGAAGTCGCCGACGCTGCGCAGCGGATTGAGGAGGGCGCGCGTACGTCCGCAGGACCCGTGCCTCGGCGATCTCCTCCGGCGGCGCGGTGAAGATGTCGCGGTCCAGGACTACCGGGTTGGCCGGATTGTTTGGGAGCAGGCTGCCGGCGTCGTCCAAGCCGTTCACATGAGCGCTGCCGGCCGTGTGACATGGCCGCGCATCGCGTGCGGGTCGACAAAGCTCAGACCGCTGTTGGCGGCGGCGCAGCCGCAGCCGTCGAGGTATGGAAGGGTCATCGCGGCGGTGAAGTTCTCGGCGATGATGACCGGCGGCACCAGGTCCCATGCGGCCCGTCCGTCCAGGATGCTGGGTGTTCGGGTGGGTGTCTCCGAGAGCGGCCACGGGCCTGTGCGTGCTGACGGTCCATGCGCGATGGCGGTGGTTGTCACATTCGTGGATCCGCTGGTGTCTTCATGTCGAACAGGCCGACAGGCCAACGGATAAGGAGAACACCATGACACTGCGCATCCCGAAGGCGGAGCTCCCCACCGAGATGAGGGAAAACATGATCAAGCACCTCGGCGCCGTGCCCGAGCCCGACGAGGTGCTGTGGAACAACCCCAAACTTGCCGAGGCCAACAAGGAGTTCGCGGCCAAGGTGGGCCAGTGGGACGCGGCTGAAGCGAGCCTCAAGACGTTCGCGCACATGGCCGTCGCGGCACAGGTCGGCTGCAGCTGGTGCCTCGACGTCAACTACTTCCACGCGCTGAACCAGGACCTGGACCTGGCCAAGGCGAGCCAGGTGCCGCGCTGGCGGCAGTCGGAGGTGTTCACGCCGCTGGAGCGCGACGTGCTGGAGTACGCCGAGGCCATGACGAACACGCCGCCGACCGTCACCGACGAGCTGTCGAAGCGTCTGCTCGACCGGCTCGGCCCGGCGGCGCTGGTCGAACTCACCACGGTCATCGGCTTCGCCAACATGGCGACCAGGTGCAATACGGCGCACGGGATCACGTCGCAGGGCTACTCCGATGCCTGCGAGATTCCGCTGGCCGCGTGTCCTGAGACGTCCGGCGTGGCATCGACGGCATGACCGAGGACCCGTTCGTCGCCCATCGCAGCCTGCTGTTCACGGTCGTCTACGAGATGCTCGGTTCGGCGGCCGACGCGGAGGACGTGCTGCAGGAGTCCTGGCTGCGGTGGGCCGATGTCGACCGGTCGCAGGTGCGTGACCCGCGGGCCTACCTCGTCCGAACCGTCACACGGCAGGCGCTCAACCGTCTGCGGACGTTGTCGCGCAGCCGCGAGGAGTACGTCGGCGAGTGGCTGCCGGAGCCGCTGCTGACCAGCCCCGACGTCGCCGAGGACGCCGAGCTCGCGGAGAGCGTCTCGATCGCGATGCTGACCGTGCTGGAAACGCTCGGGCCCACCGAGCGGGCAGTGTTTGTGCTCCGCGAGGTCTTCGAGATGCCGTACGGCGAGATCGCCGAGGCCATCGGGAAGTCCGCGGCCGCAGTGCGGCAGATCGCGCGGCGGGCACGCGAGCATGTGGCTGCTCGGCGGCCGCGGGTGCAGGTGAGCCGGTCGGAGCAGCAGGCCGTGGTGGAACGGTTCCTGACCGCGCTGCGCACGGGCCAGTTGCAGGAACTGCTGGACGTCATGGCACCGGACGTGGTTCTTATCGCCGACGGTGGCGGGCTTGCGGCCGCGGCTCCGGCTCCGATCCACGGGGCCGAACTCGTGGCGAAGATGCTCGCTCGACCGGACCGGGTGGTGTCGGCCGTGTGGCTCAACGGCGCGCCTGCGGGCCGGATCGAGATCGACGGCCGACTGGCCGCGGTGAGCCTCGTGGTGGAAAACGGGAAAGTCGCCCGGATCCATGCGATGGCAAACCCGCGGAAGCTGACGCGGCTGGATGAACCGGCCGAACTCGCCAGGTAAGCCCGCTGCTGCGCTGGCGTTGTGAGTGTTCCAGGTGGCGTGGACCGCCTGGATCACTCACGACCACGCAGTGGCCGGACGCCGAAGGACAGGGCGCACTCGTACGGACGCGGTCGCAGCCGCATCGGGACGATCCCGCAAACGGAACTACCGGCCCACGGTGTGCGCCACCGACGGCATGACGGGCGCGGTGCCCTACGGCTCGGCAGCGTCGAGACGCACTGAACCGCGGCGGTCGGAGCGGAGGAGTGGTCAGGGCCTGCTGGTGTCCGCGAGGATCAGCTCGCCCACGGACTCGGTGAGCACTGACCGCGCCTGTTCGTCGAGGCCGTCGTCCGAGACGAAGTAGTCGATCTCGGCCAGGGCGGCGAACCGGCTGAGGCCCACGACGCCCCACTTGCTGTGATCCGCGACCGCGGCGACCCGCCTGGCGGAGGAGATCAAGGCCTGGTTGGTCTGTGCCTCGGCGAGGTTCGGAGTCGTCAGACCCGCGTGCTCGGACACGCCGTGGGCCCCGATGACCAGCAGATCCACATGCAAGGAGCGGATGGCCTGGTCGGCCAGCGGGCCGACCAGGGCGGCCGACCTGGTGGGGGCGCCGCCCGTCAGCAGCAGTGTCGGAGCAGCGGCGCCCTGTTCCCGGCCTGCGGCCCGCAGGAGATCGGCGACGGGCAGTGAGTTCGTCACCACCGTGAGACGGGGGACGTGCAGGAGTCGCTCCGCCACGGCGTAGGTCGTCGTCCCCGCGGAGATTGCGACCACGCTTCCCGGTTCCACGAGGGCGGCCGCGGCCGTGGCCACGGCCGCCTTGGCCGTGGATTCGAGTCTGGACTTGGCCTCGAACCCCGGCTCGTCGGCGGTGGTCCCGGATGTCGCCACGGCGCCGCCGTACACCTTCTCCACGGAGCCGGCGCGGGCCAGGGCGTCCAGGTCGCGGCGGATGGTCATGTCCGAGACCCCGAGCTGGTCGACGAGGTCGGCCACACGCACGGCTCCCTCGCGGCGCACGATGTCGAGAATCAGTGCCCTGCGCTGGGGTGCGAGCAGTCCTGCGTCCGTCACAAGCCCATCCCTGATCGTCTGTGTGTCGACTCCACCATGAACGTCATGGTAGACACACGGAAAGCATCACAATTCAACAAATGCAGACTACCGCAAGGCAGGGCAACGTGACCCCGGCCGTCCGGTGCGGACCTCGTCAGCCGATCCGGCCGGCACCCATCGTGTGCGCAGCCGGCCGTGCGTGCGGACGGCTGGCAATCACGGCAGTGCCCCTGTCGGGGCGTTACGGCTCACCTGCACAGCTGTGCGCGATTCTGTTACTAACCGTTGACATCTGTTTATTCAGACTTCATATTTGGCGTGTTCGAGCAACTTCCTGCCCATGCGCCTCGTGGGGATGCGGCGTGATTCTCCCGGCAGTTCGGGTTCTCTTCAGGTCTTCAGCGCGCCGTGGGCTCACAGGCATCCGAATCCCGAAGGAGTCAGCATGACTCGGGGACCAGTGCGTCGTTGGCGCACGCTCGCCACAGTGGCGAGCCTCTTGCTGAGCACGCTCACCGGCCTGGCCGCTCCCACCGTCGCGCAAGCCGCGCCCACGCCGCAGACCACGGTCACGCCGCAGACCTCGATCACCATCGACGGCACCAAGCCGGGCCTGGCCTTCGACGGTGTCGGCGCCATCTCCGGCGGCGGCGGAAACTCCCGGCTCCTGGCCGATTACCCGGAGCCGCAGCGAAGCGATCTCCTCGACTACCTTTTCAAGCCCGGCTACGGCGCCTCGCTCCAACTGCTCAAGCTGGAGATCGGCGGCGACACCAACTCCACCGACGGCGCCGAGCCCAGTCACATGCACACGGCCGGCACCGTCGACTGCAACCAGGGCTACGAGTGGTGGATGGCAGAGCAGGCCAAGGCCCGCAACCCCGGTATCAAGCTTGCCGCGCTGTCCTGGGGCGCCCCCGGCTGGATCGGCGGCGGCAACTTCTGGTCCCAGGACACCATCGACTATCTGATGTCCTATATGGATTGCGCGGCGAAGCACGACCTGACGATCGACTACCTCGGCGGTTGGAACGAGCGCGGCTACGACGAGGCCTGGTACAAGGAACTCAAGGCCACACTCACCTCGCGCGGGTATGCGACCAAGGTCGTCGCCTCGGACAGCGGCTGGGAAGTAGCGGACGACATGGCCAAGGACCCGGCGTTCAACGACGCTGTCGACGTCGTCGGCGTCCACTATCCGTGCGGCTACCTGGGTGCTTACACCACCTGCTCCAGCACCGCCACGGCACAGGGTCTCGGCAAGCCGCTGTGGGCCAGCGAGAACGGCTCCCAGGACACCGACGCCGGCGCGCCCGCCGTGGCGCGGTCGATCAACCGCGGTTACCTCGACGGGAGAATGACGGCCTACTTCAACTGGCCGGTCATCGCCGCGCTCTACCCGAACCTCAACTTCTCCACCGACGGGATGTCCATCGCCAACCAGCCCTGGTCCGGCAACTACAAAATCGGCAAGACCGCATGGGTGACCGCGCACACCACACAGTTCACCCAACCTGGCTGGCACTACATCGACTCCGCGGGCGGATACCTCGGCGGAAACCGCACCAACGGCAGCTACGTGACGATGAAGTCGACGAACAACTCCGACTACAGCACGGTCATCGAGACCATGGACGCCACCGACGCCCAGAGCGCCGGGTTCACCGTCAAGGGCGGCCTGTCCAAGGGCCGGGTCCACGTCTGGGCCACCGACGTCAAGTCGGGGGACTCGGCGAGCTGGTTCGTCCGCCAGCAGGACATCACCCCGCGCGGTGGCAAGTTCAACCTCACTCTCCAGCCCGGCTATGTCTACACCGTGACCACCACGACCGGCCAGGGCAAGGGCACCGCGACCCCGCCGGCACCCGGCGCACTCGACCTGCCGTATGCGGACACCTTCGAGACACCCGCCACCACCACATCGCCGAAGTACTTCTCCGACATGAACGGCGCGTTCCAGACCGTGGCCTGCGGTGGTGGCCGCTCGGGAACCTGCCTGCGCCAGATGGCCCCGACGACGCCGATCCGATGGACCGACGAGCCCTACAACGCCCCGTACACGTTCATGGGTGACGGCACGTGGAGCAACTACACCGTCACCGTCGACACCATGCTTGAGAAGGAAGGCAGCGTCGAACTGCTCGGCCGCGTCAACCAGCAGGCCAAGAACAACAACGGCCTGAACGCCTATCACCTGCGCGTGAGCGACACCGGCGCCTGGTCCATCGACAAGAGCAACGCCAAGTGGACCTTCACCACCCTGGCCAGCGGTAGGACCACCGCGCTCGGCACCGGCAGCTGGCACACTGTCGCGTTCGCCCTGGAGGGCTCGACCCTCTCAGCAGTGGTGGACGGCGTCACCGTCGGCACCGCCACCGACTCCAGCTACACCAACGGGCAGGCCGGCCTCGGCGTGACCGGATACCAGACCGACCAGTTCGACAACTTCGCCCTCGCCCCGGGCACGGTCTCGTCCCACGTCGGCCCGATCACCTCGGGCCTGGCCGACAAATGCGTCGACGCCAAGGACGACTCCAGCGCGAACGGCACCCCGGTGCAGCTGTGGGACTGCAACGGGGGGAGCGCGCAGGTGTGGACCTGGTCCAACGGCGCCCTGACCCACAACGGCAAGTGCATGGACGTCACCGGCCAGGGCACCGCCAACGGGACGCAGGTGATTCAGTGGGACTGCACCGGCGGCGCCAACCAGCAGTGGGCGCCACAGCCCGACGGCACCCTGAAGGGCGTTCAGTCGGGCCGCTGCCTCGACGCCCCCGCATCCACGACGACCAACGGCACCCAGCTGGTGATCTGGGACTGCACTGGCGGTGCCAACCAGCGGTGGACGCTCCCGTAGCCGTCCGCTCGTACCCATGGGTCTGTGAGCTCGTCCTTCGACCTCGATGCCGTTGAATGGGCCTGAGCCAGCAGTTCAGCGGACACCAGGGGTGGTGTCCGCTGAACTGCTTCTCTGATGGACCGGATCGTGCTTGGGGATCCGAGAAGGCGGTGCGCGGACTTTGGCTGTTATGCCGTCATCTGCTGGTGTGGGCGGGGGCAGAAGCGGAGTGGTTGTACTGGGATGGCGGAGTCGGCGAGCGCAAGCATCCTGACCGGCACAGAGCTTGCCTCCACCCTTGCCGAGCGACCCATACCTCAGGCTGGCGTGCTGCCCCCGCTGCGTAAACGTATTGCCGCCGCCACCTCAAGTCGGCGATCACAGCCGGCATCGGCTCCGACTCGCCGTAGAGGTCACTGGTGTCCCACTCGTGATGCCGGCGCCCTTCCTGCCAGCGGCCGGGCTGCGACGACTTCCCGCTCTTCGCCGGATGTTGTGAAGTGCACAGCCGCGTGGGCGAGCTCGTCCTCGAGGTCGTCGAGGGCGCGGCGGGCAGTGGCGATGCGTTCTCGCAGCAGATTCGCGTCCTCCGGTCCCTGCTGCGTCGGTGGCCCTTCCGTCTCCATGTCCCGTGCCTCGTCGAGTGAAGTGATGACCACGCCGATGAGGACGTTGACCAGGACGAAGGAGGCGAGCAGGACGTAGGACGCGTAGTAGACGATGCTCCAGCGGGAGATCTCCAGGCCGGTGCGGACGGCGTCACCGATGCCGTCCAGGGTCATCAGGAGGAAGAGGGTGAGGACGGCGCGACCGATTGAGCCGAAGTGCTCGGGGTCGTGGTGCGAGAAGAAGACCCAGCCCACCATCGCGTAGACGTACAGCAGCAGCGCGCCCACGACCAGGAAGCTGAGTGTGCCGGGAAGGCTGCGGCCGACCGCGATCAGGAAGACGCGCAGCTGCGGCAGGAAGCGGGCTGAACGCAGAACACGGGCCAGCCGCAACAGCCGTAGCACGGTGGTGTTCTCCCGCACGACGGGCAGGAACGCACTGAGGACGACGACGAGATCGAAAAGGTTCCACGGATCGCGGAAGAAGGAGCGCGGGCGGTCGGCGTGGGCGGCCAGGCGCAGGACAATCTCCACCGTGAAGGCGGCGACGCAGGCGTGCTCGGCAAGATGAAGCCACCGGTGCCAGTCGTCAACCAGTCCGCTGTAGGTCTCCAGGCCGAGTAGCGCGGCGTTGGTGAGGATCAGGGTGAACACGGTGACGGCGAACCAGCGCGCTTCCGTGAGGGCGCGGCACCGGCGCGCCAGGGATACCCGGGCTGGGGTCACTCGGGCCGTGGGGCCGCCGTCCGTCATCCTGCTCTGTTCCTCCGTGCAGCACACTGTTCCCGGCCGCCGCCTCCGCAGCGTCCGCAGGCCTCGCCCGTGAACACGGCTGACCGGGCAACACCCCGTTTCCGCCGCCTCCGCATCCTCTATTGATCTTGTTGGATACGCAACGTCCGATCCTCGGGAGCCGGAATGAGCCCGGGCTCACCGACAGAGGGGACCAGTCAACAGATCGCCGTATCGAGTCCTGTCTCAGCGGCACAAGACGCCACGCGTCAACTCGACACGTCGCCACGTCTGATTGCGTTGCGCTGGGTCCTCTATGTGATGTTTGGGTCATTGAGGTTTTCTCTACGAGATGAGCTCGTGAGGTGACTCGCCTCAGGGGGATCCCGCGAGTCGCGATGAGCCCTGCGGCGTTTGGCGGTCGTACTGTCGAACCCGTCACCGAGGAGGACTTCTGATGCGCAAAGTGACCTATTCGATGGCCAGCTCACTTGATGGCTACATCGTCGGGCCGGACGGCGGCTTCGACTGGACGGCGCCCGACGAGGACGTCTTTCGCTTCTCCATCGACGAGATTCGACAGGTCGGCGTCCACCTGTTGGGACGACGGCTGTACGAGACGATGCTGTACTGGGAGACCGCCGAGCAGGATCCATCGCTCGACGACTCAATGCTCGAGTGGGCCGCGCTCTGGAATCCTCTGCCAAAGGTGGTGTTCTCCACCACGCTGTCCGCGGTGAAGGGCAATGCCCGCCTGGCCTCCGGCGGCCTGGCGGAGGAGATCGAGCGGTTGCGAGCCGAGCCGGGGGAGGGCGACATCGCCATCGGCGGCGCGGCTCTCGCCGCAGAGGCGGCCGTGCGTGCAGCTGCAAGGCGCCGAAGCGGCCTCATAGCGGAGCTATCAGGCCGTTTTGGCAACGCCGCAGATGTGCGTGCACCCTCATTCGCTGCGACGCCGTCACCGGCACCACTGAGCAGGGCACCGACCTCTGGTACTCCGGCAAGGCCAAACACTTCGCCGGGAACCTGCAGTTCATCGCTGCTCCGGACGGCACCCCGCTGCGGGTATCCGACGTCGAGCCCGGCTCGGTTCACGGCCTGACCGCCGCCCGCATCCACGCGCTACCCGCGCTCTACCGCGCTGCCGCCGACGGCCTGCCCACCCTGGCCGACCTCGGCTACACCGGCGCCGGCATCGGCGTCCAGAAAACGTTATTGTGCCGTTCCTGCTGTCCAGCGCCAATAGAGCTCCGGCTCAGGCTGCTTGTTGCAGCTGACGAGACCGAGTCGGGGGTGCTGCACCGTCCTTGAATTCCAGTGAGGGGGGAGTGAGCGGTCGTTCTGGTAGAGGCACATGCCTTTCTCTCCCGCGATTCGCCATGCCGTGCGCTTCCAGGTGGTACTTTTCCACGGTTGGGGAGCCCATTTCTGTTCTGGGCGTGATGCGTCACACAGCGCCAGGCCGGCGCTGCTGGTCAGTTCGGTGAGGCAATATCCTCTGTAAAGTCTTGTTCTGATCGTTCCGTCGTTCCTGATTTCCCATTTCTGTGCGCTGGTTCCATTGCAGCTGTTGATCCGGACTGCGTCGTACTTCGTCTGTTTGTTCACCGCTTCGAGGCACTGCTCCGGATCCCTGCTGCTGAACTCGGTAGTTCTCCCAATGTCTCCGATGATTTCTCCGAGGCGCGGGTTCCGGTGCTCTTGCTGGTACTGACGATGAACCCAGTCCGAATCGTCGAGTGGGAGCGGCCCCTTGTAGGTCCCGGTCAGGGTGCAAATGCTCTTGGTATGGCAATTGGTATGCGCGATGTAGCGTCTGACAGCCGCTTCCTTTTCAGCCACTTGCGCAGGGAGCAGGTTGGGTTCAAGTGACGACACGGTGTATCCGAGATAGGACGCGACGGGGATGCCGGAGAGGTATCCGGCTTTTCTGAAGTATCTGGCTCCGATGCCGTGATCGCTGTGGTCGACCTTGCCGCGGAGGCCGAAGGCGAAGGAAGCGTTGTCGTAGTCCAGCGTGAGAATACGTTGCGCTCTTTCCTGCCGGGCGAGGTCGGACAGGGTTCGAAGGAGCTGGTCCTCGGTGTAGCTTTCCATGCTTTGGAACAGCTGAATCCGTTTACGGGTTGCCAGGAACAGTTTGAGCATGCTCTCACTTCCCTGTCCGTGGGGAAGGCCGTCGTGCAGTCCCAGGAAGACCAGTTTGACGGGTGATTGCGAACCGCTTTCGAGGCTGAAGGATCTGATGCTGCGGCCGTTGACCCGTGTGCTGCCCTCGGCCCAGCGATCTGGGGCCCCTGCAAGCTCCGCATAGGCCGCGCGCACCCCGTTCTCTCTTCTCACGACGTAGTTCCGGGCTGCCTGTGAGCTCTTCCCGTCATCGCCCGCGGTGAGATAAACGGTGGTGACCGCGCATCCGGCATGGATCGTCTTCCTGATCTCCGGGTCGACAAAGTAGAGGTCGTCGTCGGGATGCGCGACACCGACCATGGTGCGTTGGCATCCATGAGGTTGTTGCGCAGCCTTCGACGTCTGGTGCGACGTGGGGCCCGCGACCCTGTTTGCGAGAGGGGAATCACTCGAAGAGCACGATGATCCCAGAATTGCGAAAATCACCAGCGCCGTAGCGGGAATCAGCCGGTGCGCAGAGCCACTTCTCTTGTTGCCCTTCGTGCACTCCACTCGACCACTCCGCCCTTCTCATCCTTTTGGGTCGCATCTTGTCCAGGCTCGGGGGTGGTCCGGGGCGAATCGTGGTCGCGAGTGTGACACCCCCGCGAGGTCCCTTGGGCTTCGCCGAAGCGCACAACTCATAGGGGTACCGGTAGTTGGACTGCGCAAAACGACCGACTCGCCGGAACGGCCGAATATCCAGTGAGTGAAGTGGATCTACGCCACGAATCTGCCCGACTGAACAGACCCCCAGCGCACGTGAAGCAACCAGCCGTCCACCGAAGGCCATACCCATGGGCCAACCAGGACTTTCAGCCGCGTCTCGCACCGACCGTACCCGTCACCGAGACGGTCGGCCTGCTCCTGATCATGCGTGCCTTCTCCTCGGGGGCCACGGCGATGACCGGGATCGAGGCGATCTCCAATGCCGTACCGGCGTTCAGATCCGTCGAGTGGCGCAATGCCCGCACCACCTTGACCTGGATGGTCGGCCTGCTCATTGCGATGTTCGCGGGAATCGTCGTCCTCATCTACTGCACCGGCGTGGTGCCGAGCGCCCGCGAGACCGTTCTTTCCCAGCTCGCGCGTCTGACCTTCGGCTCGGGGTGGATGTACGTCTGCATTCAGGCTGCCACGGCCGCGGTACTTCTCCTCGCGGCGAATACCGCATACAACGACTTCCCTCGGGTGCTGTCCCTTCTGGCGCGCGACGACTACGCACCACGCATCTTCATGCGATTGGGCGACCGTCTGGCCTACAGCAACGGGATCATCATGCTGTCCGTTACCGCCGCCCTCGTCTTCGTTGCCTTCAACGGCCAAACCGCCTCGCTCATTCCGCTCTACGCTTTCGGTGTTTTTCTCGCTTTCACCCTGTCGCAGACCGGAATGGTCGTCCATTGGTGGCGACGGCGAAGTCGCCACTGGCGCAAGAGTCTGCTGTTCAATGCCATGGGCGCGCTGCTGTCGGCGGTTGTGTTCATTACTGCGGGCATCAGTAAATTCACCTCAGGTGCCTGGGTGGCCATCGTCGCTGTCGTGCTGTTCCTCTTGGCGACCACTCGGATCCGGCGGCACTACGAAGCCGCCCGTGCCGCCCTTCAACTGCATCCGCACGCCATCGAGCTGCCCGCACACGCCCTTGCGGGGCCGGTTGCGCAAGGGCAGCCCCCGGTCCAGCACGAACACGGCATTCCTCCCGCCGAGATGAACCGGGAGAGCGAAGAACTCCCCGAAGAGGTCCGTCACCTGTGCGTCGTCGCCATCGCGACGCTGGACCTCGCCAGCATGCGCGCACTTGCGTACGCCGCCTCACTCCAGCAGCCTGTTCTCGCCCTGCACATCAGCGTCGCCGAGGACGAAGCACAGCGCTTCCGCGACTACTGGTCACTGTGGGGCGACCATCTCCCGCTGGAGGTGATTGTCTCTCCTTACCGCGCGGTCGTCGCACCCCTGGTCCGCTACCTTGAGGCACTTCGCCGACGAGCAATGCTGGAGACCTGTGGATCGGTTCCGGCAGGGACGCGGAGGGCGTACCTTCCCGAATGATCCTTTGATGGTCTCCGAGTAGGCCCGCGTTCGCAGCGCGGGTCGGGAAGGCACGCCCGTGCTCAGCGTAGTCACCGACGACGGCTCCACCCCGTCCGGCTCCCTGATCGACGAGATCGTCCGCGAAGGCGCCCGCCGGATGCTGGCCGCCGCGCTGGAGGCGGAAGTCAACCAGTACATAGCCGAGTTGACCGCGGAGACCGACGAGCAAGGGCGCCGGCTGGTGGTGCGCAACGGCCACCACCGGACCCGCACCGTGGTCACCGCCGCCGGCCCGGTCGAGGTCAGGGCCCCACGAGTGAACGACCGACGCGTCGACGACGCCACCGGCGAGCGCAAGCGGTTCTCCTCGAAGATCCTCGCGCCGTGGTGCCGCAAGTCGCCGAAGATCTCCGAGGTGCTGCCCCTGCTCTACCTGCACGGACTGTCCTCCGGGGACTTCATCCCGGCCCTGGAGCAGTTCCTCGGCGGCACCGCCGGCCTATCGCCCGCCACCGTCACCCGGCTGACCAAGCAGTGGAGCGACGACCACGCCGCCTTCCAGACCCGTGACCTGTCCGACCGCGACTACGTCTACGTCTGGGCCGACGGCGTGCACCCCAAGGTCCGCCTCGGCCAGGCCCATTCGTGCGTCCTGGTCCTGCTCGGCGTCCGACTCGACGGCACCAAGGAGCTCATCGCGATCGCCGAGGGCCTGCGGGAGTCCACCGAGTCGTGGGCCGACCTGCTGCGCGACTGCCGCCGCCGCGGCATGCGCGACCCCGAGCTGGTGGTCGGCGACGGCGCCATGGGCCTTTGGCGGGCACTCGCCGAGGTCTTCCCTGCCGCACGGCCGCAGAGATGTTGGGTTCACAAAGCCCGCAACGTCACCAACTGCCTGCCCAAGTCCGCCCAACCCGGGGCGACGAAGGCCATGCAGGAGATCTACAACGCCGAGGACCGCGGCCACGCCGAGAAGGCGATCGAGGCGTTCGCGAAGACCTACGGCGCCAAGTTCCCGAAGGCGGTCGCGAAGATCACCGACGACCGGGACGAACTGCTCGCGTTCTACGACTTCCCGGCAGAGCACTGGATCCATCTGCGGACCACGAACCCCATCGAGTCGACCTTCTCGACCGTCAAGCTCCGCACCAAGGTCACTCGCGGTGCGGGCAGCCCGGCGGCCGCGCTCGCGATGGTGTTCAAGCTGGTCGAGTCCGCTCAGGCGCGGTGGCGCGCGATCACCGGAGCCCACCTGGTGCCCCTGGTCCGCGCTGGCGCACGCTTCGAGAACGGCGTCCTGGTCGAGCGGTCCGAGGTGGCGGCATGAACGAGATGTTTGCCGCTCTTGAAGCACTGACCGACCGCGATCCGAACCGTCGCGACGTCGCCGCCGACGTCCTCGGAGACCTCCTGCGCGGCACCACACTCGACGCGGACACCACCCGCCTCGTCGTCGGACGCCTGGTCAGCCTGGCCATCAACGAACCCGTGATCAAGGTCCGCGAGTCCGCACTGAACTCGATCAGCGAAGCGTTCAACCACCACAGCCTGCCCCTGGACCTCGTCGAACCGCTGACCGCCGACATGCCGACGATGGAGCGTGAACTCCTCGAACACGCCCTCTACATCCTCGGCGCCACCCACGACCCGCTGGCGAGCCCGCTGATCGAGCCGTTCCTCCACCACCCCGACCCAGAGGTGCGAGAAGAAGCCCGGCTCGCGGCAGCCGAGATCACCGCAACCAAGCCGGAGAGCCCCAACCACAACTCTTGACTATTGCTCTTCGCCGACAGCATCCAGAACTCACCCTTACGGTGATTGTCCCAGAGATCATCACCTCGCGGCGGCGACACCAGCTCCTGCACAGTCGCACGGCCATCCGCCTGCGCCGTGCTCTGCGCCCACTGCCCAAGATCGTCATTACCTCGGTCCCGTTTCATCTGCCGTCGGACTGACCGCGGGTTGAGCAGTACGTGAGGTCGTTGTGCGCCGCCCGTGCTCGGACCGTACAGTCTGCCCGTGCCGATGCTCAGGGGAGTTCTGTCGCCGAGAACACGCGTTCCACATGGTAGTAGCGGGCCACGCATGACGCGGGCCACGCCTTGCGTCCGTCGTCAGCGAACGGTTCTGTCATTTTGCTGATGGGCAGCCGTGTGTAGGGGAGTACCTTCGCGCCGGCTGCGGACTGGCTGCGCAACCAGTGATCCTGGTGGTCCCATTTCCGAGCGCGTACCGCCATGTCGGCGCCGAGATGCACGAGAGAGACGGCAAGCGCGAGGCAGACCAGGGCGTACATGGTTGCGGCGGCGGCCTGCGGCGGCCCGGTGGGGCGCCCGCGCTCTCTCCACGCGCGACCGAGGAGGGCGCCCACGAGGACAAGCAGCAGGATATAGAGGAGCAGGTAGTCGTTCCAGAGTCGTGTGGACGTCGCGACGGTCTTCCCGAAGGCCGGGTAGGTGATGACCGTGCACAGGTAGCCGGAGACGAGGAGGGCGCAGACGCCGGTCCAGGCGAGCAGCGTCCCGTTTCTCATCGAGGGAAGGCGGCCTTCGTGCTGTCGGGCCAGCAGACCCAGGAGGAGGCCGGCCACGAAGGCCCCCAGGTACTGCCATGTCGTGAGAATGATGGCTGCGATGTGCGCGAAACCGCGCAGCGAACCGAGGAGCGATTCGGGAGTGAGTATCGTCGCGGCATGGTGACTTTCACGCCGATGCCGTGAGCCCGGAGAACCGAGGAGGACCAGGCTTCCGATGACGATTCCGGTGATCCCTGCGATGCACCAGCCGCGGAAGAAGGTACGTCGCTCCTGCGGGAAGACCCGGCCGCTGATCAGCAGCAAGCAGCTCAGTACGACCACACCGACGACACAGGTCTCCTCCGACAGCGTGCCCATAAGGAGCCCCGCCACGAAGACAGTGAGCAGCGCGAAACCTCTGCCCCGTCGTGATGTGGCCCGCAGAAGGGGAAGGGCCGCAGCGCAGGCGAACACGGGCGGCAGGGTGTGCGAGACGGACGCGGCCGGCCAGTAGAACGTCTTGTAGGTGTTGGGGGACCCGAACAGGAAAATCACTGTCACCATTGATGCCAACAGGAGGGGGACTCCCCGTGGCACCGTCATACCCGCCCTGGGCAGAGCACCGGCGACAGCGGCCCAGAGGAGCCCGAGCATCAGCACACCGCTGATCAGGCCGAACCATTGATGCCCGGTGACACCGAATCGCGCATAGCACCAGACCAGCACAGCGTTCATGATGCGCCCGTTGTCCAGGTAGTAGAACTTCCCGACGATCGCGGACAGCCCCCCGTCACGCACGACGGGCAGAAAGCACCAGTCATCACCGGATGGACGCACCCAACGGCCGAACCAGGCCGCGGCCGCCAGCAGAGCGACGGGGAGAATCGCGAGTGAACCGACCCACAGAGATCCCCACCACCGAGCTGCCCCGCGGTCCGGAACACCGTCCCTCCGTCGCTCCTGAACGGATTCACCTGGGGGACGTTCCACGACCGGTATTCCTTTCGCTCGGGTCCGACACCGCGCCGCGGCCCTCGCGTCCGGGCCCGCCCACAGGCCGGCGCGGTCGGGACCAGCTCGCTCCGGCGTGTCAGCCCTCGGGGCGCCGAAACCGGTAGGAAACGCCGGCCCCCACAGCCCACGCCCCCTCGCTGTCCGGCCGGGCACTACTGTTCACCGGCAGCGGTCAGGGCAAACAGGGCCGGACAGCTCCGAACCGCCCCGGAAGACGGCTGAGTGCCACACAGTTCAGCAGAACATGAGCGCACGTGCCATTGAACAGAGCCGAGTCTGCACAACTCTCTGCTCGAAGAACACTGCAACGGAGCAGGGAGGAATCAGGAGCAGACCGGCCAGGCGCATCACCAAGGACCGTTCGGGCAGCGACGAGACGGATGCTTCACCCATTCGGTGCCATCCCGTGGCGTGATTCGGCCGGAAGGCATCGCGGAGAACGATGGGGCCTGCACAATTTGTTTGACGATGCCTCGGGTTGAGACGCATCAAGAGGACACAGAAGCATGCTTCCGAGATGCCGTGACCACACCTGCCAGGGATCCGAATGACAGAGTGCCAGGTTTCGATCGTAGTTCCCTGTTTCAATGAGGACGAGGTGATCGAGCGATTTCACCAAACACTGGTTGTCGTCCTCGAAACGACTCGACGCAGCTTCGAAGTCTGTTACGTCGACGACGGCAGCCGGGACGCGACCAGGGAGCAGCTGCGCGCTCTCGCTGCCGCGGATCCGCGGGTTCGCTACACCTCCTTCAGCCGGAATTTCGGCAAGGAGGCCGCGATGCTTGCGGGATTGCGTATGTCCCGGGGGGACGCCGTGATTCTCATGGACGCCGACCTTCAGCATCCACCCTCACTCGTTCCCCGGATACTGGAGCTGCGGCAGCACGGCTACGACCAGGTCGTCGCGCGTCGGGACCGTTCGGGGGACGGCGTGCTGCGCAGCGTCGTCAGCACGGCCTACTACCGTGCGATGGGGCATTGGATGGATGTCGACATCACCGACGGAGAGGGAGACTTCCGGCTGCTCTCCCGTCCTGCCGTCGAAGCGGTGCTCGCCCTGCCCGAAGCCAACCGGTTCTCCAAGGGCATCTTCTCCTGGATCGGCTTCGACACCGTCAGCTTCACTTACCACAACGTCAGCCGCGCCGCCGGTACCTCGAAATGGGGCGGAAGACGCCTGCTCAACTACGGCATCGACGGTCTGATCTCCTTCAACAGCCGACCGTTGCGTCTGGCCGTCTACATCGGTCTCACGCTCTTCTCCGCAGCGTTGGCGTACGCGCTATGCATCGTCATCGACGTCGCCCTGCACGGTGTGCGCGTCCCCGGATTCGCCACCCTGCTGACCGCTGTTGTAGCACTCGGCGGGGTCCAGCTGGCCACGCTCGGCATTATCGGTGAGTACGTCGGGCGCATCTACCGCGAAACGAAGCACCGGCCGCTCTACGTGGTGCGCGAGACGGAGGTAAGTGTGCGGGAGGAACGCCACACCATTGCGGACCGTCATCCGTCCGACATGCTGTCAGCGACGGATGCGGGAGCCTCCGCGATCGGATCGTCCAAGGGGCGCACCGTGCGCCAGTTCTTCGTCTTCGCGTCGATCGGAATCGTCAATACGGGGGTCTATCTGGCGGTGTACGCCTCCCTGAACCGATGGATCCCCTATCTGATCGCCCACGTCATCGGTTTCGCGGTCAGTATCGTGGGGTCGTTCTTCCTCAATACGTACATCACCTGCCGTACGAAACCGACGTGGCACGGATTCTTCCGGTACCCCGTCTCGAGCCTCGTCAACCTCGTGCTCACCGGCGTTCTCCTCTTTGCGGGTGTCCATACCCTGGGCATGGGCAAGAACGTCGCCGCCCTGGCGGCGGGACTCCTTGCCACCCCGCTCTCGTTCCTGCTCGCTCGATGGGCCATCAACTCCGGCACCGCCCTCGCCCAGCAACGGGCCCGCTGATCGGGAACCCGCGCCGCACCGGTCTCGGTCAGCGAACTGGCCGAACCGTTCGGCCGGCACGGTCAGAGGCCGTGGCCGGCCAAGTGCGTTGCTCAGTGGTACCACCTCAAGCGCATCACCTACTCGCCCCGGTTTCCCCGAACGGAGCCAGGCCATCCGACGACACCGATGGGCTCAGCGCTGCCCCGTAGGTGACCGTTCCTCGCACGCTGGACACGGTGACATCCCGGCGGCGATTTTCCCGGGGTCCGGGCGCGGCCGGGCGTGGAGAAATTTAATTCCGCAGCGTAATGATAAGGGGGTCGGTGATCGATCATGGTGAAAGCCTTCGAATGAATTCGGAAGAGAATCTACTTGTTGGGTGGCTGAGGCTGGGCCCGCGTACTCGGAATGGGTCCGGGGAATCTCCTTGATTTGGTGAAAATGAGATGAGGAATCCTGTCGGAATTTCTTCACCGACTGCGAGTCAATCGTGTACCGCTGCTTCAAAAGCGTTGAAGGGCATTGCGCCGACGGGAGCCGTCACGTTTAGCTGATGGACGGATGGATTTGTTGCGGAGTAGCGTTGACGCAGCGAGCGACCTGCCGTTTTCGCTGAGCCCGGAGTGACGAGGTGTACGCGTATGGAGTCAGATCGTGCAGATCGGATGGTGTCGAGACTTCGCGCTCGCGGAGTCATGGCGCATGTGGTCGAGGCAGGCGTGTACGAGTTCGGTATCAGGGTCGTGCTCGACGAAGATCTTGAAGCTCTGTGGGACCTTGACGGAGCTGCCGGTCTTGACGCGGAGATCGTCAGCGAAGGCGTGCTCGTCGGCTTCATCCCACATGTTCCCGGTTCGGAGAATTTCACCGAAGACCAGCTCGTGAACAGCATTGCAGCGACGGATTACACCGTAGGCAGCCTCAGAGTCCCGACGGATCGCCCCGTTACGGAAGCCCGGGAATCCGGCGAGGTTCAATCGAATTCAGTTGCGCCTCGTCAACGCCGGTCCCACTGGATCCGGCGAACCGAAAAATGAGAAATGGCTCAAGGGTGGTTCGGCCGCTCACGCGGCGGCTTCATCATCAAGCTCCACCTGAACGCAAACGGCCGCTGCCGTCGGCTGTTCCTGATAGCCACGCCCGGGCAGCGGGCGGACTGCACACGCTTCGAACCGGCGGCCGGAGAAAGTCTGAGTCTCTCGCATCGGGTCAGGCGCGCCCCGCAGGAAGCCGGACAGTCTTGCGGACAACAAGTCATCCGGTGATGGTCAAGAGTGAGTCTTTTCCAACCTCCCACGTCACAAACAGCGCTCCCTGCTCCGCCGGCTACGGCGTGGCCGCCTCCCTCAGGTGTAGTTGAGGTGTCGGTCTCGGCTGCGAGCGCGTCCTGACGTCGACCCGAGAGAGGGTCAGATCCCGGCTCAAGCTGCCGCGCAGAGGCCGAATCCGCGTGGGAGGCGCGCGACGGCAGCGCCGGCCAGGGTGAATGCGACCGGGGTACCCGGTGCGACCCATCCGATGCGGATGGCGTTTGGTCGTCAGCCCGCAAGACGCCCTGTGCTTCCTTCGCACACGCGACTCAGCTTTCGAATTGATCAAGAAAAGGAACCTGGAATGGAGGGTGGACGCACCGGGGGGCCACGTTAAGGGCTGTCCCGTCATCCCTGGTGGGCGCACGACGACAGCTACGGCACCTCGCCGCGTTGTCGGAACGCCCGAATGCGCCCAGTATGAGGGTGCTCCTCCGCCTTGCGATGCACCGCTTCTGACGCCGTGCGCTGATCCACCAGGGATGACAGGACAGCCCTTAGGTCCTGTCCTGCCGGTCTTCGTGGGCCCGGAACGCCTGGAACGGCACCTCGCTGCGTTGTCGTCAGTCGCCCACGTACGTCCAGTACGAGGACGATTCTCCGCCTTGCGATGCACCGCACTGGACGCCCCGGGCCGATCCACGAAGATCTTCAGTGCCTCCTAGTCGGGCAGGTGGTAGACGGCGAGGGCCGCGGTGTCGTCGTCGAGGCGGTTGTTGCTGTAGATGAGGAGGTCGTGATGGAGACGATCGAGGAGTTCCCGCGGCTGGAGGAGGCCCCAGGAGAGGACACGTTGGCGGAGCGGGTAGAAGGCCCCGGTGGGGTCGCGTGTCTCGGTGACGCCATCGGTGTAGAACAGCAACTGCTCGCCGGGGCGGAATGGGTATTCGTCGACGCGGTAGGCCTCCGTGAGGAGCATGCCGAGGTTGAGGGGCGGTGCGGGGTCGGCCGTCTCCAGTTCAGTGACCTCGTCGGAGCGGATGAGGAGGGGTGGGGGGTGGCCGCAGTTGACGATGCGGACCACGTGCTGGCGGGGGATCTCCGCGAAGACAGCAGTGACGAAGCGCTCCCCCACGTCGTCTCCGGCCAGGCGGGCGGCCCTGCGATTCATGCTCGTCTCCGCCCGGCGGGCAACGGCGGCGAGGTCGGGTTCGTCGTGGGCGGCCTCGCGAAAGGCGCTGAGGAGGGTGGCGGCCGTCTCGACGGCAGCTAGTCCCTTGCCACGGACGTCGCCGATGACGAGGCGGAGTCCGTACGTGGTGGGGACGGCCTCGTACAGGTCACCGCCGATGCGTGCTTCCGCGGCGGCGGACAGGTAGAGGTCTTCCACCAGAAGGGGGCCGATGCGGTGAGGGACCGGGCTGAGCAGGACATGCTGCGCGATTTCGGCCACGAAACGCACGGTGGCGAGGGTGCGTTCCCGGCGCACGCGGTGGGCAGCCAGGATTGTTCCGAGAACGCCGAGCAGAGCGGTGCACAGGTAGGCGGCCACGTAGTGGCGCTCCCACACGTATGCCACCGGGCGGCCCGCGCAGCACGGGGTGCCGGCCAGGACCGCTTCGAAGGCGATCGCGAACACGGTGACGGCGGCGACGGCAGCGGGGCCGTGGGCGAAGGCTGCGATCACGGGGAGAGCGATGAGCATGAAGCTCACCGGCCACTCCACGGGCGTAACGGGTTCGAGCACCAGGATGCCCGCGACGTAGAAGGCGGGCAGCCAGCGCATCCAGGCGGGCGCGGCCGGCACCTGCGGGCCCCCATCGCCAGGCCGCACTGCCGAGCCGCTCGCTGCTCCGCGGCGGCCCGGCCACCTCACCGCTCACTCCGTCGCGGAGTGAGCGGCGCGAGTACGGACGCTGCCCGGTCGCAGGACGGAGCTACTGTGTGGCCTGCACGCGGACGGCGCTCCTGGTGGCTCCACTCACACAGCCTGTACACGCGGGACTCCTGGCACATGAGGTGGTCGAGAGGTCCATCTTGCTGCGTTGCGGCGCTTCGGGTCGGCCATTGCTCCAGCCCATGGCATGTCAGGACCTTTGTGCGGGGTCGGTCTGCCGGGAGGCGGCGGCGTCCGCAGGTGTGAGTGGTGGGCGCCATCGGTTCCCGAAGGGCGGAGTCTCCTCGCCCGGGGTGGCGAGGCGGTGCTCCGGCACGTCGGGCAGGGCCGGCGACTGCCGGATCGGGGGTGGCAGCCGTCGGCCGAGTCCGCACAGTGCGCCACTGTCGGGGTGCGGTCCGACGCGAGCCCCGCCATGGTGCGGGACGGCGACCGGCTGAGTGTGTTCACCCGGGGTGCGGACAGCTCGCTGCGGCAGCAGGCCTGGCGCGACGGCCGCCGGGACGCGCGGACCACCGATCTCGGCGGGCCCACGCGCTGGGATCGCCCGTCGCCGACCTGGCCGGGCAGGGAGACATGGACGTCTTCGTCCGGGCACCGACGACGACTCGGTCGTGACCCGGGTGCGCGACGCGTTCGGCAACCGGTCCGAGCGGTCGTCGCTGGGCGGGGCCATGAGCAGCAGCCACGCTCGACGCCGACGGGGGAGCAGGTACGGCTTTACGCACGTGCCGGTGACTACGCCCCCCTGGCAGCGCACCTACGCCATGGGCGACGGCTGGGGCGACTGGCTCCCGGGGAAGCGCTTCGCCGGCGGGGCCTTCGACGGGGAGCCCAGCGTCGTGTCCGGGCCGGACGGCGCCGTGCTCACGGTTTTCCGTGGCGTGGCCTTGCCTCAGGGCAGGAAAAGTACCTGGTCAACGCCCTGGAAAATAAATTAGTAATTAATCTTGACGGTGACTAGGTTGCCACGTCACGCTGTATCAGCCGAACGAGGGGCCGGCCGTCAGGGCCACAGGCCCCCTTCCATGGGCGCAGAGGAAGTCCCATGAACACCACAGCACGGAGCCGCCGCAGCTTCCTCGCGGGTGCCGCGGCCGGCGGCGCCACCGCGCTGATGAGCGGCTGCGCCGCCTCGTCGACGACGCACGGGAAGGGCGCCTCGGGCGGTGCGGTCACCCTGCAGTCCAACCTCTCCTTGCCGCAGGCCAATTCGGCGGCGCAGGAGGTCGTCGACGCCTTCAACAAGCGGGGCGGGGCGAAGGGCTCGCTCAACGCCGTCGCCTCGGAGACCTTCCGTACGCACCTGCCGATGTACCTCACCTCCGCCACCCCGCCGGGCCTCTGCACCTCGTGCCCGCGATCCGTCGCGGAGTCGCACGCCATGAAGGACCTGCTGTTCGACGTCAGCGACTCGGCCGCCCGCTGCACCGACCAGCACACCAAGACGGTCCACAGCGGGGTCCATCTGCTGCACGGCGGACCGCTGTTCGCCTGGACCGCGCAGGACGAAGCGGAACCCGTCGTCCTGGTCAGGCAGGAGCCGTCTGCTCGACGGAACCGTCAATGAAGTCGCCGACAGCGTTCACGAACACCGAGGAGTCGACCCGCCCCATGAACGGAAACACCCGCTTCGCCGAAAAGGTGGCCGTGGTCACGGGAGCCGCCTCGGGCATCGGCGCGGCCACCGCCGAACGACTCGCCGCGGAAGGCGCCGCGGTGATCCTCGCGGACATTGCCGCAGGTCCCGGTGAGAGCGCCGCCGCCGGTATCCGCGCACAGGGAGGCCGGGCCCTCTTCGTCCGCGCGGACGTCGCGGACGACGGCGACTGGGAACGGATTGTCTCGGCGGCGCACACCTTCGGCCCTGTCGGTGTCCTGGTGAGCAACGCCTTCACGGTCGATGTCACCCCCGCGCACGAGATGACCCTCGGATCGTGGGAGCGCCAGCTCGCCGTCAACCTCACCGGCGCGTTCCTCGGCTTCCGGGCCGTACTGCCCGACCTGCGCGAACGCCGCGGCGCCGTGGTGCTCACCTCCTCGGTCCACGCCTACAAGGGCATCCCCGGACATTCCGCCTACGCGGCGTCCAAGGGCGCCTTGCTCTCCCTGTGCGGACAGCTCGCGGTGGAGTACGGACCCGAGGTGCGGATCAACACCGTGCTGCCGGGTCCCATCCTCACCGCGGCATGGGACCGGGTCTCGGAGGAGGACCGCAGAAAGAGCGTCACCGAGACCGCCGCACAGCGCTTCGGAACCCCCCAGGAGGCAGCGGCGGCCATCGCGTTCCTCGCCGCCGACGAAGCGTCCTACATCACCGGGTCGAGCCTGCTCGTGGACGGCGGCTGGTCCGTCGTCAAGGCCTCGGCCTGACCGCCGCCGTACCCATCGCAGATCAGAAAGGCACACAGACATGACGCCATACGCGCGCCGCGGAGTGCACGGCCAGACTGTGGAGACTCTTGCGCGCCGGGTGCTGAGCGGCGAGATCCCCGAAGGGGCGACACTCGACCTCGTGGCGCTCCAGGGCGAGCTGGACGTCAGCCTGACCGCCCTGCGGGAATCCCTGAAGGTGCTCGCGGCCAAAGGGATGGTCGACGCCCGGCAGAAGCGCGGCACCTACGTGAGAGCCCGCTGCGACTGGAACCTCTTGGATGCGGACGTTCTGCGCTGGCAGTTCGCAGGCGGCACCGGTTCCGGCACCGACCTGGCGCTGCTGCGCAACCTCGGCGAAGTGCGCGGCATCATCGAGCCGGCCGCCGTCCGGCTGGCGGCCGAACGCCGCACCGACACCGACCTCGACGCGCTCGAAGCGGCCCTGACCGCGATGGGCCAGCAGGAGGGCGGCGCGGCCCATGCGGTCGAGGCGGACCTCGCCTTCCACCGCGCGCTCCTCGCGGCCACCCACAACGAACTGCTCGAACGGATGGAGATGGTCATCGAGTCCGGCCTCGCGCACCGCGACGAGATCGTGCACAGCTCGCTGCACGGCGAGGACCCCGTTCCGAGCCACCGTGCCGTTCTGGACGCCGTACACGACCAGGACCCGGCTGCCGCCGAACGCGCCATGCGGGCCCTGCTCGACCAGGCCGTACGCGACCTGGACCGCGCCCACGGCACCGAACCGGCCAACGACGAGGGGGCCGGGGCCCGGTGAGGATCACCCGCATCGAGACCTTTCTCGTACCGCCGCGCTGGCTGTTCTGCCGGATCGAGACCGACGAAGGAGTCGTCGGCTGGGGCGAACCCGTGGTCGAGGGGCGGGCCGAGGTCGTCCGCGCTGCCGTCGACGTCCTCGCCGAATACCTGGTCGGCCAGGACCCGTTGCGCATCCAGGACCACTGGCAGGTGCTCAGCAAGGGCGGCTTCTACCGGGGCGGCCCGATACTCTCCAGCGCTGTCGCCGGCATCGACCAGGCCCTGTGGGACATCGCCGGAAAGGCGTACGGCGCACCTGTGCACGCTCTGCTCGGCGGCCCGGTCCGCGACGAGGTCCGGGTCTACGCCTGGGTCGGCGGCGACGAACCCGCCCAGCTCGCCGAGGAGATCACCGCGCAGGTCGAGGCCGGGTTCACGGCCGTGAAGATGAACGCGGCGGGCCGCACCTCACCCCTCACCACCCCCGCCGAGACCGCCGCCGTGGTGGAACGGGTGGCCGCCGCCCGCGAGGTGCTCGGCCCCAGCCGCGATGTCGCCATCGACATGCACGGCAGGTTCGGACCGGCCGGCGCCCGCCGGGTCCTGCACGCCATCGAGCCCCTGCACCCGCTGTTCGTGGAGGAACCCCTCCTTCCCGAACAGGGACACCTGCTGCCCGCGCTCGTCGGCGCCACCTCCGTACCCATCGCGACCGGCGAACGGCTCTACGGGCGTGCCGAGTTCCTGCCCGCGCTCGCTGCCGGCATCGCGGTCGCCCAGCCGGATCTCTCGCACGCCGGGGGCATCTCCGAGGTCCACCGCATCGCCTCGCTCGCCGAGACCTACGGGGCGCAGCTCGCCCCGCACTGTCCCCTCGGCCCCATCGCGCTCGCCGCCAGTCTCCAGATCGCTTTCTCCACCCCGAACTTCCTCATCCAGGAGCAGAGCCGGGGCATCCACTACAACAGGGACGCGGACCTGCTGTCGTACGTCGTCGACACCGGCCCGTTCCGCTTCGTCGGTGGACGGGCGCAGCGCACGCTCCTGCCGGGGCTCGGCATCACCGTCGACGAGAACGCCGTGCGCGCGGCCGACCGGACCGGACACGCCTGGCGCAATCCGGTGTGGCGGCACGACGACGGCGCTTTCGCCGAGTGGTGAGCACGTTGACCTATGTCGGCATCGAGACCGCCCCGGTCCATGGCGGACGGTGGACGTCGCTGCGGGCCGCCGGCCGCGAATGGCTCTGGCACCGCGGCGAGCCGCGCCGCTCCGGTGTGCGTCCACGACGGCGCGGCCACTCTGCGGATGGCCGTCGAGGCCGAGGGCCGGCCGGTGTCCGTCGCGCTCTGGCGCAACCTGGGCGGCTTCCCCGACCAGGAGCCGTACCGGTCCGTCGGGGTCGAGCCCATGCTCGGCCCGGTCTTCGATCTGGCGACCGCGCAGCGGCGAGGTCCGCCGGCGTCTCACCGTGACCGCGGAAGCGGAGACAGAGCCGGAAACAGACACAGTGACAGCAATACAGAGAGGGAAGGGAACTCGCACGTGGATCTGCTGACCGAGTTGCGCACCCATCGGATCGTCGCCATCGTGCGCGGCGACGACGCGGACGCCGCACTCAGGACCGTACTGACCCTGGCCGAGGAGCACCTCCCGCTCATCGAGGTCTCCCTCAGCGGCAAGGACACACTCGACGTCCTCCGCCGGGCCCGCGCCGCCCTCGGGTCCGGTGCTCCGCTCGGCGCGGGCACCGTTCTCACGGCACAGGACGCACAGGCGGTACGCGACGCGGGAGCCGACTTCGTTGTCACTCCGGCCGTCTGCGCGGCTGTCACGGAGGCCAAGCGCCTCGGGCTGCCCGTGCTCGCGGGGGTGATGACCCCGACCGACATCGTTGCCGCGCTACGGCTCGGCGCGGACGCGTTCAAGATATTTCCCGCGACGCAGGCCGGCGGCCCCGGATATCTGAAGGCGCTGCGCGGCCCGTTCCCGGACGCGCCGTTCGTGCCGGTCGGGGGAGTGGACGCCGATGCGGCCGGTACCTATCTCGCGCACGGCGCCGTCGCGGTGGGCGTCGGCTCACCGCTCATCGGCGACGCGGCCGACGGTGGCAGCCTCGACGCGCTCCGCGAGCGGGCCCGCGCCTTCCGCGACACCGTACGTGCCACCGCCCCTGCGGATCCCGGGCGATGACCGCCGGTACGCCCGCCGTGTGCTGGCAGGACCGGCTCGGGCTCGGGGAAGGGATACGCGCGGTCGATGGTGGCATCGTCCTCGTAGACATCCTCACCGGACGGCTGCTGGCCGGACCGGCGGACCGCAAGGCTCCGCTGACGCAACTCGCCAGGCTGTCCGTACCCCTGGGGGCGGTCGCCAGCGTCCACGGACGCCCGGGCACCTGGATCGCGGCCGCCGGAACGGGGGTCTGCCTGATTTCTCTGGACGGGCGGACCGAGTGGCTCTCACGACCGGAGGACGGGGCCGCGTCGGCCATGCGGATGAACGACGCGACGGCCGATCCGTTCGGCAGATTCTGGGCCGGCAGCATGGCCTACGGCGCCGAGGACGGGGCGGGCTCGCTCTACCGTATCGACCACGACGGCACGGTGATCCGGGTGCTGGACGGCCTCACCGTGCCCAACGGCCCGGCGTTCAGCGCGGACGGCACCGTGATGTACCTCGCCGACAGCGCGAAGGGGGTCATCCGCCGCTACCCGGTCGACCCCGGCACCGGGCTGCCGGGTACGCCGGACACCTTCGCCGTGCTCGACCGAGGTAGCCCCGACGGCATGACGGTGGACGCCGAGGGAGCCCTGTGGGCCGCGGTCTGGGGCTCCGGCACCGTCCACCGCTACCGCGCCGACGGCACTCTGGACCAGCAGATCAGGTTCCCCGCGACGCAGCCCGCCGGGCTGTGCCTCGACGGGGACACCCTGTACGTCACCAGCGCCCGGCACGGCCTCGCCGCACCCGGACCGATGGACGGTGCCATCTTCGCTGTGCGGGTCGGGGTGCCCGGCCTGCCGCATTCCCCTTACCGACCCGGGAGGGCCGAGTGACCGCGATCCACGCGTCTCGCGAAACCGGCGGGCGGCCCGCCCCGGGACCGGTGACCTGTATCGGTGAGACCATGGCCGCGCTGGTCCCGGAACCCGCCGCCCCGCTGGACGGCGCCGGTCTGCTCGGGGTCCGGATCGCGGGCGCCGAGTCCAATGTGGCGATGTATCTCGCCGACCACGGGGTGCCCGCCCGCTGGGTCTCCGCGCTCGGTGACGACCCGTTCGGACGCCGGATCCGCGCCGAAGTGGCCGCGTCCGGCGTCGACATCAGCGGCGTACGCACCGACCGGCACCGCCCGACCGGACTGCTCGTCAAGGACCCCGGCATCGACGGCACCCGGGTCCACTACTACCGCCGCGGCTCCGCCGCCTCGGCCCTGACCCCGGACCTTCTGGACGACGACACCGTGCGCACCGCCGCGCTCGTCCACCTCAGCGGCATCACCCCGGCGCTCTCGGCGGGCTGCCGGGATCTGGTCACCGCGCTGCTGGAGCCGGCGACCGGTGAACGCCCTTGCCCCGTCAGCTTCGACGTCAACTACCGGGCCGCACTGTGGACGGACGGTACGGCGGCCTCCGTCCTGCTCGGGCTCGCCCGGCGGGCGGACATCACGTTCGTCGGCCTCGACGAGGCCCAGGCCCTGTGGGGAGGCGGACTGGCCGACGTCTGGGCCGTGCGGGACCTGCTGCCGGAACCGCGCATCCTCGTCGTCAAGGACGGCGGGCGGGCGGCCACGGCCTTCGACGGCTCGCGGGTCCACACCGTGCCCGCGCCGCGGGTCGAGGTTGTCGAACCGGTGGGCGCCGGTGACGCGTTCGCGGCCGGGTTCCTCGCCGGGCTGCTGCGCGGCGAGGACACCGTGCGGGCGCTGCGGCTGGGGCATCTCACGGCAGGCGCCGCGCTGCGGGTCACCGGCGACCACGGCCCGCTGCCGGACCGCGCTCGCCTGGCTGAGCTACTGGACGCGGCGCCCGAGGAATGGTCAGGAGGCGGGTGACCTGGCGATCCGGCCACCCGTCGCCGAGTCCGTACCGGTGCCTGGCAGTTCCGCCGCCCGGCCCGGTCACCCACCGCCGGGACCATCAAGTGCGTTTGAGACTCGTTGAGTTCGTCCGTACTGACATTTGACGTCAGGACGCGGAAGTGCGACCTGTCGTGGTGCCCGTGCGGAACGGGGTGAAGTGCGCCGGGGGGCGATCGATGGGCAGGTCCGGACGCCAGGTCGTGAGGATCTGAGCGGAGCGGACGAACAGCCCTTGTGGGAGGGCGACCAGGCTGTACCACCTCCAGTCGCCAACACACTCGCGCGGCTGGTTGGCGGGTCCACCCTCCCAGGCTCTGACGACGGCGCCGACGGTGACGCGCAGCACATCGTCCACGCGGTCGACCAGCGTCCCCAGGAGGGGGACGTCCTGACCGGTTGCTGCGAGACCCGCTTCCTCGGCCAGCTCGCGCATGACAGCCTCTTCGAAGCTCTCACCGGGTTCCACCGTGACCCGGGGGGTTCCCACGTCCTCGGCGGTGCCGGCCGAGCAGCGGACCCTGCTCGCCGACGACGACGGCTCCCACCCCCTACGGCCGCGTGCGGGACCGGCGCTCGGTGCGTGCGAGGGCGGCTGGAGATACGAGTCGGCTGCCGACGTGGCAGGCGCCTTGCCCGGACGAGCTGGATCACGACGGGGCTGTCGTCGTGCGGCGCCCGCAACAGGTCCACTGCTTCGACGGTGAAGCCGTGACCGGTGAGCAGGTCCTTCCTCAGCTGCGGAGTGAGCACCCGCGTCTGGGGGTGCGATGGGCTCCTCGTCCCGTAGCCGGATGAGCCGCTCGCGCGGTGCCACGGTGCTGGACGGGCCTCGGCCGTCGTCGCTGTCGGTATGCAGGGCGGAGAAGACCTGCAGATGACCGGGACGGAGGCGCACATGCCTACAGAAGAGCGGGATTGCCTGCACATTACGGAGACAGGACACGATGGGATGGCAGGGGACAGCAGCTCTGTCCTTCGGCACTGAAGTCAGTCGACTTCAGTGCTCTGACCAGGCTCGACTACTTCGTTGTCACGCGACGCTGCTCTCCTCGTGCGGCTGGTTCCTGCCGCCGGGCGGGTTCACATGCGGCCGATGCCGCGACGCCGAGAGCTCCATCCGCGTACAATTCCAGTGAATATGTCCACCATTGCAGATATATGAGAGCTTATGTGATGGATGGTATTGCCGATATGGGGGGAACCCAGGGATGGGGTCCCGTTCATCCGCCGAGATGCGATGAACCTGTTTTCGAGGAGTCCTGGCAGCGCAAGGCATTTGCGCTTGCGATCCTCTCCAGTCGCGTTGCGTGCGGCGGCATCAACACGGACGCCTTCCGGCACGCGCTGGAGCGTCTGGACCGAGCCGCCTACCTGGACGACGGCTATTACGGGCGCTGGCTCAACGCCGGGGAGCTGATGCTCACCGACAGCGCCATCCTGGCGCCGGGCGCGATCGACGCCCGCGCCCGCAACCTGCGCGGTGAACGCGTCGAGGAACCGCCGATCCCGGAGGCCGCCCGGCCCGACTACACGCCGACCGCCGAGGGCTGGCTGCGCACCGTGGACGCCGCCCCGGTCTTCGCCGTCGGCGAGCGTGTGCGCGCCAAGGACATGTCGCCGCCCGGGCACACTCGGCTGCCGGGCTATGTGCGGGGCCATACCGGCATCGTTGAGCTCATCCAGCCTGCCGCGGTGCTGCCCGACACCAACGCGCACTTCCTGGGCGAGAACCCGCAGCACGTCTACTCGGTGCGGTTCGACTCGAACGAGCTGTGGGGCGCCGACGCCGAACCCTTCGCGCTCACCGCAGAGCTGTACGAGAGCTACCTGGAGGCAACCTCATGACCACCATCGGCGGACCGGGCGAGAGGCTACCTGCGGCCCTGCGCACCGAGGCGCTCGAGCAACTGCTCACCGAGCGGGGCCTGATCGATCCGAAGGTGATGAACGGGATCATCACCACCTACGAGACCAACGTGGGCCCGCTCAACGGGGCCAAGGTCGTCGCCAAGGCGTGGACCGACCCGGAGTACCGACGGCGGCTGCTCGAGGACGGCACCGCCGCCATCAAGGAGTTGGGCTTCTCGGGGCAGCAGGGTGAGCACATCGTCGTCGTGGAGAACACCGAGACCACCCACAACGTGGTGGTCTGCACGCTGTGCTCGTGCTACCCGTGGCCGGTGCTCGGCCTGCCGCCGAGCTGGTACAAGGACCCCGCCTACCGTGCTCGGATCGTCAGGGAGCCGCGGACGGTGCTGGCCGAGATGGGACTCGAACTCCCCGACGACGTGCGGATCACCGTCCGCGACTCCACTAGCGAAGTGCGCTGGTTGGTGCTGCCCGAACGTCCGGCCGGCACCGAGCACCTGTCCGAGGAAGAGCTCGTGCCGCTGGTGACGAGGGACGCGATGGTGGGCGTGGCGAAGGTCAAGGCCTCATGAGCGCGCCGTTGGACATCGAGGGCCCGACTGCACCGCCCCGCTCCAACGGCGAGCTGGTGTTCGCCGAGCCGTGGGAGAGCCGTGCCTTCGGCATGGCCGTCAGTTTGTACGAGGCGGGCGCGTTCGCCTGGCCGCAATTCCAGGCCGCGTTGATCGCCCGGGTCGCTGCTTGGGAGAGTGCGTCGGCGCGGGAGGAGCCCTACAACTACTACCTGCTCTGGCTGGGTGCCCTGGAGGACGTGCTCGTCGACCTGCGCACCGTGTCCACGGACGAGGTCATCGCACGCGCCGAGGCCCTGGCGCAGCGCCCCGAGGGCCATGACCACCGTCACGATCACGAGCATCCGCACTCACACTGATCCGCAGCGACCTCCGCCGACGGCGGATGCCGGGGGAGATGCTGGGGCAGACAGAGGAACGCCGGCTCGCACACCGACTCGGTGAGCAGTTGACCGACATGGTTCTCGTCCAGCTACTCCGTGATCACGTACGCGACACCCGGATGCCGCCGCACCAGAAGGGGCGCGAGCCGAGGATCTCTACGTGGCTCGTCTGCGGCTCAGTGGACGCGCAGCCTCATCGGTGGCCGAGGCGGTTCCGGCGCTTCAGTGAATGGTTGGTCGATGATCCGGTCGGCCGCGGACTTCGAGATGCCGAAGACCGCGGCCGACTCAGCGCAACGCCAGGTTCGTTAAGTGTGGGATCTCAGATCCGGCTACTCAGTGACGGACGTTTCGCTGGTAAAAGGGTCTGAAGCGCTACTCGGGAGCCTGCTGGTTGGCAACGACGCACAGTCACGTGATCTATGAGTCGCACCTGGAGCTTGCACGCTTCTCGATGAAACATGACTCAAACCAGTTCGGGTTGCGGTTCCGGTTGCGGAGCTGGTGCGGCCTTCGATTCCCACAGTTTGGTGGTCCGTACGTAGCTGTGGACCACTGAGGCCATCGACAGAAGAAGAAGTGGCCCAAACACCCACGGATGTTCGGCCATCTCCATCGGCAGATAGCGATATGACACCAAGAGTGCAGTGAAGACCGTTGCACCGTAGGTGACCAGCTGGATTCCTGACCGGTCCCAGCCACGTTCGAGCGACCGCAGCGCCGCCTCGATCGTAAACGTGAACACCACGCCGGCAACGATATCCGCGCCGTAGTGGTAGCCGAAGCCCAGCGTCGCACCGAGCGTGGCAATCAGCCAGCACGCGCCTGCGAATTGCAGAATCCGTGGGCCCTTGCGGGAATGGATGAAGATCGCGGTAGCCCACGCTGTGTGCAGGCTGGGCATGCAGTTGCGTGGAGTGATCTCGTCGAATGGCATGTGGTGCGGAGTAGTGATCGGCGGCGGCGTGTCCGGCCACAGGTTGGCCACCGCCCAGTGCCCGCCGTCGGCGCCGTAGGCGAAGATCGGCCCGACCACGGGGAAGATCATGTAGATGCCCGGCCCGAGGAGGCCGATGACCAGAAAGGTGCGCACCAGATGGTGGCTCGGGAAGCGACGCTCGACCGCCACGCTACGTAGCTGGTACACCGTGACGACGACCGCGGCCACCGGAAGCAGAGTGTAGACGTAGTCGAGAAAATGGGTGCCGATCGGGCCAGTGGCTGTGACGATCCGGCCCACCAGCCACGACGGGTTGCCCAGCGCGTTATCGGCGGTTGCCACGTACTGGTCAAGCACCTCCGGGCGCGTCTTCGACGTGATGAGTAGCCAGGTGTCGCCAGTCTTACGGCCGGTCACCAGCAGCAGGCCCAGCCCGACACCCTTCAGCAGCAACACACGTTCCCGGCCCGTGCGGCGCGTGAGCGCGATGACCGCATAGCCCAAAATCACCCACAACGCGCCGTTGCCGAAGGGGTGACCGTCGGTCACTTTGGCGTCGGCCGCCCACCGCACCAGTAGGAAGGTGAGGTCGATGCCGATCGCGACACCAGCCGCGATGAACCGTTGTCGCCAGGTGAGCACCACCATCATCAGTGCCATGCTGGCGTACAACAGGAAACCCGATTGGGGGGCGAATACCACTTCTTGCGCCTGGGTGGTGATCGGTCCCGGTAGGCCGTAGTGACGCGCGGCGATCTCCAACGCGATGAGGAATCCGAGGGTCACCGTCGCCGCCGTGGCCCACAGTATCGCCCGTGGTTGACGCCACACGGCGAACGTAATTCTGTTTTTTCTTCGTGAAAGAACCCGCGATGCTATAGGTATCAATTGTTTGGCCGATTTGTTAGACGTTGGTTAAAGACACTCTTCGTGCCGGACGCATGGATTTCCGGTGAAGGACGGGCGATGGCGCTCGTCGTGAGTTCGAACATGCTATCGGGGTGGTGCGGGTGGGTCGATGGTCGCGGGTGGTGCGACGGCCCGTCGATCCTGGCTCGATGGCCCAGCGTCTCGGGAATGACCACGGAACTCTCGAACGCCCGGCGGCGTCGAGGGCGACCCGGGCTACCCAGCGGCCTTGAAGCGTCTGCAAAGAGCCGTGAGGCGGCGGCGTGGGCAGAGGCGTTGGCATACCGCCAACACGCCGAATACAGCGCTCAGTTCTCCCTTCGTGACGAAGCCTGGGACAACGGTCACGTCGACCGTGGCTGTCGGTATGTTCGTCCTTGGTCGCAACGCCCAGCTGTCCGGCCCTTCCAGGGCCTCATGGACCAGCGGATCACGACCGCTCTTGGTTCAGGCGGCTCTACCGTCTTGATCGGGTTGATCGAGCCATTCGTAGGGTTGGGTCGCCCAGGGGTGCTGGGTGTGGCTATCAGGCGGCTGCCGTC
>NZ_JBITER010000019.1:80763-147667 GCF_044455345.1 Streptomyces sp. NPDC051286 | reverse complement strand
CGGTTGGGGCGCCGGCGGTGCGGTGGGGGTTGTGGGCCGCCGCGAACTGCACGACTTCTCCCGCGCGCGGGGCGGCCCCCCCGGGGGCGTTCCGGAGGGGGGCCCCGGAGCACGTGCTCCGGGGCCCCTCTCCGTACGGCCGGAATGGCTCAGACGGTCGTGATGACCTCGTCGTAGGCGAGACGCGGCAGACGCGGGAACCAGGCGTCCTCGCCCGGCTTGCCGATGTTGACGACCATCAGCAGGCTGTGGTCGCCATCCAGGAACTCCTTCTCGATGCCCGCGGCGTCGAAGCCGGTCATCGGGCCGGCGGCCAGGCCGGCGGCGCGGACGCCGACGATGAAGTACGCGGCCTGCAGGGCGGCGTTCAGCGCGGCGGACGACTCGCGGACCGGGCGCTCGGAGAAGAACGCGTCCTTGGCCTGCGGGAAGTGCGGCATCAGGGCCGGGAGATCCTCGTGGAACTCGTTGTCTGCGGCCAGGATCGCGACCAGCGGAGCGGTGGAGGTCTTCGGCTGGTTGCCCTCGGCCATGTGCTTCACGAGGCGCGCGCGGGCGTCGTCGGAGCGGACCAGGACGACGCGCAGCGGCGACTGGTTGAAGGCGGTCGGGCCGTACTTGACCAGGTCGTAGATCGCCTGGATCTGCTCGTCCGAGACCGGCTCGTCGGTGAAGGTGTTGGCGGTGCGGGCCTCGCGGAAGAGGAGGTCCTGGGCAGCGGGGTCAAGAACGAGGGACATCTTGCGGAATACCTTCCGGACGAATACGGATCAAGCGACACGGCGACCGTAAGCGATAGGTAGGTTAACTTTCAACTAAAACCTGATCGGAGTGATCTACTCCACAAACGTGTGCGAAGTGCGCCCGGCCGCCCCGGCTTCTGACGGGGCGCACAACCACCGGGCGCGCCGGATCTATTCCGGGACCGGGCTCAGAGCCTGTCGGGTGACCTCTGACCGGGCGGCCGCGGCGCGGCTCTCAGCCCGCGTCGCCCTGCGTGTCCGGCTGCTCCTTCCCGGGCTGGGCGAGCGCCTCGTCCAGCCGGGCCCGGGCGCCCTGCAGCCAGTGCCGGCACACCTTGGCCAGCTCCTCGCCGCGCTCCCACAGCGCGAGCGACTCCTCCAGCGTCGTGCCGCCCGCCTCCAGGCGCCGCACGACCTCGATCAGTTCGTCCCGCGCCTGCTCGTACCCGAGCGTGTCCGTGGCGGCAGGTGCCGTTGTCGCGTCGTCCGTCATGTGATCCACCCTATGCGTGAGGTACGACAGCCAGGTCCGAGCCGAGACGGCGGGGCGCCGCGTCCGTCATTCGGCCACCCGCACGGTGAACTCGCCCTCCGACACCCGCGCCCGCAGCTTGTCGCCCGGCGCCCCGGCGTCCGCGGGGGAGCGGACCACATGACCGTCCGGCCGCTGCAGCACCGCGTACCCGCGCTCCAGCGTCGCCGCGGGCGACAGCGCGACCACCCGTGCCCGGGTGTGGGCGAGCTCCGAGTCCGCCCGGTCCAGCAGATGGCCCAGCACCCGGCGGCTCCGCCCGATCAGCGCGTCGACCTCCGCCGCACGCTCGTCCACCATCCGCTGCGGCTGCTGCATGGAGGGCCGGCCCAGCGCATGGGCGAGTCCCCGCTCCTCCCGGTCGAGCAGCCCTCGTACGGTCCGCAGGGCCCGGTCCCGCAACTGCTGCACCCGGTCCAGCTCCTCGCCCACGTCCGGCACGACCTTCTTCGCCGCGTCCGTCGGCGTGGACGCCCGCAGATCCGCGACCAGGTCGAGCAGCGGGGAGTCCGGCTCGTGCCCGATCGCGGACACCACCGGCGTGCGGCACCCGGCGACCGTACGGATGAGCTGCTCGTCCGAGAACGGCAGCAGGTCCTCCACACTGCCGCCGCCGCGCGCCACGATGATCACGTCGACATCGGGCAGGTCGTCCAGCTCCTTCACCGCCTGGACCACCTGGTTCACCGCGTGCACGCCCTGCACCGCGGTGTTGCGCACCTCGAACCGGACCGCGGGCCAGCGCCGCCGCGCGTTCTCCAGCACGTCGCGCTCGGCCGCCGAAGCCCGACCGCAGACCAGACCGATCAGCTGCGGCAGGAACGGCAGCGGCTTCTTCCGGTCCAGGGCGAAGAGCCCCTCCGCGGCCAGGGACTTTTTCAGATGCTCCAGCCGGACCAGCAGTTCGCCGATGCCGACCGGCCGTATCTCGGTGGCCCGCAGGGACAGCTGGCCGCGGGGTGCGTACCACTCGGGCTTGGCGAGGAGGACGACCCGCGCACCCTCCGTCACCACATCCGCGATCCGGTCGAAGACCTGGCGGAAGCAGGTCACGCTCACGGAGATGTCCTGCGACGGGTCGCGCAGCGTCAGGAACACCACCCCGGCACCCGGCCGTCGCGACAACTGCGTGATCTGCCCCTCGACCCAGACGGCGCCGAGCCGGTCGATCCATCCCCCGATCAGCCGTGACACCTCGCCGACGGGCAGTGGAGCTTCCGCGGACGTATTGAGAGCCATGCGAGCGAGCGTATCCGCCGCCACGGACAACGAGGCAGCCCCACGACACGCGAGAGCCCCCCTTACGGCCTGGTGCACGATAGCGAGCGGGCTCCCGGCCCTTACGGCAGGGAGTGCGGGGAGGCCGTCATACAGCCGGGCGCCGTCCGAACTGCAACGCCAGCACCACCAGCCCCACCGCCAGCCAGAAAACCCCCACCACCTGAGCGCTCGCCGCCGCCTCCGCGATCACCGCGACCAGCACCCCCGCACCCACCACCGGCACCAGCACGTGCCGCCACCAGCTGGGCGGCCCGTCCATCCGGCGTACGGCGAACCAGCCGACCACCGACGCGTGCAGCAGGACGAACGCCGTCAGCGCCCCGATGTCGACCACCGAAACCAGACGGTCGAGGCCGTCGGCGCGCCGGGCCGCCCACACCGCCGCCACCAGCGTCACGCCCGCGGCGATCAGGATCGCGGTCCGCGGCACCCCGGACCGCGGGTCGACCCGGGCCAGCAGCGTGGGCAGCCGTCGCTCCCTGGCCATCGCGAACAGCAGCCGCCCCGCCGCCGCCTGCCCGGCCAGCGCCGCGAACGCCGCCCCGATCGCCTTGCTGACCGCCACCAGGTCGTGCAGCCAGGTGCCGACGGCGAAGTCCACCGTGTCGTAGAAGGCGGACCCCTGCCTGGCCGGAGCGGCGGCCAGCTCCGCCGACGTCATCGGTTCCAGCAGGGCCGCCAGATAGCCCTGCGCCACGAACAGCGCCCCCGCGAGCACCAGACAGAACAGCACCGCCCGCGCCACCTTCTCCGAGCCGCCGGTGGCCTCCTCCGCGAACGAGGCGATGGCGTCGAAGCCCAGATACGAGAGCACGGCCACCGATACCGCGCTCAGCACCGCCGTCGTGGAGAAGCCGGAGTCCCCGGTGAGCGGCGTCCACCAGCCGCGTTGCGCCCCGTTTCGCACGAGGACGACCACCGCCGACACCAGGAACACCGCCAGCACCGCGATCTCCATCGCGAGCACCGCGAAGCCGACCCGGGCAGCAGCCCGCACCCCCCACAAGTTGAGCAGGGTGGTGACGACCACCGCGAGCGCCGTCCAGACCCACCGTGACACCGACGGCACCAGCGCGTTCATCGCGATCCCGGAGAAGAGATAGGCGACCGCCGGGATCAGCAGATAGTCCAGCATCGCCATCCACCCGGCGATGAACCCGGGCCCTTCCCCGAGCCCCTTGCGGGCGTACGCGAAGACCGAACCGGCCAGCGGCACGACTCGCACCATCTGGGCGTAGCTGAAGGCGGTGAACGCCATGACGACGGTCGCCACGACGTACACGAGCGCGACCGCACCGCCCGATTTCGCGTCGAGCGTGCCGAAGATCCCGACAGGCGCCATGGGCGCGATGAACAGCAGCCCGTACACCACCAGATCCCGGAACCCGAGCGTCCGGTGCAGTCCAGCCCGGTCCGTACTGCTGCCGGCCATGAGCCCTCCGTAGATCGCGCGGACACGGTCGCGTACGGGGCGTACGGGGCGTACGTCGCGTATGGGCAAGTCTCCCGACCCGGCTGATCCCGCGCCTGTTCGGCACGGCCTTACGATGGGACGCATGACTGCTACGCCCAGCCCGTCGCCCGCCACCGACCCGAGTGCGGGCGCCACGCGCCGCGTCCTGCTCGCCGCGCCCCGTGGCTACTGCGCGGGCGTGGACCGTGCCGTGATCGCCGTCGAGAAGGCCCTGGAGCAGTACGGGGCCCCGATCTACGTCCGCCACGAGATCGTGCACAACAAGTACGTCGTGCAGACGCTGGAGAAGAAGGGCGCGGTCTTCGTCGACGTCACCGCGGAGGTCCCCGAGGGCTCCATCGTGATGTTCTCCGCGCACGGCGTCGCACCGGCCGTCCACGCCGAGGCCGCCGAGCGCAAGCTCGCCACGATCGACGCGACGTGCCCGCTGGTCACCAAGGTCCACAAGGAAGCGGTCCGGTTCGCCAAGGAGGACTACGACATCCTCCTGATCGGCCACGAGGGCCACGAGGAAGTCATCGGCACGAGCGGCGAGGCGCCCGACCACATCACCCTGGTCGACGGCCCCGAGGACGTCGCCCAGGTCTCCGTGCGCGACGAGTCGAAGGTCGTCTGGCTCTCCCAGACCACGCTCTCGGTCGACGAGACGATGGAGACGGTGGACGCGCTGAAGGAGAAGTTCCCCCAGCTCCTCTCGCCGCCGAGTGACGACATCTGCTACGCCACGCAGAACCGCCAGATCGCGGTGAAGAAGCTGGCCGAGGACGCCGAGCTGGTCATCGTCGTCGGCTCCAAGAACTCCTCGAACTCGATCCGCATGGTCGAGGTCGCCCTCGACGCGGGCGCCCCCGCCGCCCATCTGGTGGACTTCGCGCACGAGATCGACGAGGCCTGGCTGGAGGGCGTCACCACGGTCGGCCTCACGTCCGGCGCCTCCGTCCCCGACGTGCTGGTCGACGGCGTCCTGGAGTGGCTGGCCGAGCGTGGCTACGCGGACGTGGAGACGGTGAAGACGGCCGAGGAGTCGATCACCTTCTCGCTGCCCAAGGAGCTCCGCCGGGACCTGCGCGCAGAGGCCGAAGCGCTCTCCGCGAAGTAAGAGGTCGCAACCCCGGGGCGCGGGTCCGTGCCCCGGGAAGTGGGGCGCGGTGCGGCGCGGGCCCGTACCGTGGGTCGCATGCAGATCTTCGGCGTGGACATCGGCGGATCCGGGATCAAGGGTGCTCCCGTGGACCTGGACCGAGGAGACCTGGCGCAGGAGCGCCACAAAGTACTGACACCGCATCCGGCCACGCCCACGGACGTGGCCGACAGCGTGGCCGAGGTGGTCGGCCACTTCGGCTGGTCGGGACCGGTCGGCATCACCTTCCCGGGCGTAGTCACCGGCGGTGTCACCCGCACAGCGGCCAATGTCGACAAGGGCTGGATCGACACCGACGCCCGCACCCTCCTCAGCAACAAGCTGAGCCTTCCGGTGACCGTCCTCAACGATGCCGACGCGGCGGGAATCGCCGAGATGACGTTCGGCGCCGGGCGCGGCCGCAAGGGGACCGTGATCATGCTGACGTTCGGTACGGGGATCGGCAGCGCTCTCTTCATCGACGGGCAGCTCGTGCCCAACACCGAGCTCGGTCATCTGGAGCTGAACGGACACGACGCCGAGAAGCACGCTTCCACGAAGGCCAAGGAGGACGAGGACCTGAGCTGGCACCACTGGGCGCACCGGGTGCAGAGGTACCTGACCCATGTGGAGATGCTGTTCTCGCCCGAGCTCTTCATCATCGGCGGCGGAGTCAGCCGCAAGGCGGACAAGTTCCTGCCGCTGATCGACCACGTGCGGGCCGAGATGATCCCCGCGGAGCTGCAGAACAACGCGGGCATCGTCGGCGCGGCCATGGCCGCGGCAGACAGCTGACCGGAGCTAACCCCTCGGACGCCGGGTGGACCGTGCCGCCCGCGCGGCCAGCAGCATCCGCCGTCGGCGCTGCCGCATCAGCCGGACCTTGCGCACGGTGGCGATGAGCCCCGCGACGAGCGTGCCGCCGTACAGCCAGCCGGCATGGACGGCGAGCGCGGTGACGACCGCCATCGTCTGCCCGCCGAAGCCGCCCGTGCCGCCGGAGATCGGAATCACACCGACGGCGAACGCGATCGGCACGCTGATCGGTGCGGTCACCAGGTCGGCCGGCCGTACCCACAGTGCGGTCAGCGCGCTGACCGGCAGGAACAGCGCCCCGTACACCGCCGGTGAACCGTCGAACAGCAGCCAGTCGAGGCACGCCAGCGAGAACATGACGGCGGCGGCGAACAATCCGGCACCGATGCCGGTGAGCCGAGGACTCGGCAGCCGGCGCAGCGCGAGCACGGCGGGCGGCACCGGGCGTGCCCGCGGGCCGGGCGCGCCCACAGCCCGATAGACGGTGTCGGCCTCGTCGAGGGTGCCCTGCGGGAACTGCTGCGACGACTGCCGGCGCCGAGGGGGACGTGTTCTGGGCTGCTCCACCGGGACAACGTAGGTCGCGAAGCGGGAGGACAGACGCGTTGGACACGCCCTTTGGGTGACCTTGGCGATGAGTTCGATGCCACATGGCCGAACGGGAACCGGATCGCCCCCGCGCCAGACCTGTGATTACCCGCTTGCCCCCGCCCGTAAACTGGAGAATCGGCCCATCCATCCTTACTGCAGGAAGTCGCCAACGTGTCGCTCACGATCGGAATCGTCGGTCTGCCGAATGTCGGCAAGTCGACCCTGTTCAACGCCCTGACCAAGAACGACGTGCTGGCGGCCAACTACCCGTTCGCCACGATCGAGCCGAACGTCGGCGTGGTCGGCGTCCCCGACGCGCGTCTGAACAAGCTCGCGGAGATCTTCAACTCCCAGAAGCTGCTCCCGGCCACCGTCGACTTCGTGGACATCGCCGGCATCGTGCGCGGCGCGAGCGAGGGCGAGGGCCTCGGCAACAAGTTCCTCGCGAACATCCGCGAGTCCGACGCGATCTGCCAGGTCATCCGTGCCTTCAAGGACGAGAACGTCGTCCACGTCGACGGCAAGGTCTCGCCCAAGGACGACATCGAGACGATCAACACCGAGCTGATCCTCGCCGACCTCCAGTCCATCGAGAAGGCCGTCCCGCGCCTCACCAAGGAGTCCCGCCTCCAGAAGGAGAAGGTCGCGGTCCTCGCCACGGTCGAGGAGGCCCAGAAGATCCTGGAGTCCGGCCAGACCCTCTTCGCCGCGGGCATCACCGCAGGCACCGAGAAGGGCAAGCTCCTCCACGAGCTGCACCTCCTCACCACCAAGCCCTTCCTCTACGTCTTCAACGTCGACGAGGACGAGCTGGTCGACGAGGACTTCAAGAACGAACAGCGCACCCTGGTCGCCCCCGCCGAGGCGATCTTCCTCAACGCCAAGATCGAGTCCGAGCTCATCGAACTCGACGACGACGAGGCCCTCGAACTCCTCCAGTCCATGGGCCAGGAAGAGCCCGGCCTGGCCACCCTCGGCCGCGTCGGCTTCGACACCCTGGGCCTCCAGACCTACCTCACGGCAGGTCCGAAGGAAGCCCGCGCCTGGACGATCAAGAAGGGCGCCACGGCCCCCGAGGCGGCCGGTGTCATCCACACCGACTTCCAGAAGGGCTTCATCAAGGCGGAGATCATCTCCTTCGAGGACCTGGTCGAGACCGGCTCGGTCGCCGAGGCCCGCGCGAAGGGCAAGGCCCGCATGGAGGGCAAGGAGTACGTGATGCAGGACGGCGACGTGGTGGAGTTCCGCTTCAACGTCTAATACGTCCGGCGAAAGGCCGTCTGACCTGCGGCGGAGCGGGTTGGGCGGCCTTTGCGGTCCGCACAGAGTCCGCAGCGTGCTGGATGAGTCCGGCACGCGGGCGTGCGGCCGATTCGAAGGCCTGCGTCTTGCCCTTCACGGTGGCCTGCTTACGCACTGTCGACGACGGCCAGTCCGCTCCTCGGAGTCGGGCCGCAGGTGGGCTTAAGGAAGCCTTTCACGGCCCTCACGGCGCCCGCAACGCGCTTCCCCTTGCCGTCCCTGTGGGTGGCCCCGTCAGGCCCGGCGGACGTTCGATCGTTGACCTCGGAGGTCTGATCGCATACATAGAGGCGGCCTGACCTGCGAGGATGTCGGTGAGGCCATCCTGCTGTCCGCAGGAGTCCGCAGACCCTCGGAGGTCAGACGGCGCGGATGACGGGAGCGGGCTTGACGTCCTGGGCGTCGATGAGGGTGCGGATGTCGTCCGGGTCGGAGGTCCAGATGATCGCCCCGAGACTGGCAGCCATGACGACGACGGTGGCGTCGACGATGTCGGCCGTGCCGGCCTTGCCGCAGAGAATGCCTGCGGCCTTGGCGGTTTCGAGGCCCACGGGTTCAACATGGCACCCGGCGAGGAACTTGCCGAGCCTGACCTGGCGGCGGGAGTCCCGCCAGGCCTGGCTGACGACCACGGAGGGCACGTGGATGTCCCGGCCGTCTTCGAGAGCCAGGCTGTGGCGGGCCCACATACGTCGGTCGTCGTTGTCGATGGCGATCAGCGCACCGGCGTCGTACAGGTAAGGGATGTTCACGCGGCCGATGCCCCCGTGCTGCTGAGGTACTCGGCATCGGCGTCGGCCATAGCGGCACGGGCGGCGGCGAGCTCCTCCGGCGTGAAGGCGCCGTGCTTCGCTTGCCACTCCTGGATCGCGGCCCGCCCGGCCCGCAACCGCAGCTCTCGTTCGGCCGCTCCGGCGACGAGCCGGGAGAGCGGGATGCCTTCCTCCTCAGCGGCACCGGCCAGGGCCTCGACCAGGGATTCATCGAGGGTGATAGTCACCTTCTTGGTAGCCATACCAACACCATAGCGCGGTATGGCGGAGGCGGAGGGCGGCGCTGCGCGGGGCTGAGCTCGTGGCCGTGAATGCGTGGCTGCCGGACTACGCGCCGCCCGGAACGAGCCCTGAGAGCGCGGAGCGTCTGTTGGCTCAGGCAAATGTCTGATCGCCGTCGCAGAGAGGGCCTGACCTGCGAAGACTCAGGTCAGGCCGCTTGGTGTCCGCAGCAGTCGCAGAACTCGAAGGGGGCGGGGCCCCTCGGCGTTCGGCCGGAGTTTCAGACCTTGACGACCTCTACGGCGGGGCCGCACAGGAGCGTCAGGTCCTCGGGGTCGGAGGTGAGGACGGTGACCGGTTGCCGTGCGGTGCGGGCGATGACAGCGAAGGCGGCGCCGATGGCGTACTTGTGGCCGTGGTGGGAGTAGTCGGCCCCGTCCGGTCGCACTCCGCGAGGGTGCCGTGCTGGGTTGGTGGGGCTGCGGTGGTGCATCACATGGTGCCCAGGGTGCCACCGCGGAAGATGCGGCGGTCCACGGGATCGTCCCGCAGGATCGCCTCCCGCAGATCCTGCAGCTCGCGGCTCAGATCCAACCCCAGCCGCGCGGTCATTTGTGCTCGCGCCGAGGACAGCACTCGCAACGCATCCGCGCGACGGCCGCACTCGTAGAGCGTGGCCGCACGGAAGGCCAAGAACATCTCGTGTTCCGGGTGGTCCTCGGTCAGCCGCGCGAGCTCCGCGGCAAGTGACCAGTAGTTACGCAGCTTGAACTCCGCTGCGACACGCAGAAGTTGAGCTGAGATCAGCAGTTCGTCGAAAGCGGTGCCGACACTGCGGCGGGTCCGCTCGGATGCGACGTCCTCCAGCACCGCCCCCCGCCACTCGGTGAGGGCGGACGAGGTGAGTTGTGAAACCTCCTGCGGCTCGGTGCTCCGCTGGGCCCGGTTGACCAACTGAGTGAAACGGTGCAGATCCACCAACTGCGGATCGCCGGTCAGGGCGTACGTCGAACCGCTCCGCACCAGCCGCACCGACCCGTCGCACCCGCCCCGGCGAAGGTTCGCCCGCAGCCGGCAGACATCCACGTACAGGTCGGCCCGGGACCGCGGCCGTTCGTCCTCGTCCGACAGCAGGTCGACCAGCCGGTCCATCGGGAGCGGCCGGCCCATCTCCAGCAGGAGCAGACCCAGCAGCAGACGCTCGCGGCGGCGGCCGATGGCTCTGGGGTGTCCGTCGACGGTCCACTCAACTTTGCCGAGCACTCGAAAATGCGACCCCGTGGCAAGCATGGCGGCAATGATGCTCGGCTCGTCATGTTCCTGGCAAGATCTTGGCATTCTCCCGACAGGCCTCGCGTATCACACTGCTCCCCCGTGCAACCGCGCCAGGGGGTCGAAAATTGCCTTACGTCATTGCCGGTCTGGTGCTCGTCGGAGCCGTCGCCCTGCTCAACCTCGTCCTGCTCATGGTCATCCTGCGCCGTTGGCAGGAGCTCGAAGTCGTACGCCGACGCGACGACTTCGCAGGCCAGGGCCCGCAACCCGGAGACGGACTACCGGACTTCACCGCCACCGCGCTCAGCGGCCGGCCCCTGACCCAGGACGACTTCCGCTCCGGGGAGCTGCTGCTGGGCGTCTTCTCCCACGACTGCCCGTCCTGCACCGACAGCCTCCCCGGCTTCGCCGAACGGGCCGACCGGGCCCAGGCAGCGGGCGGCCGGGTCCTGGCCCTGGTGATCGGCGCCGAAGCCGGCGAGAGCAGCCTGACCGCCCAACTCGTCGGGACGGCGGACGAGGTGGTACTGGAGCCCGAGGCATCACCACTGTTCCGCGCCCTGCGCGTCCCTGCCTTCCCCACGATCCTCAGCTACCGGGACGGCGTCGTCGCCGCTCCCCCCGCCGCCGGCCGCGAACCGGTGTTGGCGGCCTCCTGAACCCCGGTGCGAGCGCGGACCGCGGTCGCACCGCGGAGTACGCCCATCCCATCCACACAGGAAGAGGAGAACCATGCGCACACTCAAGGCCGGTGCGGGCCGTCTGATCGAGCGGATCCTGCCCAAGGCCGAAGCCGAGGCAGGCTGCCCGCCGGACTGCTGGACCGAGTGGAGCACCAGCGCCCAGCGGTGCCGTCGCTGCTGCTACACGGGCGCGTGCGGGGTCAGCTGCGGCAGCTGGAACTACTGCTGAACAACCACGGGGCGGGCCGCGTGCGGCTCGCCCCGTGCCCGCCGGCCCAGGACCCATTCTTTCGGAGTCACCCTTGTCCGACCTGCTGCTCGTCTGCCGCCTGACGCTGATCTGCGTGCTGACCGTGGCCGGCCTCGCCAAGCTGCGCGAACGCCGCCGATTCGCCACGGCACCGGGCGACCTCACCTACCTGCCGGACGCCGCCCGGCCGGCTCTCGCCATCCTGGTGCCCGCGGCCGAGCTCATCGCCGCCGTGCTCCTCGCCCTGCCCCGGACGCTCACCGCGGGCCTGGCCGTCGCCGCCGCCCTGTGCGCGGCCTTCAGCGCCGTCGCCGTCCATCGCACCGCGTTCGCCGTCTTCACCGACGACCCCGCCTTCTTCTTCTCCGTCCGCACCGGCCAAAGCTGAAAGGACGATCACAGAGTGAGCTACGCCATCACCGGCCTCGCCCTTCTCGCCGCGGTCACCCTCGTCAACGCCCTCCTCACCTTTGCGGTCATCAAACGCTGGCGCGCCACGATGGCCGCCCCTGCCCCGGCCGCCCCCGCCTCGGCCGCCCCTGCCCCGGGCCCTCCAGCCCTTGCCGTACACGAAGGTGACCACACCCCTGCTTTCACCTTGCACACATCCCGAGGCGAAGTCAGCGAATCCACCCTGGCCGGGCACCCCGCCCTCATCTGTTTCCTCCGCCCCGACTGCGGGCCCACCAGGGAAAGCCTCCCCGAGATCCAGCGGTGGGCCGAGGCGAACACTCCGTCAGGTGCGCATCTCGTCGCCGTCATCAGCGGACAGCCACCCGAAGCCGGCCCGCTGCTCGAGGCAGTCGGCCCGCTCACCGAACTCACCACCACCGAACCCCCGGACGGTCCCATCGCCGGCGCCTTCGGCGTGCGCCACCACCCGACCTTCGTCCTCCTCGACGCCGACGGGACCATCACGGAGACAGGCATCGGCCAAGGTTCCCTGCCCGCGCTCAACCTCCTCACCGCATGAGCGGGCAGTCCACCTCCCGCACGGCCGAATTCCTGCGGGGCCTCACCGCCGTACTCGCCCTCACGCTGCGGTCCTGCCCCGGGGCCCTCGCCGTCCGCATCGCCACCGTCGTCATCGCGGGTGCAGCCCCCATAGCGGCCTCCTGGCTGCTCAAGTACGTGGTCGACAGCCTCACCGCGGATGACTTCCGTGCCTCGGACCTCAACTGGGCCGCCGCCGGCATCGGCCTGCTCACTGTCCTCCTCGCTGCCGCCTCAGCCATCTCCTCCTACGCGGACGGCCGCATCCGCCGCGCCACCTCCACCCGGGCCCAGAGCGACCTGCTCACGGCTGTCAACCGGCTCAGCGGCCTGTCCAAGCTCGAACAGCCGGCCTTCCACGACCGTGTCCAACTCGCCATCCAGAGCGCGCAGGGGGCCGAGCGACTCGTCGGTGCAGCACTCCAGGGCGCCCAGGCAGTCCTCACCCTGGCGGGCTTCCTGGGAAGTCTTCTGCTCATCAGCCCCACCCTGGCCGCCATCCTCATCGCCGCGGCCGTTCCGGCCCTCTTCGCCCACCTGGCCAACAGCCGGCATCGCGCGGACATGTTCTGGCGCACCAGCAACCTCGCCCGCCGCCAGATCTTCTACCGAGGGCTCCTCACCGGCACTCAAGCGGCGAAAGAGATCCGCCTCTATGGCCTCGGCGGCTACTTCGCGCAGCGCATGCGTACCGATCTCGACAGCATCAACCGGCAGGAGGAACGGCTCGACCGCCGCCTCGCCACCTACGAGACGGCCCTCGCTGCCCTCGGAGCCGGCGTCTCCACCGGCGCACTCGTCTGGGGTGTGCACCAGGCTGCCGCCCACGCCCTCACCGTTGGTGATGTGTCCCTCCTCGTCGCCGCCCTCGCCGGCATGCAGACGGCACTCATCGGCCTGGTGGGATGCATCGCCCAAAGCCACCAGACGGCCCTGCTGTTCAGCCACTACCTGCATGTCACCCAGGTCCGGGACGACCTCCCCGCCCCGGCCGCCCCGATCGCCCCACCGCCCCTGAGCCACGGCATCGAACTCCGGGACGTCTGGTTCCGCTACACCGACGACGGACCGTGGATCCTCCGCGGAATCAGCCTGACCATCCCGCACGGCACCAGCCTGGCCGTCGTCGGTCTCAACGGGGCCGGCAAGAGCACCCTCGTCAAACTGCTGTGCCGCCTCTACGACCCGCAGCGGGGCAGCATCCACTGGGACGGCATCGACATCAAGGACTTCCCTGCGGACCAGCTGCGCCGGCGAGTCAGCGTTGTCTTCCAGGACCCGATGGAGTACGACCTCACCGCCGGGGAGAACATCGGCCTCGGTGACCTCGGCTCTCTCCACGACCATGGGCGCATCCACGCCGCTGCCACCGCCGCGGACATCCACACCGCCCTCGCCCGCCTCCCACAGGGGTACGACACCATGCTCAGCCGGATGTTCTTCCCCGACGACACCGAAGACACCAACCCTGGCGTCCAGCTGTCGGGCGGCCAGTGGCAGCGCCTCGCGCTCGCCCGGGCCCTGATGCGTGCCGAACGGGATCTCATGATCCTCGACGAACCCAGTACCGGCCTCGACGCGGTCGCCGAACGCCACGTCCACGACCGGCTCACCTCACTCCGTCAGGGCGCGACGAGCATCCTCGTCTCCCACCGCCTCAACACCGTCCGCGCCGCAGACGCCATTGTCGTCATCGCCGACGGAACCGTGCAGGAGGCAGGCACCCACGAACAGCTCATGACCGCCCACGGCACCTATGCCGAGCTCTTCACCACGCAAGCCGAAGGCTACGAGGAGACCGTCCGGTGACCGCCGCAGCCCCGGTGCTCCTCGCCCTCGCAGGACTTTTCGTCCTCGCCGCAGCCCTGTTGCTGGCGCGTGGGCGGCTGGTGGCTGTGACCGTCCGCGGACACAGCATGTCGCCGACCCTCATGCCCGGCGACCTGATCCTCATGCTCCGCGGCAGACGCCGTGTCGCCACGGGCCGGGTGGCCGTCGTCGTCGCACCCCACCCCGAGCACGGCTGGCACGTCCCCCCGGGCACCACGTCCGAATCGTGGTACGTCAAACGCATCGTCGCCGTCGCCGGAGAGCCCGTACCGCACTGGGCCGGCCGATGCCCCGGTACCCACGTGCCGCCGGGCATGCTCGTCCTCCTGGGCGAGAAGCCGGGCTCGATGGACTCCAAACAGTGGGGCTACTGCCCCGAGGACAAGCTCATCGGAACTGTCCTGTTCCGCCTGCGGGCCGCTGCGGCTTCCGGTGCACCTTCTTCGCTTCCTTCTTGAGGCCGGGACAGCGGGCGTGCCTTCCGGTGTGCGCAGCCGGCCGCCGGGGCCGTCAGCGTGCAGGGCGGGGACGGTGGGCGGGCCGTCCAAGGAGATCTCCGTGCTGAACAACAGGGCCGGGGTTTCGTTCCAGGCATCGATGTGCACCCCGCCCGCTCGGCGAGACTCCGTCGTGGCCGTCCGCATGGCGGGTTCTGGACAGACGGGTGTCCGCGACGATGCCGGCGATGGGCGGAAGGCTGGTCACCGGGGCGTGACTGATCACTACGCGCCAACTTGACGATGAGCGGACAACCGTGGCCGCCGTTCATCTATCGTGAAGGGTGAACGTGGGACGAGGGGGCGTGGATGCGCAGCTTTGCTCGGTTACCACTGGAGAACGGCGGTTCCATCCTGTTCGAGGCCGTGCCGGAGGTGTCCGACGGGCCGGTGAAGGCTGGGCGGATGGCCGACGCGATCCATGACCTGCCGTCGAGTCTCCAGTCGGCGCTGATCCCGGTGAGGGGCACCGCCAGGGCCGAAGTCGATCAGTTGCGGCAGGCGGGGCCAGAAGAGCTCGAAATCGAGTTCGGGGTCGATCTTGCCGCGCAGGCCGGCGCGGTCATCACCCAGACCGAGGCGAACTGCCACCTCAAAGTGCGGGCGTTGTGGCGGAAGGCGGAGGACGGCCAGGCGGGGGCCGCGGGGTCATGACCGGGACGAGGGTTTCCGCCGCGGTCGCCCAGATTCTGAGTGGTGACGGCGAGGTGGCCGGAGCGGGCTTTCTGATCGCCGGCGACCTGGTCGTCACCTGCGCTCATGTCGTACGTGCCGCCGGCCGGGGCCCGGGGGACCAGGTGAGCGTCGCGTTCCCGAACGCCGACCGCTCGCCTCGGTTCACGGGAGCCGTCCTCACCGAACCCTGGCGGGCGCCGGAAGCGGAGGACATCGCCGTCCTGCGCCTGGACGGCACCCCGACAGGTGTCGGCCCCCTGCCTCTTGGCTCGGCGAAGCGTTGCCGGGGCCACCAGGTACGCGTCTTCGGGTTCCCCAGGCGGGCGCCTTCGACGGGGCACTTCGGGTACGCCACGGCCGGTGACCTGCTCACGACCGCCGCCGGTCCGCTTCTGCAACTGACCGGCGCCAACGACCTCACGACGGGCTTCAGCGGCGGCCCGGTGTTCGACGAGATGACCGGCCGGGTCGTCGGCATGGTGACCGCCATCTCCGCACCCGATGAGCACCTTCGGGGCACCGGCATCGCCTATGCCACGCCCACTGCCGCGCTGCGCGAGGCATGGCCCGAACTCGTCACACAGGACGTGTCGCCGTACCGGCATCTCCAGCCGTTCACCGCGCAGGACGCCCGCTGGTTCTACGGGCGCGAGGCCGCAGTCGAGAGGGTGCTCACCGGATTGGCCGGATTGGGCACGCAGCGGCGCCTCCTGCTGTTGCTGGGGCCGTCCGGGGCGGGCAAGTCCTCACTGGTGCAGGCGGGCCTGCTGCCCAAGCTCGCCGGAGGCGGACTGCCGGGCAGCGCCCGCTGGCTGCCGGTGGTCGTCCGACCAGGACAGGATCTGGCGGGCGCCCTGGAGCAGGCGGGTCTGCCCGGCGCCGCGACGGTCGGGATCGCGGGCGCCGCCAGGCGCAGGCTCGCCGCCGACCCGCGCAGGGACCGGGTGCTCCTTGTCATCGACCAGTTCGAGGAACTGCTCGCCCAGCACCGCCCGCGTGGGGTGCTGGACCAGCTGCTGGAGGCGGCCCGCGCAACGGTGGCGCTCAGCCTGGTCCTGGTCATGCGGGACGACTTCTACTCACGGCTGGCCGCCCTCGCCCCTGACCTGCTGGAGGCCGTCGGCCCGGGCCTGCTCAACGTGCCCGCCTCGCTGAGCCGTCAGGACCTGTACGCCATCATCACCCGGCCCGCCGACGAGGCTGGAGCGCGCTACGAGGACGGGCTGCCCGAGCGGATCATCACCGACGTACTGGCCGCCGACCCGGCGGGCGCCACCACCGGGACCGCACCAGTGACCCTGCTGGCACCCTTGGAGTTGACGCTCACTCAGTTGTGGGACGACCCCGACAACGACGACGACGGACATCTGACCCATACGGCGTACCAGCGCCTCGGCGAGGTCGCCGGTGCCCTCGCCACCTGGTGCAACACCGCGCTCCAACAGCTGGATCCGGCCCGGCAACCGGTTGCCCAGCGCATCCTCACCGCCCTCGTACGGCCCGCGGACGACGCCCGCAACATTCCCGCCGCCCGCCAGCAGGTATCCCTGACGGTGCTGCGTGATCTGGCGGCCGGCACGCACGAACCGGACGGCCGGGTGATCGACGATGTACTCGACCTGCTGATCCGGCAAAGGATCATCACCACAGGCAGGGCCCGCGACCCGGGCGGGCCGACCGGTGCCTCGGGCGAGCCGGTCGCCGAGCTGGTCCACGACGCGCTCATCCGCGACTGGGCCGACCTGCGCAACTGGGTCGCTCAGGATCACCTGTTCCACGACTGGCTGCGCCGCGCCCAGGAACAGCGCACTCGCTGGACCGCGAGCGGGCTCCCCGGCGACCTGCTGGACGGTACCGACCTGGCCGCCGGTCTCGACTGGGCCACACAGCGCCGACTGCCCGCCGGCGTCGCCGCGTTCCTGGCCGCCAGCGAAGCGGCCCAACGGGCCGAACGGGAGCGGGAGCGGGCCAGCAACCGGCAGCTCAAGCGGCGACTGACCGCGGCCGTGACGGCGCTGGCCCTCGCGCTGGTGGCAGGTGGGTTAGCCGTTCGGCTCAACGCCGCCGCCCAGGACAAAAGCCGGGAGGCGCAGCGCAACAGCCGGGCTGCGCAGATCCGCCAGCTGGAGGAGGCGGCGCGAGCGGACCTCACGTCGGATCCGCAGGCGGCGTTGTACGTCGCGATCGCGGCCCATCGTATGGCCCCTGGCGACCCGACCACGCGCTCCACGCTGATCGACGTGCTGACGAGCACACAGTTCTCCGGCGCCGTGGACACGCGCATCGCGAGCGGCGCGCCCCTGTCCTACAGCCCTGACGGCCGGACACTTGTCGTGGGCGGGGGCCAGGGCAACGCCGAGCTGTTCGATGCCGACGGTCCGGGGCTGCCGCACAGGACGGCCGGCGTGGCGACCCGGGAGAGGTCGTTCGGGTTCGTGGCGACCTGGACGGGGGACTCCGTCATGATGTTGACCGGGGCCAACGGTCATCTCGCCCGGTTCTCGCTCGCCGACCGAACCCGTCCGAAGCCGCTGCGCGACCAGTCACTCGCGCCGGGCCTGGAGCACGCCGGATTCAGTACGAGGGGCAAGCTGCTGGTTACGGCACCCCTTGGCAACACGCGAGAGGGACCGCGGTTGTGGGCCGTGAGCCCGGATTCCCGCCCTGCCCGATCCCTGACCACATTCCCCCTGCGGCCCAGCAGCGCGGAGACGATGACGTTCTCGCCGGACGACCGGTTGCTCGCGCTGGGGTGGGAAGACGGCCTCGTGGAGCTGTGGAACGTAGCGGACCCCGCAGAGCCACGGCGGCTCGCAGCGCTCCAGGGCACCGGAGGCCCACCGCGGGCCGCCGCGTTCAGCCCCGACGGGAAGACGCTCGCCGTCGCCTCGAACGATGCGCAGGCCCGCCTCTGGGACCTGGCCGACCCTTCGCGGCCCCGGCGCGCCGCGGTCATCAGTGGCCACGGCGGCCCGTTGACCTCGGTCGCGTACAGCCGTGACGGTCGCTATCTGGCGACCGGCAGCACTGATCGCACGGCGGTGCTCTGGGACGTGTCGGATCACGAACAGCCGGTACGCACGGCTGTCCTGACCGGGGATGTGGTCGAGGGCATCGCGTTCTCACGGGACGGGCGCACGGTGGTCACCGGGGCTCCGAACGGCAGGCTGTACTTCTGGGCGGTCTCGGATCGGGGGCTGACACCGGTGCGGCTCCGCCGAGTGACCCCGGTGCGGCCCACCCATTACCGGGCCGGCTGGATGCGGGTGCCGACGCACGCCCTCGATCCCCACGGGCGCATGCTGGCGCTGCTCACAGGAGACCACGAACTGAGCCTGATCCCGCTCACGGGCAGTAGTGCGGGACGGACGGCCGCCGTGATTCCGGTGGACAGCAGGCATCTTTCGCCCGTAGGGCTGTTCTCACGCGACGGCAAGCGGCTGGCTCTCCCCACGGACGACGGCACTGTGACAGTCTGGGACGTTTCCGACCCGGCCGAGCCGAGGCAGCGCAACGTGCTGAAGACCGGCGTGCCCGACTCACTGCCCCAACTGTCCTTCTCCCCGGACAACCGGCAGCTCGCCGTGCAGGCCGGCCGTAAGCCGCCTACTTTCTTGTGGGACGTCTCGCGGCCCGGCCAGCCGGTGCGTCTGGCACGGATTCCGTACCGGAGCTCCAGCTTCGGCGTGCTCTTCGCCCCGCGGGGAAATCTCCTTGCCCTGGGCACGTCGCTCTACAGTACGGCCGATCCTCACTCACCCGAGCGGCTGGCCACTCTGCCCGACCCCGAGGGTTCCAACTTCTTCATGGGCATGCCCGAGGCGTTCACCGAGGACGTGAAGACACTCCTGGTCGGCAGCTTCGCACGGTCCGCCCAGCTCTACGACGTGTCCTCACCGGCGCACCCCCACCCCCTGGCATCACTCACCGGCACGGACGACCTGGACGACGCCTACGCGTTGAGCAGCGACGGCCGACTGCTGGCCACAGCGGGCAGCACGAACCAGGTCCTGCTGTGGGACGTGTCCAACCCGTCCTCGCCGCACCGGATCGTCGGCCTCGATCTGGGCGAGCGCCTGCGCGAACTCGCCATCTCGGCGGATGGCAGCACGCTGACCACCTACGACGACTCCCACACCGTCACGGTCTGGAACACTGCCTCGCTCACCGCCGCCCTGCGCGACCCCGGACGCCGTGCCTGCCGTCTCGCGGGCGAGAACCCGGACAAGGAGCGATGGGACGTGATCGCCCCCAACGTGCCGTTCATGCGAGTGTGCCAGGAACTGCCCCCGGCGCCCTCCCCGGAGCCGTTCCCACTTCCCGACCCCTTTCCGTCGGCGATTACCGCCGGGCCCTGACCGCTCTCCGACCGCTCTCCGCGAGGCCCGGGACGCAACGCCCAGCGGGGCGTCGGCGGGGCGGTCAGTGCTCCCGCGGCCAGGGCGGGGAGGACCGTGGCAAGAGGGGCGCGCGAAGACGCCCACTGTGCGAACGTAAGGACGTCGGAGCCGCGGGCGGGCGACGCGCGGGGTGAACGGCCGACAGTTCGATCGACGGAGGAGAGACGGAATGTCGTACCCGGAACCGACGTACCCGGACGGCAAGGGCGAGATCAGCGCCACGTACCGGCCGGCGAGCACGGCGGCGAACCTGCTGACCCGCAGCGGCGGGAGTACCCACTACCTGGCGACCACGGAGACGACGCACGGCGAATTCGGGCTCTACCGGATGGACATGGCGCCCAGAGCCGGCGGCCCGGCCACACACTTCCACCGGTCCATCTCGGAGTCGTTCTTCATCCTCGACGGGACGGTGCGGATCTACGACGGCGAGCAGTGGGTCGACGCGACGCAGGGCGACTTCGTCTACGTACCGCAGGGCGGACTGCACGCCTTCCGGAACGATTCCGAGGCCCCGGCGTCGATGTTGTTGCTGTTCACACCGGGTGCGCCTCGCGAGGAGTACTTCGAGAAGGTGGCGGAGGCCGCGCAGTGGTCGGAGGAGGAGCGGACCGAGTTCTTCATCAAGCACGACACGTACTGGACGGACTGACCCGGCCCGCTCCCTCGCTTTCGGGAGCCCGTGATCAGGGGGCCAGGCCCGTCTTGAGTCCAGCCCCGCAGAGGGGTACGACCAGACTGCGGTCCGTCCAGTCGCCGACCGCCGCCCAGCAGGCGACCCCGGTCGTCTCGACGTAGAAACCGCGGGCCGCCAGGTCCCTTTGCGCGGTACGGATCTGATCGTCCGTCACGGTGAGGAAGGTGCCGCCCGACTCCCGCACCGCCGCCAGGATCTGGCGGGCGCGCGGCGGGCGGGGGATGGCGATGCCCTCGGCGAGCGTGGGGGCGGCGGAGGCGGCCCGGCCCAGATGGCCGGGCAGGCCGTCCGCGCCCCGGTGGAACGCGGTGGCCAGCGGCGACACGGCCTCGGCCTGTACGGCGATCAGGGCGGGACGCACGTCGATCAGGCCCTGGGCGAGGAGTTCCGCGGTGGCCAGCGCCGCGCCGAGCAGCAGCGTGCCGTTGCCGACCGGTACGGCGATGGCGTCGGGGAGTTTGCCGCCGAGGTCTTCCCACATCTCGTACACGTATGTCTTCGTGCCGTGCAGGAAGTACGGGTTGAAGACATGGGAGGCGTAGAAGGTTCCGGGGGAGTCGGCGGCGGCCCTGGCGGCCAGCGCGGTGGCCTCGCGGTCGCCGGGGACGATCTCCAGGTGGGCGCCGTGGGCCCGGATCTGCTCGGTCTTCTTGGAGGACGTGCCGTCGGGGACGTACACCGTGCAGGGCAGCCCGGCCCGCGCGCAGTACGCGGCGACGGCTGTTCCCGCGTTGCCGCTGCTGTCCGTGACGACGCGATCGGGGGAGAGACGGCGGGCCAGCTCGGCGAGCATCACGGCGCCGCGGTCCTTGAAGGAGAGCGTCGGCATCAGGAAGTCGAGCTTGGCGGAGACCGTGCCGGTGAGCGGCACGAGCGGTGTGCGGCCCTCGCCGAGGCTGGTGGCGGGCGAGGAGAGGGGCAGCACCTCTTCGTAACGCCACAGTGAATTGACGCGCCCGGCAAGCGCGTTGACGCAGAGGGGTGCGTCCGGCTCGAAGTCGAGGTCCCAGGGGCCGCGGCAGACCGGACAGCACCAGGTCAGGGATGTGGTGTCGGCGCGGGTGCCGTCCTGCGGGCAGAGATACGTGGCCATGCCCGCCAGGATGTCAGCCGTGTGGCGGGTGAACGGCAAAGATATGGCCGGCCGCTTCGGCGCCTTGCAGCTGCACGCACCAGACGCTGCTCGGTGATCCGGCCAAGATCTTCAGCACCCTCCTAGTCATCACTTCGGGTGAAACTTTGGCCCGTGCTTGCGGTCCACAACCGACGGTTGCCAGGCTGTTGCAGACTGTCAACCTGATGGGAGTGCCCTGTGACTTTCGGTGAGCAGCCCGCCTATCTACGCGTTGCGAGCGATCTGAGAGAGAAGATCGCCAATGGTTCGCTGCCGCCGCATACGCGCCTGCCGTCGCAGGCGCGTATCCGTGAGGAGTACGGAGTCTCCGACACGGTCGCGCTGGAGGCGCGCAAGGTGCTGATGGCCGAAGGGCTGGTCGAGGGACGCTCGGGTTCCGGTACGTATGTGCGCGAGCGCCCGGTCCCGCGTCGCATCGCCCGTTCCGGATACCGTCCGGGCGCCGGTGCCAGCCCATTCCGCCAGGAACAGACGGCGGACGGGGTGCGGGGGACGTGGGAGTCCCGCAGCGAGCAGGAAGGAGCGAGTCCGGACATCGCCGAACGGCTCGGCATCGAGGCGGGTGACCGGGTGATGCGTACGAGATACATCTTCCGGGAAGCGGGTGAGCCGATGATGCTTTCCACCTCCTGGGAGCCCCTCGCCGTTACGGGGCGTACGCCGGTGATGCTGCCGGAGGAGGGGCCGTTGGGCGGCTGCGGGGTGGTCGAGCGGATGGCCGCGATCGATGTCGTCGTGGACAACGTGGTCGAGCAGGTGGGCGCGCGCCCGGGGCTGGCGGAGGAGATCCTGGCGCTCGGCGGTGTGCCGGGTCATGTGGTGATGGTGATCGGGCGTACGTACTACGCATCGGGGCGGGCGGTCGAGACGGCGGACGTGGTGGTGCCCGCCGACCGCTACCGGATCGCCTACCACCTTCCTGTCAGGTGAGCGGCGGTTCGCGCGCTGGTGGGCTTCGTCGTGGGCCCGCTGTCGAGCCCTCGGTCGGGCTCGGCGCCGGTCTCTTCGCGAAGCGTTCCCGTGGGACTTTCCCGGGCCCCGGCAGGCTCACGGCCGGGGCTCGCTGTGCTGCTCGCTGCTCGCTGGACGCGGAGTGCGGGGATATCTGCCGCAAGGACCCGACTGCCGGCCCGGTCCTCATGCCGACGCCGACGCCGACAATGTGCGCGGCGCCGGGGCCGTAAGCGGCACAACCGATCCGGCGCGCACCGGGGGCGCATCCGAGTGGATGCGCCCCTTCGCGCTGGCCGGATCGGTATCTCTTTGTGTCATTACTTATCCGTTGCGTAAAGGTCAGGCGTACGCTCGGGCATATGCGTACTGCGGTTTCCTGGGGATCCATAGAGACGTGCACGGCGTTCGGGGGAGGGGCTCCATGCTCGGGAGGGACACGATGAGCGACGGCGATGCCGTGCTCCCTTGGCTGGTGATACGGCAGGACGACAACGGCAATCGGTACCGCGTCGGCAGGTATGCCACGCAGGCCGAGGCGCAGAAGATCGCCGACGATCTCGACAGCCGCGGACATGAGCAGCTCTATTGGGTGGAGCGCATAGGGCCGAGCGCCCGGCCGTGACCGACGGCCGACCGCGGGGGTGGTACGGGGCGGGGCGGGGCCTGTGAGGGGTGGAGCCGGGGGCTACGCTCCGGGCTATGAGTGATCGCGTGGTGGTGGCCGGAGCCGTCTATGACCAGGGGCGCCTGCTGGCCGCGCGTCGCAGTGCCCCGCCCGAGCTGGCAGGCCGCTGGGAGCTGCCCGGTGGAAAGCTGGAGCTGGGGGAGAGCGGCGAACAGGCGCTGGTACGTGAACTCCGCGAGGAGCTCGGCGTCGAGACCGAGCCGCTGGAGCGCATCCCCGGCGAGTGGCCGCTGGGGCCCGGATACGTACTTCGGGTGTGGACCGCTCGAGTGGTGTCCGGCGTGCCGGCGCCGCTCCAGGATCACGACGAGCTGCGCTGGCTCGGGCCCGGCGAGGGCGACGAGGTCGACTGGCTGGATCAGGACCGGCCCGCCGTTGCCGAAGCCATGCGCCGCCTCCCGGCCGGGTCCGCGCCGACCGGATCTGCGCCGTCCGGATCCGCGCCGACTGGATCTGCGCCGACCCGAAGCCTGCCGGGCGGCGCGTGCCGCTGATCGGGCACACCCCCCTCTGCGCGCGTTGCGCGCACGTCGCCGTACGCCCGTACGCCCCTACGCGTCGATTCCGGCGATAGGTCGCCCAAAATATCGGGTATGTGCTGATTAGCCCCCATAAACAGAACGTTTCTCGCTGCTGGTCTTGGGAAGTGATCGGCGTGATCGATACCGAAGGCGACTGCGCCGAGTGGACCTTTCCGGCAGTGCCCGGCGCCGTGCGTACTGCTCGGCATGCGGTCCACGAGACGCTGCGGGGGTGGGGGCTCGACGCGGCCGTGGGTGATGTGACCGTCCTGCTGGTCAGCGAGCTGGTGACCAATTCCTTGCGCTATGCCTCAGGCCCCATCGGGGTGCGGCTGGTGCGCCCCCGCCTCGATGGCGAAGCTCCGGACGCCCGCCCCGGACTGCTTGTGGAAGTCTCCGATCCGCTTCCGGATCCGCCCACCGAACGTGCTGCCGCACCCGACGACGAAGGTGGCCGAGGACTGCAGCTGGTGGCCTGTTCCGCACGCCGCTGGGGGACCCGGCGCGGAAAGAGTGGCAAGACGGTGTGGTTCGAGCTGGCCCTCCCTGGTTAGGAGTGGGGTGGGACGCACAGCGATCACCAGAGGCCGGGCAGAACCTGGCTGGAAGGGACTGTGGCCGTGCTGTGATCGTGAACGCCGTGTCGGTAAGCGCCGTAGTGCTGAATACTGCGGGCAGGACCGGTCCGGTGTGTGAGCTGGAGGGGACGGTCGCGTGAGCGAAATACCTGGGACAGCGGGCGACGTCGTGTGGCAGAGCAGCCCGCCTGGCTCGATCTATGACTACATCAGGGTCGCCTCCTTCTCGATCGGCCCCGACGGGCTGATCGAGCAGTGGAGCCGCCGGGCCGCCGGCCTCTTCGGCATTGCCGCGCACGAGGCGGTGGGCAGGGACCCGGTCGAGACCTTCATGCCCGCAGAGCTGCGCACCGGCGGTCATCGCCGGGTCGGCGAGATACTCGACGGCAAGGAGTGGACGGGCCTCGTCCCCTTCCGGATGCCGGGCGAGGACGCCGTGCACGGTCTCGCCGAGGTCTATGTCATGCCCAGTGAGACGGAGAGCGGGGAACCGGCCGCTCTCTGTATCGTCGTGGACGTCCGCGCCCTGCGGCGTATCGAGACGGACCTTGCGGCATCGCAGGCCATTTTCGGTCAATCTCCCTTCGGTTTTGTGCTGTTCGGTACGGACTTCACGGTCGTGCGCGCCAACCAGCGCTTCGCCACCGTCTTCGGCGGCCAGGCCGCCGACCACCGCGGCCGCACGGTCGACGACTATCTCGCCCGCCCCGAGGCCGAGCGGCTCACCGCCACACTCAGGCGGGTTCTGGAGACCGGGGACTCCGTCACCGATCTCCAGCTCGTCGGCACCGCACCGGGCGACTCCGAGAGCCGCCACTGGTCGATGAACCTCTACCGCGTGCACAGCGGCGCAGGCCGCCCCATCGGCATAGCCGGACTGGCCACCGACGTCACCCGCCGGCACATCGCCGCCCGCGAGGCCGCCAGCGCCCGCCGCAACCTTGCCCTGCTCAACGAGGCCGGCGCCCGTATCGGCAACTCCCTGGACCTGGAGACCACCGCCCGCGAACTCCTCGGCGTCGCTGTACCCGGCTTCTGTGACCTCGCCTCGGTCGACCTCTACCAGGGGCTGCTCACCGGTGACGAGGCACCGCCCGGCAGTTGGGGCTCGCTCCACCACGAGTCCGTCGGCGGATCCGCGGAACTGCGCCGTGTCGCCTTCGCCAGCGCCGTGTCGGATTTCCTGCCGGGCACTGCCTCGGACAGCGCCTCGACCGGCGGTGCCACCGACCCGCCCGCCCTGGGCGCCGTCCACCGCTACTCCTTCAACTCCCCCTGTTCCATGGCCCTGCGGACCGGGCACATCGAGGTCGTCCCCGGCGACGACTGCGGCTTCGTCCAGTCCACCCTTGCCGTTCCGATGGTCGCCCATGACACCGTCGTCGGCCTCGTCCAGTTCTCCCGCACCAAGGGCAGCGAACCCTTCGGCGAACGCGACCGGGCCCTCGCCACCGAACTTGCCGCCCGCGCCGCCGTCTGTATCGACAACGCCCGCCTCTACCGGCGCGAGCACGAACGCGCGCTCATCCTCCAGCGCAGCCTGCTGCCACCGGGCGATCCCGAGGCCGCCGGTCTCGACATCGCCTGCCGTTATCTCCCCGGCAACACCGCGACCGAGGTCGGCGGCGACTGGTTCGACGTGATCGAACTCCCCGGACACCGCACCGCCCTGGTGGTCGGCGACGTCATGGGCCGTGGACTGCGAGCCGCCGTCGCCATGGGCGAACTGCGCACCGCAGTAAGGACCCTGGCCCTCCTCGACCTGGAACCCGCCGAGGTGCTCTCCGCCCTCGACGAGGTCGCCCGCGGTCTGGGCACCCCCGGTGTCAGCACTTCCTCCGACGGCCCCGGCGGCGCCCAGTGGCCCTCACGGGCGTCCCACAAGGCCCGGGACGCAGATCTCTCCGAGGTCTACCTGGCAACCTGTGTCTACGCCGTCTATGACCCGGTCACCCGGCGGTGCACCTTCGCCAACGCCGGACACCTCCCCCCTGTTGTGGTCGAGCCGGGCGAACCTGCCCTGCTGCTCGACGTCCCGCCCGGGATGCCGCTCGGCGTCGGCGGCGAACCCTTCGAGGAAGTCGAGGTCGAACTGAAGGAGGGCGCCCTCCTCGCCCTCTACACCGATGGTCTCGTCGAGTCCCGCGACCACCCGCTCGACGAAGGACTGCAGGCACTGCGCAACGCTCTCATCGAACCCGAGCTCCCGCTCGAGGACGTCTGCGACCACGTACTGACCACCCTCGACACCCGGCACGGTGAGGACGACATCGCCTTGCTGATGGCCCGCATCCAGGGGCTGCCGGTCGACGCGGTCGGCGACTGGCGGCTGCCGCGCGAACCCCGCTCCGTCGCCCGCGCCCGCGAACTGGCGCGTCGACAACTGCTCGCCTGGGAACTCGATGACCTGGTGGACACCACGGAACTGCTCGTCAGTGAGCTGGTCACCAACGCTCTGCGCTACGGCGAGGGAGAGATCCGGCTCAGGCTGCTGCGCGACCGTACGCTCGTGTGCGAGGTATGGGACGCAGGCCTCGTCCAGCCGCGGCGACGCCGAGCACGCGACACGGACGAGGGCGGGCGCGGGCTGCAGCTGGTCGGACTGCTGAGTGCGGCCTGGGGTTCGAGGCGGACTCCGCGCGGCAAGACCGTCTGGTTCGAACTGCCGCTGCCCGACGGGGAACCGGCCGCAGAGCGCACGGTCGAGCAGCTGCTGAGCAGATTCTGAACGTGGGACCGGGACGTGGGGTCCCGCACCGGCAGCCTCGAGAAGATATTCCCGAGGTTCGGCGAGACGGGCACCACCGAGGCGATCGTCAAGCTGCTCGGCTGACCGGCATCAGGGAGCCTCCCGCCGACGGATCCTGTTCCCCAGCCACACCAGTGGGTCGTACTTGCGGTCCACCGCCCGCTCCTTCAGCGGGATCAGCGCGTTGTCCGTGATCTTGATGTGCTCGGGGCAGACCTCCGTACAGCATTTCGTGATGTTGCAGTAGCCCAGCCCGTGCTCCTCCTGCGCCGTCGCCTTCCGGTCGAGTCCCGACTCGGCGGCGGCGTCCAAGGGGTGCATGTCCAGCTCGGCGATCCGCATCAGGAAGCGCGGTCCGGCGAACGCGGCCTTGTTCTCCTCGTGGTCGCGGACCACATGGCAGGTGTCCTGGCAGAGAAAGCACTCGATGCATTTGCGGAACTCCTGCGAACGCTCCACATCGACCTGCTGCATCCGGTAGTCGCCCGCCTTCACCCCTTCCGGCGGTACGAAGGCGGGCACTTCCCGTGCCTTGGTGTAGTTGAAGGTCACGTCCGTCACCAGATCGCGGACGACGGGGAAGGCCCGCAGCGGGGTGACGGTGATCGTCTCCTCCCGGCCGAACACCGACATGCGGGTCATGCACATCAGCCGTGGCCTGCCGTTGATCTCCGCACTGCACGAACCGCACTTGCCCGCCTTGCAGTTCCAGCGCACGGCGAGATCGCCCGCCTGGGTGGACTGGATCCGGTGGATGATGTCGAGGACGACCTCGCCGTCGTTCACCTCGACCGAGAAGTCCTGCAGGTCGCCGCCGTCGGTGTCGCCGCGCCAGACCCTGAACCGGGCTTCGTAGCTGCTCACTCGTACGGCTCCTCTTCGGCGAGGTACTTGACCAGCTCCTCCTTCTCGAAGAGGGAGAGCAGGTCCGGTCGGATGGGTTCGGTCGTCTTCCGTACGAGTTCGATCCGGCCGCCCAGCGGCAAGGCGCCGTCGTCGGTCGGCCGGCAGAGCAGATTGACCGGCCGCCAGGAGCGCTCCATCGTCGGACAGTCCTCACGGGTGTGACCGCCGCGGCTCTCCGTGCGTTCCAGCGCGGCCCGGGCGATGCACTCGCTGACCAGCAGCATGTTCCGCAGGTCCAGGGCGAGGTGCCAGCCCGGGTTGAACTGGCGGTGGCCCTCGACCCCGGCGCGGCGCGCCCGTATCCGCAGCTTGGCGAGGTTCTCCAGCGCCTGTTCCATCTCGGGTGCCCGCCGGATGATGCCGACCAGGTCGTTCATCGTCTGCTGGAGTTCCTGGTGGAGGGTGTACGGATTCTCCGCGGGCCCCCCGGCGGCGTCAGGCTCCCCGGCGCTGAACGGACGCAGTGCCTCCGCCGCCGCCGCGTCGATCTGTGCCTCGTCCACCCCCGGCTGGTCACCGATCCCGCTCGCGTACTCGGCGGCGTGCAGCCCGGCGCGTCGGCCGAAGACCAGCAGGTCGGAGAGGGAGTTCCCGCCGAGCCGGTTGGAGCCGTGCATGCCGCCCGCGACCTCGCCCGCCGCGAACAGACCGGGCACGGCGACGGTCGCCGCGGTGTCCGAGTCGACGGCGATCCCGCCCATGACGTAGTGGCAGGTCGGGCCGACCTCCATCGCCTCCGCCGTGATGTCGACATCCGCCAGTTCCTTGAACTGGTGGTACATCGAGGGCAGCCGCCGCCTGATCGTCTCGGCCGGCATCCGGGTGGACACGTCCAGGAAGACGCCACCGTGCGGTGAGCCGCGGCCTGCCTTCACCTCGGAGTTGATGGCGCGGGCGACCTCGTCGCGCGGCAGCAGTTCGGGCGGGCGGCGGTTGTGGTCCGGGTCCTCGTACCAGCGGTCGCCCTCGTCCTCCGACCGCGCGTACTTCTCCTTGAACACATCGGGGACGTAGTCGAACATGAACCGCTTGCCCTCGGAGTTGCGCAGCACCCCGCCGTCGCCGCGCACCGACTCGGTGACGAGGATCCCCTTCACCGACGGGGGCCAGACCATGCCGGTCGGATGGAACTGTACGAACTCCATGTTCAGCAGGGGCGCGCCCGCCAGCAGCGCGAGGGCGTGTCCGTCGCCGGTGTACTCCCAGGAGTTCGATGTGACCTTGAAGGACTTGCCGATGCCGCCGGTGGCGAGGACGACCGCGGGCGCCTCGAGGACGAAGAAGCGGCCGGACTCACGCTCGTAGCAGAAGGTTCCGCTGACGCGCTCGCCATCCTTGAGTACCCGCGTGACGGTGCACTCCTGGAAGACCTTCAACCGGGCTTCGTAGTCGCCGTGCTCGCGGTGGTCCTCCTGTTGCAGCGAGACGATCTTCTGCTGGAGGGTGCGGATCAGTTCGAGGCCGGTACGGTCCCCGACGTGGGCGAGCCGCGGGTACTCATGGCCGCCGAAGTTGCGCTGGGAGATCCTTCCGTCCGGCGTACGGTCGAAGAGCGCCCCCCAGGTCTCCAGCTCCCAGACCCGGTCCGGCGCCTCCTTGGCGTGCAGCTCCGCCATCCGCCACTGGTTGAGGAACTTCCCGCCGCGCATGGTGTCGCGGAAGTGCACCTGCCAGTTGTCCCCGGAGTTCACATTGCCCATGGAGGCGGCAATTCCGCCCTCCGCCATGACCGTGTGTGCCTTGCCGAAGAGCGATTTGCAGATGACCGCGGTACGGGCCCCGCGCTCCCGCGCCTCGATGGCGGCGCGCAGCCCGGCGCCACCGGCACCGACCACGACGACGTCCCACTTCTGCCGTTCGAGCTCAGTCATTCAGAAAAACCTCGGATCGTCGAAGGCGCCGGAGGCGACGAGATACACGTAGAAGTCGGCGAGCGCCACGCTGATCAGGGAGGCCCAGGCGAGGAGCATGTGCCGGGCGTTCAGCCGGCCCGCCCAGCCCCACAGCCGGTAGCGCACGGGGTGCTTGGAGAAGTGCCGCAGCCGGCCGCCGATGATGTGCCGGCAGGAGTGGCAGGACAGGGTGTATGCCCAGATCAGCGTGATGTTGATCAGGAAGATCAGGGAGCCGAGGCCCATGTGGCCCCAGGCGTAGTGCTCGTCGCGGAAGGACAGCACGGTGTCGTACGTGAGGATTCCGGCGACCGGCATCGCGGCGTAGAAGAAGTACCGGTGGATGTTCTGCATGATCAGCGGGAATCGGGTCTCGCCGGTGTACGTCGTGTGCGGCTCGGCGACCGCGCAGGCCGGGGGTGAGGCCCAGAAGCCCCGGTAGTAGGCCTTGCGGTAGTAGTAGCAGGTCAGCCGGAAGCCGAGCGGGAAGACCAGGATCAGCAGGGCGGGGGAGAGGCCCCACCAGCTGCCGAGGATTTCCCAGTTCGGACCGTGCCGCATGGGGGCGCAGTTCTCCGCCAGACAGGGCGAGTAGAACGGCGACACATAGGGGGCGGCGTAGTAGCCGGCGTTCGAGAAGGCCCGCCAGGTCGAGTAGACGATGAAGGCGAGGAGCCCGCCCGCGGTGACCGCGGGCGCCAGCCACCAGCGGTCGGTCCGCAGATGGCGGGCGGCGATGGCGGCGCGCGAGGCGTTGTGCACGCCGGACGGCCGGGTGGTACGTGCGCTGTGGCGCGCGGGGGCCTTGCGCCGAGATGGTTCCGTACCTGGTTCTGTGCCGGTGGCCAAGGAACCCTCCTGGAGCGTGTTTCGAAAGGAGCGTCGTCCGCCCGTAGGGCGGGCCTGGCGGCGTCTGGTGCGTGCGATCGCAAGGCGGAGGCTCGGTACGGGGCGAGCCCGACAATGCGGCGAGTGTGCGGGCCAGGCGTCGCCTGGCAGGCGGGACTTTCGAAACACGCCTAGGGGGCGTGCCTGCCGCGGACGCCCAGACCCTCGTCGTCCGAGTCCGTCCACAGGGTGGCGTCGTACGGCGCCTCGGTGATCGTGATGACGCCGTCGACGGGGTGGGTGCCGGCGGCGGGTCCGGGTGGCTGCGGACCGGTGTCGGCCGCGCGCAGCTGCGCAAGGCTCCGCTCCAGCCGTCCGACGGTGCGGACCAGGTCGTCGAGACAGTGCTGAACAGCAGTCAACTCGTCCTGCAGTGACATGACTTGCTCTCACCTCCGCGGTAGCGGGCGGCAATGTTCATGCGCATGCGAGTGTCGCGCGTCACATCCCCTTTGGGAAGGGAGCGGGCCGACCCGTTTTCGACCGGTGCTCCGCCGCACAGGTGAGGTTCGCGGGCCGTGCGCCGTGTCTGCGCCGTCTCGCGCGCGTGGGCACCTTCATTGGATGAGCGGAACCAGTGTGATCAACAGCCAATGTCACCAAATACGCATCATCTGGTCCATTCGAGTACGGGTGGGCCGGGCCGGCCCCGGAGGTATCAGCCATGTCCCACGTCGGCGTCCCGCGCGAGATGGTCCGAAAGCGCCGCCCGCTCGCGCTCCTTGTCGCGGGTGTGCTCACGATCCCCGCACTCGCCGGGTGCGGCAGCTCGGACGAGGAGGCCACCGCCGCCGTCGCCGTTCCGCAGGACGTGGCCCCCGCGGGCCGGGGCCAGGTCGCCGAGGGCGGCACGGTCAACTGGGCGATCGACGCGATGCCCGCGACCTTCAACGCCTTCCAGGCGGACGCCGACGCCACCACTACACGCGTCACCGGGGCACTGCTGCCGACGCTCTTCCCGCTCGACGCCAAGGGCACCCCGCAGATGAACCAGGCCTATCTGAAATCCGCAGAGGTTGTCGAGCGCGAGCCCAAGCAGGTCGTGCTCTACCGGCTCAACCAGCAGGCGGTCTGGAGCGACGGCCGGGAGATCGGAGCCCCCGACTTCGTCGCCCAGTGGCGGGCGCTGAGCGGCAAGGACTCGGCGTTCTGGACCGCCCGCAACGCCGGCTACGAGCGGATCGAACGGATCGAGCGCGGCGCCAACGACCAGGAGGTCCGGGTCACCTTCGCCAAGCCGTACGCGGACTGGCGCTCCCTCTTCTCCCCGCTGTACCCCAAGGAGGTGACCGGCACCCCGAGCGCCTTCAACGACGGAGCGCGGACCACGCTGAGGGCCACCTCCGGACCCTTCCGGCTGCGCAGCGTGGACCAGGGGAAGGGCGCCGTCACCCTGATCCGCGACCCGCGCTGGTGGGGTGGCCAGGCGAAGCTCGACTCGATCGTCTTCCGTGCGGTCAAGCCGCAGGACCGCACCGCGGCACTGGTCGAGGGCAAGGTCGATGTCGCCGCTGTCGACGCGGCCGCAGCGCACCGGATCGTGGCCGCGGGACGGGACAAGGGAGGCAACGGGCAACCGCTCACCCACGGCCCCGGCGGGGAGACCGGCCCGGCCGCGGCGATGCGCTCCTGGGCCGTGGCGCACGGCTCGGACGAGAAAGCGGCGGCGGTCGCCCAGGCGGCCAGGGAGAAGGCCAGGGCAGCCGCCGAGGTGTACGCCTCCGAGCAGGACGGGCTGCGCGCCTACGTTCTCCGCAAGTCGCTGGAGCCCGCCTACACCCAGCTCGCGCTGAACGGCGAGTCCGGGCCACTGGCCGACAACCGGGTGCGCCGCGCGGTCGCCCGGGCCCTGAACCGCCAGGAACTCGCCGACGCCGTACTGAGTCCACTCGGCCTGCCCGCTGTCCCGCTCGGGAGCCACCTGGCAGTGGCCGGACAGCGTGGCTACCACGACGGCAGTGGGGCGCTCGGCGACCAGGACGCCGGGGCGGCGCAGGCGCTACTGGCGGACGCCGGCTGGACCCGGGGCGGCGGGGCGAAGAAGCCCGGCGGCACGAAGGCGGGCAGCGAGGGCGAGAAGACCAAGGGCAAGGCGGCTGAGGAGAAGACGGACAAGTCCACGAAGGAAGAGACGGACAAGGCCACGAAGGAAGAGACGGACAAGGCCACGAAGGAAGGGAAGGCCGCGAAGACCGACGGCGACAACAAGCCGGGTGACGGCGAAGGATTCAGCCGCGTCCTCGCCCCCGCTCCGGCCGCCGCCGTCCAGAGCGCCGCGCTGCTGCGTCAGGCCGGAACCTTCTCGGACGCGTACGCCGGCGCCCGTACCGTCACCGATACCCGCCCTGCCGAGGGCACCCGGGAGAAGGTCACCGCCCAGGAGCGCGGGCCGGGCGGCGCCGTCGGCGCCTACGCCCCCGCAGGGACTGCGGCGCCGGCGGCCCCGGCCAAGGCCGCCGACTCCGTCCGTGGCCCCCTCAGCAAGGGCGGTAAGTTGCTGACCTTGCGTTTCGTTCTGCCGTCCGGACCCGGCTCGGAGTCGTTGCGGACCGTGGGGGAAAAGATTTCGGCCATGCTCGATGCGGTCGGCATCCGCACCGAGATCATCAAGGTCTCGGACGCCAGCTACTTCAAGGACCATGTCGCCTCGGGCGACTACGACCTGGCGCTGTACTCCTGGCCCGCCACCGCCTACCCGGCCACCGACGACCGGCCGATCTTCGCCAAGCCGGTCCCTGCCACCGACGGTTCGCTGCTCGTCGAGCAGAACTACACCCGCGTCGGTACGGACCACATCGACCAGCTCTTCGACCAGGCGGTCTCCGAACTCGACGAGGGGGCTGCCGAGGACCTGATGAAGCAGGCGGACGCCCGGATCTGGGCGGCCGCAGGATCGATTCCGCTGTATCAGCGCCCACAGCTTGTGGCCACTGGCAAGAAGCTTGCGAATGTCGGAGCCTTCGGCTTCGGATTCCCGCACTACCAGGACATCGGTTTCAAGAAGCCGCAAGCGGCAGGATCTCCCGCGAATCGTAAGAAGTAGCAGGTCAGGGCCGCAGTGGAAGCTCAGAAGTGACTCAGTTCCCTTGCCCGCCGAGGTGCTCGGCGGGCAAGGTCGTGGCTACCTGTTGACCCGGGCAGCCAATGCGCGGACCACCCGCACTGTGCATCGCCTCTCCCCACCGAAGCCGCTCAACTGCCGCGTCGAGACGCCCCCGGCCGGGGAGGCCGTGTCTTCCGGTGAAATTCACCGGAAGACACGACGACGAGGACAGAAACACGAAGCGCGAGGGCGATGGCTGCCATCGCGCCGAAGGGCGGGGAGACGGCTCCGGTCCGGGAGGCGGCGGACAGGGGCCCCGGCCGCGCGGCCGGAGGGCCGGTATGTGGCGTACAGCACCCTCCGGCTGGTCGAGGCCGTTTTCCGCTCCTCCGCAGCGGGGGAGCGAAGGGCGAGCAGACCGTCGGACATGTGGCGAACTGAACTGTTTCGGGTGCCTGAGCAGTCGGCTGTGACGAGGAGTTCGGCAAGAACGGCCCGGCCGCAGCCTGCGCAGCCGGCGGCGTCGGTCGCCGTCTGTGAGCGGCCGGTAACCCTTGCCCAGGAAGCCGCTACGGCGCCAGCCCCGTACCATGGGGGGTAGCCGTGGCGTGTCCGCCCGGCGGGCGTACGAGGACTTGAGACCGACTAAGACGCCTGATCCCACGATCCGAGAGAAGCGCAAGCCACCCATGCCCACGCGCCACGACATCCGTAACGTAGCCATCGTCGCCCACGTCGACCACGGCAAGACCACGCTGGTCGACGCCATGCTCAAGCAGGCCGGCGCCTTCGCCGCGCACGCCGCCGAGCACCTCGACGACCGCATGATGGACTCGAACGACCTGGAGCGTGAGAAGGGCATCACGATCCTCGCCAAGAACACGGCGGTGAAGTATCACCCCAAGGACGGCGGGGAACCGATCACGATCAACATCATCGACACCCCCGGCCACGCCGACTTCGGCGGCGAGGTCGAGCGCGGTCTCTCGATGGTGGACGCGGTCGTGCTGCTCGTCGATGCCTCCGAGGGCCCGCTCCCGCAGACCCGCTTCGTGCTGCGCAAGGCGCTCGCCGCGAAGATGCCGGTCATTCTCTGCATCAACAAGACGGACCGTCCGGACTCGCGGATCGCCGAGGTCGTCGACGAGACGTACGACCTGTTCCTGGACCTGGACGCGGACGAGGACCAGATCGAGTTCCCGATCGTCTACGCCTGCGCCCGTGACGGCGTCGCCTCGCTGACCAAGCCGGAGGACGGCACCGTCCCGGCCGACAGCGAGAACCTGGAGCCGTTCTTCAGCACGATCCTGGCGCACGTACCGGCTCCGGAGTACGACGACGAGGCGCCGCTGCAGGCCCACGTCACCAACCTGGACGCCGACAACTTCCTCGGTCGTATCGCGCTCTGCCGCGTCGAGCAGGGCGAGCTGCGCAAGGGCCAGACCGTCACCTGGATCAAGCGCGACGGCACGATGTCCAACGTCCGCATCACCGAGCTGCTGATGACCGAGGCGCTCACCCGCAAGCCGGCCGAGAAGGCGGGCCCGGGCGACATCTGCGCCATCGCCGGTATCCCGGACATCATGATCGGCGAGACGCTGGCCGACCCCGAGAACCCGGTCGCGCTGCCGCTGATCACGGTCGACGAGCCGGCCATCTCGATGACCATCGGTACGAACACCTCGCCGCTCGTCGGCAAGGGCGGCAAGGGCCACAAGGTCACCGCCCGCCAGGTGAAGGACCGCCTCGACCGCGAGCTGATCGGTAACGTGTCGCTCCGCGTCCTGGACACCGAGCGCCCCGACGCCTGGGAGGTCCAGGGCCGCGGCGAGCTCGCGCTGGCCATCCTCGTCGAGCAGATGCGCCGTGAGGGCTTCGAGCTCACGGTCGGCAAGCCGGAGGTCGTCACCAAGCAGGTCGACGGCAAGACGCATGAGCCGATCGAGCGCATGACGATCGACTCCCCCGAGGAGCACCTCGGTGCGATCACGCAGCTGATGGCGACCCGCAAGGGCCGCATGGAGACGATGACGAACCACGGTTCGGGCTGGGTCCGCATGGAGTGGATCGTCCCGTCCCGCGGCCTCATCGGCTTCCGTACGGAATTCCTGACGCAGACCCGCGGTACGGGCATCGCGCACTCCATCTTCGAGGGCCACGAGCCGTGGTTCGGCGAGCTGCGCACCCGTCACAACGGCTCGCTGGTCGCCGACCGTGCGGGTTCCGTGACGCCGTTCGCGATGGTCAACCTCCAGGAGCGCGGTGTCATCTTCACCGAGGCCGGCACCGAGGTCTACGAGGGCATGATCATCGGCGAGAACTCCCGCGCCGACGACATGGACGTGAACATCACCAAGGAGAAGAAGCTCACCAACATGCGTGCCGCCTCCGCGGACACCACGGAGAACGTGGTGCCGGCCCGGAAGCTGTCGCTGGAGCAGTCCCTGGAGTTCTGCCGCGAGGACGAGTGCATCGAGGTGACCCCGGAGACCGTGCGTATCCGTAAGGTCGTCCTGGACCAGAAGGAGCGTGGCCGCGCCGCGTCGCGCGCCAAGCGCTGACCTGACGCACATCCGCCACGAGACCCGGCCCCCCGCACGCTGTGCGGGGGGCCGGGTCTTTCCTTGCCGCTTCAGCATCTGCGTGCGAGAGGGAGTGTGCCTTCTGCTCCGCGTTCCCGATCGGCATGTGTGCACCCGTTCCCCATGAGGCTCGGGAATCTCTCAAACATCGTGTGTTCCCGTGCTCTTGGGTGCCAGAATCGGCGCCACGGCGACCAGGCCGGGCACGGTGCAGCGTGCGGTCCACGCGTACTGCCCGGAGCGGTTTCGGTTTGAGCGGACCATAGTTGACGGCCCGGCGTCCGTCCCTGCGAGGGGAGGGTCCGGGCCGGTGTCCTGTGCTCCGCGAGGCCGTACTGGCACTTCCGGACGCGGTCGGTCAACTCGGTTTCGTGGCTCGATCGTCCGGTTATCGAACACCGCTCGTCGAATCGCGTATTAACAGTCCGTTTCAGGGGTGTCTGTCTGAGGTCGCTATGTCCGGATTTTGGGCCGCGCGCACGCCTGATGTTGTCAAACCGAGACCCTTTAAGTGTGGTTTACAGCCCGGCTGTACTCAATAGTTGGCTTCATTGAGCTCGGGTCAATGGGTCACGCACTGTGGGGAGTGCCGACTCACGAGCACACTCTGGGCACTGAAACGATCACCGTCAGGGGTGTCGGTGTATCGCGACAGTGCCCTTCTGTAGTCAAAAGTGGACTCATGAGGAGGAAACCCATGCGTGGTGCCAAGAGCGCCAAGTGGGTCGCGGGGGCGGCAATCATCGCCCTGGCTGCGACGGCCTGTGGTGGTAACGACGACAACAGCTCCGGCAAGGACAAGGGGGGCTCGGGCAAGGCCGGCGGTACGTTCCGTCTCGGCATCACCGAGCCCGTCGCGATCGACCCGTACAACGCCCAGGAGTCCGAGGGCATCCTGGTCACGGACAACCTCTTCTCGGGTCTGTACGAGCCCACGGCCGACGGCCAGGTCATCCCGGTGCTCGCCGAGTCGAAGCAGGTCAGCGACGACGGCAAGACCTGGACCTTCAAGATCAAGGCCGGCACCAAGTTCAGCAACGGTGAAGTGGTGGACGCCGAGTCCTTCATCCGTGGCTGGAACCGTGTCGCGCAGAAGAAGGCCGCCTCCGACGTCGCCTACCACATGGCCGGCATCGCGGGCTTCGCCGACGTGCAGTCGGGCAAGGCCGACAAGATGTCGGGCCTGAGCGCCCCGGACGCGAACACCCTCCAGGTGAAGCTCTCGGAGCCGGACTTCGAGTTCGACATCAAGACGACCCACACCGTGTTCAGCCCGGTGCCGAAGGTCGCCGGTGACGCCAAGAACGCGGCGTACAACGTGACTCCCATCGGTAACGGCCCCTTCAAGATGGAGGGCAAGTGGGAGCACAACAAGAAGATCACGCTCGTCCGTAACGACGACTACGGTCTGGCGAAGGCGAAGCTCGACAAGGTCGAGATCTCGATCCTCAACTCCCAGAACGGCTCGACTCTGGAGTACCAGGGCTTCCAGTCGGGCCAGTTCGACTGGGCGCGTATGCCCACCCCGCAGCTCGCTCCGGCCAAGGCCAAGTACGAGCCGCAGGGCGAGTGGATCGGGCAGGACACCAACGGCATGAACTACCTCCTGCCGATCACCGACAACGGACCGCTGAAGTCGGTGAAGGCTCGTCAGGCCGTGTCGTACGCGATCGACCGGGACGCCATCATCTCCGGTGTCTTCCAGGGCATGCAGACCAAGTCGACGACGATCCTGCCGCCGGTCTTCAAGGACGTCTACACCAAGGACCTCTGCGCCTCCTGCGTCAAGCAGGACAAGGTGAAGGCCAAGGCCCTGGCGAAGGAGGCCGGTCTCAAGCCCGGTACCACCATCACCCTCGGCTACAACACCGGTGCGGGCCACGAGGAGTGGATCCAGGCTGTCTCCCAGCAGCTGGAGGAGGTTCTCGGCGTCAAGGTGAAGGCGACGGGCAAGCCCTTCGCCGAGCTCCTCGCCGACCAGCAGAAGCCGAAGGCCGAGGGCGCCTACCGCTTCGCGTGGGGTGCGGACTACCCGACGCCGGACAACTTCCTGTTCCCGCTGCTGGACACCGCGTCCATCAACAAGGACGAGTCGGGCAAGGTCACCGGTGACAACCGTGGCCGTTACAGCAACAAGAAGTTCGACGACCTGCTCGCCAAGGCCCGTGCCACCAAGGATCCCGCTGCTCGCAACGTGATCTACAAGGAGGCCGAGAAGGTCGCCCTGGACGACCAGGCGCTCATCCCGCTGTGGAACCGTACGCAGCTGCGTCTCGCCAACACCAAGAAGTTCGCGGACATCAAGATGGACTTCCACGAGGACCCGAACCTCGCCGAGCTCAGCCTGAAGTAACCGGTCGCCGCTCAAGAGCGGCACCGAATTGGGGGCCGTGGTGCTGAGCATGCGCTCAGCGCCACGGCCCCTGATGCCCGTCGGGAGTGGTGCGATCCACCCCCCCCGCCCCCCAAACCCCACCCCCCCGCATCCGGGGCGAGGGCACTGCTCTGGTAGGCGCAGTGAGGTAGAGAGGTAAGTCATGGGAAGGTATGTGGTCCGTCGGCTCGGCCAGTTGGTCGTGGTCGTCCTGGGCGCGACTCTGGTGTTGTTCGCCTGTCTGTTCGTGCTTCCGGGTGACCCGGTCGGACAGATCGCGGGCAGCGACAAGGCGCGTGATCCGGCTGTGATCGAGCAGCTCCATAAGCAGTACGGCCTGGACAAGCCGTTGGTGGTGCAGTACGGCACCTATGTCGGCAAGCTCGCCACCGGCGACCTGGGCCAGGACTACACCCAGAGCCGTCCGGTCACCGAGATCCTGGGCCCGAAGCTGGTCAACACCGCGGAGCTGGCCGTCGTCGCGATCGTCTTCGATGTGATCATCGGTGTCGCGGCCGGTGTGATCGCCGCGATGCGCAGATATTCCATCTGGGACATGTCGGTCACCTTCACCACCACCCTGGCTATCGGCGTACCCTCCATCGTGCTCGGCATGATCATGCAGTGGATCTTCGTGATCCAGCTGGGATGGTTCCCGCTCATCTCCGACGGCACCGTCAATTCACTGATCCTGCCCGCGTTCACGCTGGCGATCATCGACGCCGCTCTGGTGGCGCAGATCGCCCGGAGCACCATGCTCGAAGTGATGGGTGCCGACTACGTCAAGACCGCGGTGGCCAAGGGACTTCCCCGCGCCACGGTTCTTTTCCGGCACATCCTGCGCAACTCCGTGATCCCGGTGGTCACCTACGTGGGTATCTCCTTCGGATCGCTGCTCGGCGGCGCGATCATCACCGAGACGATCTTCAACTGGGACGGCATCGGGCTGGCGCTGGTCAACGCGATCCAGCAGAACAACAACCCCATCATCGTGGGGGTCGTGACGATCAGCGTGGGGGTCTTCGTCGTGCTGAACCTGATCGTCGATCTGCTCTACGCCGCCCTTGACCCGCGTATCCGCCTCGCCTGATCCGGCCGAGTCGTCCGAAATAGGAGTTACACCATGACTGAACTCGTCACGGGCAAGGAGGGGCCGGCGGTGGCCGATCCCGGCATAGCGGCGGCGGGCGCCGAACCCGCCGTAGCGCGGGTGAGCCAGTGGGCCGACATCCGGGCCCGCTTCTTCGCCAACAAGCTCGCTGTCGTCGGTCTCGTCATCCTGGTCGTTCTGATCTTGGTCTCGATCTTCGCGCCGCTTCTGGCGCCGTTCGATCCGCTCAAGCAGGACCTCACCAACACCCTTAAGGCGCCGGGCGGAGAGCATCTGCTCGGGACCGACGCGCTCGGCCGCGACCAGCTGTCGCGTCTCATCTACGGCAGCCGGATCGCCATGATCGTCGGTATGGCGTCGATCTTCGTGGCCCTCACGATCGGCATCATCCTGGGCGCCCTGGCCGGTTACTTCGGCCGCGCCATCGACTCGGTGATCATGCGTGTCGCGGATGTCTTCTTCGCGTTCCCGCTGCTCATCGGTGCCATCGTCGTCATTCTGCTGATGGGCCGTGGAGTGCTGCCCGTCGTGCTGTCGCTGGGTATCTTCTCCTGGGCCACCTTCGCCCGCCTGCTGCGCAGCCAGATCCTCTCGGTGCGCGAGATGGACTATGTGCATGCCGCCCGGGCACTGGGCGCGAGCCGGTTCCGGATCATCCGCCAGCACATCCTGCCCAACTCGCTGACGGCCGTGCTGGTCTACGCGACCAGCAACGTCGGTATCGCCATCGTGGCCGAGGCATCGCTCTCCTACCTCGGCGTCGGCGTACCGCCCGAGGTCGCCGAGTGGGGCAACATGGTCTCGGCCGGCCGGAACTTCATGGGAGTCAAGGACTTCATGTGGACGTATCCGAGCCTCGCCATCGTCGTCACCGCGCTCGGCTTCGTTCTGCTGGGCAACGGTCTGCGCGACGCACTCGACCCGAAGCTCCGGTGAGGCACCGCGATGAGTGCAAGCAAGCTGAGCAAGCAAGCCGAAGGTGATGACATGACCAGCGCCGAGACAGCCGGCGTCGGCAGCGGACCGGCCGAGGCCGCACCGCTGCTCGAAGTCCGGGACCTCCACGTGGAGTTCAAGGTCCGCGACACCGTGACCAAGGCGGTCAACGGTGTCAGTTACAGCGTGAACGCGGGCGAGACCCTCGCCGTGCTCGGTGAGTCCGGTTCGGGCAAGTCCGTCACCGCGCAGGCGATCATGGGCATTCTGGACAGCCCGCCCGGCCGTATCGCGGGTGGCGAGATCTTCTTCCATGGCCAGGAGATCCTGTCCATGCCGGAGAACGAGCGCCGCAAGCTGCGCGGTGCCAAGATGGCGATGATCTTCCAGGACGCGTTGTCCTCGCTCAACCCGGTTCTCTCCGTGGGCTTCCAGCTCGGTGAGATGTTCCGGTCGCACCTCGGCATGTCCCGCAAGGACGCCAAGGCCAAGGCCATCGAGATGATGGACCGGGTGCGCATTCCGGCCGCGAAGCAGCGCGTCGGGGACTACCCCCACGAGTTCTCCGGCGGTATGCGCCAGCGCATCATGATCGCCATGGCGCTCGCCCTGGAGCCGGACCTGATCATCGCCGACGAGCCGACCACCGCGCTCGACGTGACGGTGCAGGCGCAGGTGATGGAACTCCTCGCGGAGCTCCAGCGCGAACTCGACATGGGCCTGATCCTGATCACGCACGACCTGGGTGTGGTCGCGGACGTCGCCGACAAGATCGCCGTGATGTACGCGGGCCGGATCGTCGAGACGTCCCCGGTCCACGAGATCTACAAGCGCCCCGCCCACCCGTACACCAAGGGTCTGCTCCAGTCGATCCCGCGCCTGGACCACAAGGGCCAGGAGCTGTACGCGATCAAGGGCCTCCCGCCCAACCTGCAGAACATCCCGGCGGGCTGTGCGTTCAACCCGCGCTGCTCCGCCGCGCAGGACATCTGCCGTACGGACATTCCGGTACTCAGCCCGGTGACCGAGCAGGACGGCACCGAGCTGGTCGGCCGCGGCAGCGCCTGCCACTTCTGGAAGGAGACGATCCATGGCTGACATGAAGAAGGAGTCCGTGGACGCCACCCCGAACGTCACCGAAGTGGAGACGGTCGACGCATCCACCGAGGCGGCGGCCGTGGCCGCCATCGAGGCGCCGGTCGCGCAGGGCGAGCCGATCCTCCAGGTGCGCAATCTGGTCAAGCATTTCCCGCTGACCCAGGGCATCCTGTTCAAGAAGCAGATCGGTGCCGTCAAGGCGGTCGACGGGGTCTCCTTCGACCTGCACCAGGGCGAGACGCTGGGTATCGTCGGCGAGTCCGGCTGTGGCAAGTCCACCGTCGCCAAGCTCCTGATGATGCTGGAGACGGCGACGGCCGGCGAGATCTTCTACAAGGGCCAGGACATCACCAAGCTGTCCGGGCAAGCGCTGAAGGCGGTCCGCCGGAACATCCAGATGGTGTTCCAGGACCCGTACACCTCGCTGAACCCCCGTATGACGGTCGGTGACATCATCGGGGAGCCCTTCGACATCCACCCCGAGGTGGCCCCGAAGGGTGACCGGCGCCGCAAGGTGCAGGATCTGCTCGATGTGGTCGGTCTCAACCCCGAGTACATCAACCGCTACCCGCACCAGTTCTCCGGCGGTCAGCGCCAGCGCATCGGCATCGCCCGCGGCCTCGCGCTCCAGCCCGAGATCATCATCTGCGACGAGCCGGTGTCGGCCCTGGACGTCTCCGTCCAGGCGCAGGTCATCAACCTGATGGAGAAGCTGCAGGACGAGTTCAATCTCTCCTACCTCTTCATCGCGCACGACCTGTCGATCGTCCGGCACATCTCCGACCGGGTCGGCGTCATGTACCTCGGCAAGATAGCCGAGATCGGTACGGACACGCAGATCTACGACCACCCGACGCACCCCTACACCCAGGCGCTGCTGTCGGCGGTCCCGGTTCCCGACCCGGAGGCCCGCGAGGGCCGCGAGCGGATCGTGCTCGTCGGTGATGTCCCGTCGCCCGCGAACCCGCCCTCGGGCTGCCGCTTCCGTACGCGCTGCTGGAAGGCCGAGGACAAGTGCGCCACGGAGACGCCGCTGCTGGCGGTTCCCGAGCGCTTCAAGTCCTCGGACACGCCGGCCGCGCATGAGTCGGCCTGCCACTTCGCCGAGGAGAGGGACGTCGTCGGCGCGGCGTGACGATGTCCGGCCGGACATGAGCCGGAAGGCCCGGAACCGTTTCGGTTCCGGGCCTTCCGGCGTTCGCGGACTGTCATCCTCCGCGACTATGACAGTCCGTCGTGTTCGGTGCCTGCTGGGCTACCGGTAGGCCATAGCTTCCCATCAACTCAGGTGTATGTAACTGATTTGAGCGATCTTTGAGTTTCCTGTTTCGAATGCGGGACGGCGTGTACGCGAGCGGTCGTGAACGCGCGCGGAGCCGATCGGGCCGGTGCCTTTCTGCGTATTCGGGGGGCAAGGCGGCGGTCTCGGGGGTGGCCGCCGTGTCACGGACGGGTCCACCTTCCTGACGGTCCCTTCGATGTTTCCTGTGAGAAATGCACACGTATGGCCGTAGTTGGTGTGCATTTTTATTGCTTCGGGTGGATATTGGGCCCTAAGTGTGAGGAAGATCCATAAGGAGGCACTCCATGCGCGGAGCCACGCAGGCCAAGTGGGCCGCGTGCGCGGTCGCCGTCGCCCTGACGGCAACGGCGTGCGGTGGGGGCGGCAGTGGCGGTGGCGGCGGTGGAGCCAACGGAATCGTGAGCTCTTCCTGGGGTGACCCGCAGAACCCTCTGGAGCCCGCGAACACCAATGAGGTGCAGGGCGGCAAGGTCCTCGACATGATCTTCCGGGGGCTCAAGAAGTACGACCCGAAGACCGGCGCGGCCACCAATATGCTCGCCGAGAAGATCGAATCCAAGGACAATCAGAACTTCACGATCACCGTGAAGGACGGCTGGACCTTCAGCAACGGCGAGAAGATCAACGCGAAGTCATTCGTGGACGCCTGGAACTACGGGGCCCTGCTGAAGAACAATCAGAAGAACGCCTACTTCTTCGGTTACATCGACGGGTACGACAAGGTCCACCCCGCGTCCGGCAGCGCGAGCGCGAATACGCTCTCCGGCCTCAAGCTCGTCAACGACAAGACCTTCACGGTCAAGCTCATGCAGAAGTTCTCCCTCTGGCCGGACACCCTCGGCTACCCGGCCTTCGCGCCCCTGCCGAAGAGCTTCTTCACCGACCACGCCGCCTGGTTGTCCAAGCCCGTCGGCAACGGCCCGTACACCATCGAGACGTACACCAAGGGCTCCTCGATGAGCCTGCGCAAGTGGGACGGTTACCCCGGGGACGACAAGGCGCAGAACGGCGGCATCGACCTCAAGGTCTACACGGACAACAACACCGCCTACACCGACCTGGTCGCGGGCAATCTCGACCTCGTCGACGACGTACCGGCCGCGCAGCTGAAGAACGTCAGGGCGGACCTCGGCGGCCGCTACATCAACACCCCGGCCGGCATCATCCAGACGATCGCCTTCCCCTTCTACGACAAGAAGTGGGACACCCCCGGGGGCATCAAGGTCCGGCAGGGCCTGTCGATGGCGATCAACCGGGACCAGATCACCAGCCAGATCTTCCAGAAGACCCGCATTCCCGCCTCCGACTGGACCTCCCCGGTCCTCGGCGAGGAGGGCGGCTTCAAGAAGGGGCTCTGCGGTGCCCCGTGCGAGTACAACGCGGCGGACGCCAAAAAGCTGGTCCAGGAGGGCGGCGGGATCCCCGGCGGCCAGCTGAAGATCTCGTACAACGCGGACACCGGCTCGCACAAGGAGTGGGTCGACGCCGTCTGCAACAGCATCAACAAGGCGCTGGGCAACAACAACGCCTGCGTCGGCGCCCCGATCGGCACCTTCGCCGACTTCCGCATCCAGGTCTCCCAGCAGAAGCTGACCGGCCCCTGGCGTGCAGGCTGGCAGATGGACTACCCGCTGATCCAGAACTTCCTGCAGCCGACCTACTACACGAACGCCTCGTCCAACGACGGCAAGTGGAGCAGCAAGCAGTTCGACTCCCTGATCGACAAGGCCAACGCCGAGTCCGACAAGGCCAAGGCCGTCTCCACGTTCCAGGACGCGGAGAGGGTCCTCGCCGAACAGATGCCCGTCATCCCGCTCTGGTACCAGAACGGCAGCGCCGGCTACTCGGACCGGATCACCAACGTCTCGCTGAACCAGTTCAGCGTCCCGGTGTACGAGCGGATCACGGTCAAGTAGGACCCGGAAGCCGGGTGGCCGGTGCACACCCCGCACCGGCCACCCGGCTTCCCCATCCCGAGCAACTGCCCCCGCGACCCCCGGAGCCCCTCATGGGACGTTATGTGATCCGGCGGCTGCTGCAGATGATCCCGGTCTTCTTCGGCACCACGCTGTTGATCTTCCTCATGGTGAACGTGATGGGTGACCCCATTGCGGGTCTCTGCGGCGAGCGCCAGTGCGATCCTGCGACCGCCGCCCGACTCCGCGCGGAATTCGGCCTCGATAAGCCGGTCTGGCAGCAGTACGCCACCTACATGGGCAATGTCTTCACCGGCGACTTCGGCACCGCGTTCAACGGCCAGAAGGTCACCGAGCTGATGGCCACCGCCTTCCCCATCACCCTCAGGCTCACCATCGTCGCGATCGTCTTCGAGATCGTCATCGGCATCAGCCTCGGCGTCGTCACCGGCCTGCGGCGCGGCCGGCCCGTCGACACCACCGTGCTGATCCTTACCCTCGTCGTGATCTCCGTCCCGACGTTCGTCACCGGTCTGCTGCTCCAGCTCCTCTTCGGTGTCCAGTGGGGCATCATCAAGCCGTCCGTCTCCCCGGAGGCGCCGGTCAACGAACTGCTCGTCCCCGGACTCGTTCTCGCCTCCGTCTCCCTGGCGTACGTCACCCGGCTCACCCGGACCTCGATCGCCGAGAACGCCCGCGCCGACTATGTCCGTACCGCTGTCGCCAAGGGTCTCCCCAGGCGCCGGGTCGTCGTCCGGCACCTGCTGCGCAACTCGCTGATCCCCGTCGTCACCTTCATCGGTACGGACGTGGGCGCCCTGATGGGAGGGGCGATCGTCACCGAGCGCATCTTCAACATCCACGGCGTCGGCTACCAGCTCTACCAGGGCATCCTGCGCCAGAACTCCCAGACCGTCGTCGGGTTCGTCACCATCCTGGTCCTCGTCTTCCTGGCGGCCAACCTGGTCGTCGACCTCCTGTACGCCGTACTCGACCCGAGGATCCGCTATGCCTGAGCAGACGCCGGACGAAGCGATCTCCGGGGGAGGCGCGGGTGCGGGGATGGGCCTTGCCGTCGAGGAGGGGGAGACGCTGGAGAAGACCCCGGGCGGCCCCGAGGGGACCGGACCCGCGGAGAAGCCGCGCAGTCTCTGGTCGGACGCCTGGCGCGACCTGCGCCGCAACCCGGTCTTCGTCATCTCCGCCCTGATCATCCTCTTCCTGGTGATCATCTCGATCTGGCCGTCACTGATCGCGGACCAGGACCCCCTCAACTGCGATCTGGGCAAGGCCCAGGAGGGCTCCCAGCCCGGCCATCCGTTCGGCTTCGACGGACAGGGCTGCGACGTCTACACCCGTACCGTCTACGGAGCCAGGGCCTCGGTCACCGTCGGCGTCTGCGCCACCCTCGGGGTCTCGCTCCTCGGCGGCATCCTGGGCGGGCTGGCCGGCTTCTTCGGCGGCTGGTGGGACTCGGTCCTCTCCCGTATCACCGACGTCTTCTTCGGTATCCCGGTCGTCCTCGGCGGTCTGGTCTTCCTCTCCGTGGTGACCGGCTCCACCGTCTGGCCGGTGATCGGCTTCATCGTCCTGCTGGGCTGGCCGCAGATCGCCCGTATCGCCCGCGGCTCGGTCATCACCGCCAAACAGAACGACTACGTGCAGGCGGCCCGCGCGCTCGGCGCCTCCAACAGCCGGATGATGCTCCGCCACATCACCCCGAACGCCATCGCCCCGGTCATCGTCGTCGCGACCATCGCCCTCGGTACGTACATCTCGCTGGAGGCGACCCTCTCGTACCTCGGTGTCGGACTGAAACCACCGGCGGTCTCCTGGGGCATCGACATCTCCGCAGCCTCCCCGTACATCCGCAACGCCCCGCACATGCTGCTCTGGCCCGCCGGGGCGCTGGCGATCACCGTGCTCGCGTTCATCATGCTCGGCGACGCGGTCCGCGACGCCCTCGACCCCAAGCTGCGCTGAGGAGCCCGCTGCGATGTTGCTCGAAGTGCGCGATCTGCACGTGGAGTTCCACACCCGGGACGGGGTGGCCAAGGCTGTCAACGGGGTCAACTACTCGGTGGCCGAAGGCGAGACGCTCGCCGTGCTCGGCGAGTCCGGCTCCGGCAAGTCGGTCACCGCGCAGGCGATCATGGGGATCCTCGACATGCCTCCCGGGAGGATCAGCGGCGGCGAGATCGTCTTCAAGGGCCGTGATCTGCTGAAACTGAAGGCGGAGGAGCGCCGGAAGGTCCGCGGCCAGCAGATGGCCATGATCTTCCAGGACGCCCTTTCCTCCCTCAACCCCGTGCTCAGCGTCGGAGAACAGCTCGGCGAGATGTTCGTGGTGCACCGAGGGGCGTCCCGCAAGGACGCCAGGCTGAAGGCCATCGAGCTGATGGACCGGGTCCGCATCCCCGCCGCGAAGGAACGGGCCGGGAACTACCCGCACCAGTTCTCCGGCGGTATGCGCCAGCGCATCATGATCGCCATGGCGCTGGCGCTGGAACCGTCGCTGATCATCGCGGACGAACCCACCACCGCCCTCGATGTGACCGTCCAGGCCCAGGTGATGGACCTCCTCGCCGAGCTCCAGCGCGAGCTCAACATGGGCCTCATCCTGATCACCCACGACCTGGGCGTGGTCGCCGATGTCGCCGACTACATCGCCGTGATGTACGCGGGCCGCATCGTCGAGTCGGCCCCCGTCCACGAGATCTACAAGGCGCCCGCCCACCCGTACACCAAGGGTCTGCTCCAGTCGATTCCGCGGCTGGACCAGAAGGGCCAGGAGCTGTACGCCATCAAGGGGCTGCCGCCCAACCTGCTGCGCATCCCGCCCGGCTGCGCCTTCAACCCACGCTGCCCGATGGCCCAGGAGATCTGCCGCGGCGAGGTGCCGCCGCTGTTCGAGGTGGCCGAACACCGCGAGAGCGCCTGCTACTTCTGGAGGGAGACGCTCGATGCGCGCTGAACAGGGGGGCATTCGCGCGGGCGGCGAACCCATTCTGGAGGTCATCGACCTCGTCAAGCACTACCCGCTGACCCAGGGCATCCTGATCAAGAAGCAGGTCGGTGCGGTCAAGGCGGTCGACGGTGTCTCGTTCGAGCTGGCCGCGGGCGAGACCCTCGGCATCGTGGGGGAGTCCGGCTGCGGCAAGTCGACCGTCGCCAAGATGCTCGTCCATCTGGAACAGCCGACGTCCGGCGCGATCAAGTACAAGGGCGAGGACATCACCAAGCTGTCCGGGCGTGCGCTGAAGGCCGTGCGGCGCAACATCCAGATGGTGTTCCAGGACCCGTACACCTCGCTCAACCCGCGGATGACGGTCGGCGACATCATCGGGGAGCCGTACGCGATCCACCCCGAGGTCGCGCCCAAGGGCGAGCGGCGGCGCAAGGTGCAGGACCTGCTCGATGTCGTCGGCCTCAACCCGGAGTACATCAACCGCTATCCGCACCAGTTCTCCGGTGGCCAGCGCCAGCGCATCGGCATCGCCCGCGGGCTGGCCCTGAACCCCGAGATCATCGTCGCCGACGAACCGGTCTCGGCCCTCGACGTCTCCGTACAGGCCCAGGTCATCAACCTGCTCGACCGGCTGCAGGCGGAGTTCAACCTGAGTTACGTCTTCATCGCACACGACCTCTCGATCGTCCGGCACATCTCCGACCGGGTGGGCGTGATGTATCTGGGCAGGCTCGCCGAGATCGGTACGGACGAGCAGATCTACGATCACCCCACGCACCCGTACACGCAGGCTCTGCTGTCCGCGGTGCCGGTGCCGGACCCGATGGCGCGCGAGTACCGCGAGCGGATCATCCTGCACGGCGACGTGCCGTCCCCGGCCAACCCGCCGTCCGGCTGCCGCTTCCGTACCCGCTGCTGGAAGGCGCAGGAGCGGTGCGCAGTGGAGGTGCCGCTGCTCGCGGTCCCGGCCGCCTTCCGCCTGACGGACACCGCGGCCGCACACGATTCGGCGTGCCATTTCGCGGAGGAGAAGCAGGTGGTGCCGCCGGAGGAGCCGGGCGGGTCCGGTGAGCCGGCCGCACCCGACGACGGCACGGGCGAGGGCGACGGGCCGACGCCCTCGCCCGGAAGTGCGCACGCCGACTGACCGCGGCCGGGAACGCGACCCCGCTCGTGGTGTACACGGTCGCCGGTGTCGCCGCTCTGCGGTCCTCGGTGGCCGCAGCCGCCCTGGTCGCCACCGGAGTGACCACCCTCGCGCTGCGACTGCCCGGCGTCTGGAACATCGGCGCCGACGAGATGGACGCCCGATTCCCCGACGAGCTCCGCGTCCGCGCCCTGATCTGCGCCTTCGTGGCCCTCGCGGCCGGGATCGCGCTGATCGTCACCGCGGGGGCGGGCCGCAGGCCGCCGCGGGACTTCTCCGAGCAGCTGCCCACCCGGCCCGGCCGGGGCGCCTCTGCCACCACGTTCCTGCTGCTGGGAGCCTCGGGGGCGGTGGTGATCGAGAGTCTCCCCCGGGCCTTCGAGCGCGGGGGAGACCAAGGACGAGCGCCCGCCTACCTGTCCAGCCCCAATGCCCGCTTCAGGAAGTCCACCTGCAACAGCAGCAGATTCTCCGCAACCTGCTCCTGCGGAGTCATGTGCGTGACCCCGCTCAGCGGCAGTACCTCATGCGGTCGCCCGGCGGAGAGCAGCGCCGACGACAGCCGCAGCGAGTGCGCGACCACCACGTTGTCGTCCGCCAGCCCGTGGATGATCATCATCGGCCGGATCTGGTCCGCGGCCTCGGACAGCCCGTCGTCGGTGAGGAGCGAGTTGTACGCGTACACCTCGGGCTGCTCGGCCGGATCGCCGAGATAGCGCTCGGTGTAGTGCGTGTCGTACAGCCGCAGGTCTGTCACCGGCGCACCCACCACGGCCGCATGGAAGACGTCCGGCCGCCGGAGCGCGGCCATGGCCGCCAGGTATCCGCCGTACGACCAGCCGCGGATCGCCACCCTGGAGAGATCCAGCGGGAACCTTTCGGCGAGCGCGTGCAGCGCGTCCACCTGGTCGTCGAGGCTGAGGACGAAATTGTTCTTGATCGCCTTCTCCCAGCCGGGTGAGCGCCCCGGTGTGCCCCGGCCGTCCGCGACGACGACCGCGAAGCCCTGATCGGCGAACCACTGCGACGTCAGGTGCGGATTATGGGCGGCGAGGACCCGCCGCGCATGCGGTCCACCGTACGGATCCATCAGGACCGGAAGCGGACCATCCGACTCCTGATAGTCGGTGGGGAGCAGCAGGGCGCACGGAATCCGCCGTGCGCCCCCCTCGGTGAACTGCACCCGGGCCGTCAGAACCGGCTTCTCCGCGTGGTTCGCGACGGTCGCGACCTGCTTGCCGCTCCGGAGTACCCGCACCTCCGTGCCGGGCCGCTCCGGTGACGCCGAGACCAGCACGGTCACCTCGCCCGCCCGGACGGCGGAGTGCACCCCCGCCCCCTCGGAGAGCCGCTCCACGCCCAGCTCATTGACCCGGTAGACATGGCTCTGCCCGATCTCCGGTTCCGCCGCTTCCTCGCCCGCCGAAGCCGACACCAGGACGTCCGACTCACCGATGTCCAGGACTGCCTGGATCTGCAACTGCGCCCCGGTCAGCGGCCGGTCGCCGACTGCGAGGACCCGCGCCCCGCCCTCGTCCACGATCCGCACAAGCCGCCCGTCCGGCGCCCACGCGGGCACCCCGGGGAACAGTTCCAGCCACACCGGGTCCTCGTCGACGTGAACCGTGCGCGTCGCACCGCTCTCCGTGTCCACCGCGAGGTAGAGCTGACTGCGCTGGTCACGGGCCTGCACCAGGATCAGCGGGGCGCCGTCCGACGACCAGTGCACCTGCGCCAGATACGGATACCGGGCCCGGTCCCACACCACCTCGGTACGGGCCCCGTCCAGGTCCGTCACCAGAAGCCGTACCTCCGCGTTGGGCGTCCCCGCCGCCGGGTACGCGACCTCGGCGGGCTTGCGGTCGGGGTGTGCCGGGTCGGCGATCCACCACCGCTTCACCGCACTGTCGTCGACCCTTGCCACCAGCAGCCGGTCCGACTCCGGCGACCACCAGAAGCCGCGCGAGCGCTCCATCTCCTCGGCCGCGATGAACTCCGCGAGACCGTAAGAGATGTGCGCGTCCTCCGGCTCCGCGAGCGCCCGGTCTCCGTCACCCTCCGCCCCCACGACGCGCAATGCGCCCTTCGACACGTACGCGACATGGCGCCCGTCGGGCGACGGACGCGGGTCCAGCACCGGGCCCGGTACCGGCAGCGCGCGGGCCGTCCCGGCCCTCAACTCGGCGACATACACCTTCCCGGAGAGCGCGAACGCCGCCAACTCGGCTGCGGAGTCGACCGCATAGCCGACGATCCCCGCGGACCCCTCGCGGCTCCGCTCGCGCCGCGCCCGCTCCTGCGGGGACAGCTTCTCCGCCGAACCACCCAGCAGCACCTCGGGGTCGGCGACGACCCGCTCCTTCGACGTGGAACCGTCCGCCAGGTCCAGCACCCACAGCCGGTTGGTCCGGTCCGTGCCGGAGGCCGACCGCAGGAAGATCACCCGCTCCCCGTCCGGTGAGACCGTGAACGCCCGCGGAGCACCCAGGGTGAATCGCTGTGTTCTGGCGTGCTGACGGGGAAACGAGAGCTTCTGCGAGGTCATACCCCCGAACCCTAAGGCTTGATCGGATCGCGAACCAATGAATGGCATACAGCGCCCGACCGTCCGGTCGTGCGCCCCTCGTGCTGCTGTGCTCCGATCAATGCGATCGCACGGATAGTTATGATCCATAGCGCTCGGTGGGTATGAACCTGCTGGCTCCATGTGTGCTGCCCGTCCCGACCGTACTGATGGAGGTGAACCGCCGTGGCACTCTCGATTTCGGCGGTGGTGCTGCTGGCGATCGTCGTCTTCCTGCTGATCCGGAAAGCCGGACTGAAGGGCGGACATGCGGTGGTCTGCATGCTGCTCGGTTTCTATCTTGCGAGTTCGTCCATGGCACCCACCATCTCGGAGCTGACCACGAATGTGGCCGGCATGATCGGCGACATCAGGTTCTGATTCTGATCCGGGGCCCCGTCAGCGCCTGCCGGGCTCGCGGGGCCCGGCAGGCGTGGCTGCGACGGGCTCCAACCCCCTCCGCGGTCGGCCCGCAGGGCAGTCGGCTCGTAGGGTGGGTCCCATGACGGACCTTTCCGCCCGTCGTCTGCTCCTGGTGCATGCGCACCCCGACGACGAGTCGATCAACAATGGCGCCACGATGGCCCTGTACGCGGCCCGGGGCGCCCGGGTCACTCTGGTGACCTGCACGCGCGGCGAGGAGGGCGAGGTCATCCCGCCCGAACTCGCCCATCTCGTGGCCGACCGGGACGACACCCTGGGCGACCACCGCATCGGTGAACTCGCTGCCGCGATGAAGGAGCTCGGGGTCACCGACCACCGTTTCCTCGGCGGACCCGGACGGTTCCGCGACTCCGGAATGATGGGTGCCGAGCAGAATCACCGCCCCGGCGCCTTCTGGAATACGGACGTGGACGAGGCCGCCGGGTACCTCGTGGAGGTGATCCGCTCGGTACGCCCGCAGGTCCTCGTCACGTACGACCCCGACGGCGGGTACGGGCATCCCGACCACATCCAGGCGCACCGCGTCGCGATGCGCGCCGCGGACCTGGCAGCCGACCCCGCGTACCGCGGCGGACTCGGCGCCCCGCACGCCATCGACAAGATCTACTGGAACCGGGTGCCGCGCTCCGTGGCCGAACAGGCCTTCGCGCGGCTGCGTTCGACGGCTCCCGATGCCTTCCCGGGGATCGCCGCGATCGACGACGTACCGGGTGTGGTGAACGACACCCGGATCACCACGGAGATCGACGGTGCCGCCCACGCGGTGGTCAAGACGGCTGCGATGCGGGCACACCGCACCCAGATCGCCGTGGACGGCCCGTTCTTCGCCCTCTCGAACGATCTGGGTCAGCCCGTCTTCACCACCGAGTACTACGAGTTGGTACGCGGACCATCCGGAGCGCCCGCGGGTGCCCGGGAACATGATCTCTTCGCAGGCGTACCGGGCGTACCGGGCGCATCGGGTGCGGAGGACGTGCCAGGGGCTGAGTCGGGAGAACGGTCATGAGCAGCGGCAAGCAGCGCCGGCCCGGCACCGGCACCCCGCCCCGGGAGCACGCGCCCAGCGGTCTCGCCGCACCCCTGAACCCGGGCCGCATCGGGGCCTACCTGGGCCTCGCGGTCCTCGGTGCGCTCGTCGGGCTCGCGGGAGCGTTGGTCCAAGCCGCCTGGTTCCCGGGCGGTTTGCTGCTCGCACTGGTGGCCTGCGCCGGACTGTTCTACGGGGGCCGCCTGCTCATCGGGACCCAGATGGGCGCCCTTGCGCCCGCAGCGGGCTGGCTGATTTCGGTCATCGTTCTGCTCGGCGGCCGGCCGGAGGGCGACTACGTCTTCGGAGACGCACTGGGGCTCACCCTCTTCATGCTGGGAGGGATGGCCGTCGCTGTGATGTGTGCCACCATGTCGCGGTCGCCCCAACAGGGCGCCGACAACGGCCGACCTGGCAAGTAATGTGCCACGTCCGATCCCGTAATGCCCCCTGTCCATCCGGGAGGCGCACCGTCGTTTCCCCCGGTCGCGGGGTGTCTGTCGGTGGTGGCCAGTATGGTGGTTCGCGCGCCGAGCCGTTCCCTGGCCTGCGGCATGGGGGAAGTACGGGCGGCGGAGCCAATCGGGAGAACCTGCTTTGAGTCGTGAAACTGACAGTTCGTCCACCGGCGCCAAGGGGCGCGGGGGAGCCGCGTATCCCTCGGGTACGCCGCCGTACGGATCACGCCAGTATCCGTCGCTGCACCCTTCGCAGGACGCCCCGGAGGAGACCCCGGAGCCTGCGGATTCGCCTCAGTCCGAAGAGCCGAGGACCGAGACGACGTTGACAACGCGTATCCGGATCAACATCCCCGGCTCGCGGCCCATCCCGCCGGTCGTGATGCGTACGCCGGTGAGCGACGCCGACACGGACGCCACGCGTGAGCGCACGGGCAGCACGCCGCGCCCGGGAGCACCCGCGTCCGGCGGTGCGCCCGGTGCGTCGGGCGGGCCGGGCGCGTCGGGCGGACCGGCCACCGATGCGAGAGACGGCTCCGCGAGCGCGGAGCCGAGCGCCGAGAAGCCGGCCAGGGAGAAGAGCGGCAGCGACTGGTTCGCCCCGCGCAAGGCACCGACGAACACGTCGGTGGTCGACACTGCGGCCGGCAGTGCCGCCGCTGCCGGATCCGCCGGTGCGGGCGGGGGTGCGGGTGCGGGCGGGGGTGCCGGGTCCGGTGCTCCCACCCCGCCGCGCGCCGATCTGCCGTACTTCTCGGACGGCCCGCAGCGCACCGGCGACCAGGGCGCACCCCGCCCCGGCGACGACTCCGCGGCCCCGGGCGGGCCGCGCGCCACGCCGAATCTCGGTGTGCGTACGCCGGGCCCGTCCGGCCCGACGACCGGCCCGGTCGCCGGCACCTCGTCTCTGACTCCCCGTCTCGGCGGACCGGACGGCTCCGGCCCGGCGGGTCCGAGTGCAGGCCAGGCACGTCCCGGCGGACCGTCCGCTCCCGGCGCCCCCGGTGGCGTACCCCCGCGGATGTCCGACGACACGGCCGTCCTCACACCGCAGTTCGCACCGCCCGGCCCCGGCGGTCATGTCTCGGGGGAGACGCTCAACAGCGGTATCCCTGCCGTCCCGCCGGAGCACCACTCGGCGTCTGCCCCGTCCCCGTTCTCGAACGCGGGCGGCCCGGCGGGGCCCGGTCCGCGTGCCGACCTGTCGCCCCGGATCCCGAACGACCCGATGGGCAGCGGCCCGGCGGGACCGGGCGGCTCCGCCGCCCGGACGCCCTCCCCCGCCCGTCCTGCCCCGGCCCCCGCGAAGAAGAAGGGCCGCTCGAAGCCGGTCCTGCTCGGCGCGGGCGTCGTTGTCCTGGCCGGTGTCGCCTACGGCGCGGGGCTGTTGATGAACCACTCCGAGGTTCCCAAGGGCACCACCGTCCTCGGCGTCGACATCGGCGGCGGCACGAAGGAGCAGGCCGTCGCCAAGCTGGACACGGCTCTCGGCGAGCGCGCCAAGACCCCTCTCCAGCTCTCCGTCGACGGCAAGAACGAGAAGCTCGCCCCGGAGAAGGCCGGTCTCACGCTGGACAGCGTGGAGACCGTGCGCGGCGCCGCGGGCAGCGACTACAACCCGGTCTCGGTGATCGGCTCCCTCTTCGGCGTCGAGCGCAAGGCCGACCCGGTGATCCCGGTCGACGAGGAGAAGCTCGGGGTCGCGCTGACGGACCTGGCGGGAGTGTCCGGCTCTGCCAACGACGGCACGATCAAGTTCGAGCCGGGCAAGGCCGTCGCGGTCCCCGGCAAGGTGGGCAAGACGCTGGATGTCAACAGGTCGATGATCTCGGTGCGGGACGCGTACCGCACCCAGGTGCAGACGGGCAAGCCGGCCACGGTCCAACTGCCCGTCACCACCCGCCAGCCCACCATCGCCCAGGCCGAACTGGACCGGGCGATGAAGGACTTCGCGAAACCCGCGATGTCCGGCCTGATCACGATCAAGGCGGGGACCAAGCAGATCCAGTTCGGACCGGCAAAGTCGCTGCCGCAGATCCTCTCCATGAAGGCGGTCGACGGCCGGCTGGTCGAGGTCTACGACAAGACCGCGATCGACACCCTCTGTGACGGTGTCTTCGACGGCATCATGATCACCAAGGGTGACGGCAAGAAGCACCAGCTCAGTGCGGACGACGTGGCACACGCCATGCAGACCGCGCTGCTCGGCAAAACCCCCACCGAGCGCACCGCCACCATCGCCCTCGACGGCAACGGATAGCACCACCGAAGCGCGGATCCCCATGACGCCGTCTCCCGTTCCGGGGGGCGGCGTCATGCGTGGGGCATGACATCTGTCATCCCATATTCACGACCCGTGACCCTGCCTGGCGGACACCCCGCTCCGCCAGGCTGTACGCATGACAACGACAGTCACCGAAGCCACCACCGCGCACGCCGCAGTGGTCAGCTTCGACCAGGTCAGCAAGACGTACGGAGACGTACGCGCCGTCGACGGGCTCACCCTCGACCTGCACCCCGGCGAGACCGTGGCGCTCCTGGGCCCCAACGGCGCCGGCAAGTCCTCCACTCTCGACCTGCTCCTCGGCCTGCGCACCGCGGACTCCGGCACGGTCCGGCTCTTCGGCGCGTCCCCGCAGGAGGCGATCGCCAAGGGCCGGGTCGGCGCGATGCTGCAGACCGGCGGCCTGATGGAGGACGTCACCGTCGAGGAGCTCGTCCGGCTCGTCTGCGATCTGCACCCGCGGTCGTACCCGGTCGGCGACGTGCTGGCCCGCGCGGGCATCGCGTCGATCGCCGACCGGATGGTCAACAAGCTCTCCGGCGGCCAGGAGCAGCGCGTACGGTTCGCGCTCGCCACCGCCGGGGCCAGTGATCTGATCGTCCTCGACGAGCCGACCACCGGCATGGACGTCACCGCCCGCCAGGCGTTCTGGGCCACCATGCGGGAACAGGCCGAGCAGGGCCGTACCGTCCTGTTCGCCACCCACTACCTCGAAGAGGCCGACGCGATCGCCGACCGTGTGCTCGTCCTCCACAAGGGCCGGCTCCTCGCCGACGGCACCGCCGCCGAGATCAAGGCGAAGGCCGGAGCCCGCCGGATCTCGTTCGAACTGGAGGGCGCGGTCGACGAATCGGCCCTGCGCGGCCTGCCGTTCCTGTCCGCGCTCGACGTCAGCGGCAACCGGGTCCGTATCCAGTCGCACAACGCCGACGCGACCGTCCACGCGGTCTACGCACTCGGCCTCTACCCGCGCGAACTCGAAGTCGCAGGACTCGGCCTGGAGCAGGCCTTCGTCGCCATCACCGAGGCCGAGGAGGCCAGGACCGCATGCTGAATTTCTTCTCGTGGGCGCTCATCAGACTCGAAGTGACCCGCACCCTGCGGAACAAGAAGTTCATGTTCTTCTCGATCATCTATCCGTCGGTCATCTACCTGCTGATCTCCGGCACCCGGAACACCACCGACAAGGTCCCGCACACCGATCTGACCATGCAGGCGTTCTTCATGGTCTCGATGGCCTCCTTCGGCGCGCTGACCGCCGTCCTCATGGGTAACAGCGAGCGCATCGCCAAGGAGCGCGAGAAGGGCTGGGTCCGCCAGCTGCGCCTCACCCCGCTGCCCAGCCGCGGCTACGTCCTGGCGAAGATCGCCAGTGCCGCGATGGTCACCCTGCCGTGCATCGTGGTTGTGTTCCTGGTCGCCGCCGTCGTCAAGCACGTACGGATGGAGACCTGGCAGTGGTTCGCGCTGATCGGGGTCATCTGGGCCGGATCGCTGGTCTTCGCCGCGCTCGGGGTTGCCATCGGCTACATCGCCAGCGGGGACGCGGTCCGCCCGATCACCATGATCATCTATTTCGGTCTGTCGATCCTCGGCGGCCTGTGGATGCCGAGCGCGACCTTCCCGCAGTGGCTCCAGAACATTTCCGAGTGGCTGCCCACCCACGCGTACGCTGCACTCGGCCAGGCAGTCGAGACGGGCGGCTCGCCGCATGCCAAGGACGTCGCCATCCTCTGCGCCTACTTCCTGCTCTTCGCGGGTGGCGCGGCCTGGCTCTACCGGAAGGACACCCTGAAGGCGTGAACGACGACGAGACGTTCGTGGGGATCGGGCGCCCGCCGACCAACCGCCGTCAGGTGGGCGTCAAGCTGCTCTGGATCGGCATCTGGCTCGCGTTCATGAGCGCCCCGGTCAAGGACCTCATCGACGGCAACCACACCCCGTGGGCCGCCGCGCTGGGCACTCTCGGCCTGCTGGTCTTCGTCGGGACGTACCTGGTCCTGGTCTTCCGCCACACCGCGAAGGCGCTGGACCGCCGCCGGGTCGGGGCGACGGTCGCCTTCCTCGGCGCCCTGGCAGCCGTCTTCTCCCTGACACTGGGCACCCCGTGGCTGGTCCTCTTCGTGTACGTCTCCGTCACCGTCGGGGCCACCCTGCCCCCGCGGACCGCCGGCTGGCTGATCCCCGTCGTCACCGCCGTACTCGTCGGTATCGGCCTGACCGTCGACCATCCGCGTGATGTCATCACCGCCCTGGTCTTCCCCGCTCTGCTCGGCGGGTTCGCCATGACCGGCGTACGGCAGATGATCCGCACGACGATCGAGCTGCGCGAGGCCCGCGCCACCGTCGCCCAGCTCGCCGCCAACGAGGAGCGGCTGCGGCTCGCCCGCGATCTGCACGACCTGCTCGGCCACTCCCTCTCCCTGATCACGCTCAAGAGCGAGCTGGCGGGGCGGATGCTTCCCGACCGCCCCGACCAGGCAGCGCTCCAGGTCGCCGACATCGAACAGGTCAGCCGCCAGGCGCTGGTGGACGTCCGCAGCGCGGTCACCGGCTACCGGCGGCCCACCCTCCCCGGCGAACTGGCCGGGGCCCGTACCGCACTCGCCGCCGCGGGCATCATCGCCGACATCCCGGCGGACGTCCCCGCCGAGCTGCCCGAGAAGCCGGAAGAGGTCCTTGCCTGGGCGCTGCGGGAAGCCGTCACCAATGTCGTACGCCACAGCGGCGCCCGCCGCTGCGCGGTCACGCTCACCCTCCGGCAGACGCTCGACGGCCGGATCCTCGAACTCACGGTGGCGGACGACGGCCGGGGCGGCTCCGGAACGAAGCCGGGCAACGGCCTCACCGGCATCAGCGAACGACTCGCCACCGTCGACGGCATGCTGACCACCCGGGCCACCGGCTCCGTTTCCGGTAAAGGCTTCACCCTCACGCTCAGTGTTCCGCTCGGATCCGCCCTAGGATCCGGTGAATGAGCATGATCAGACTCCTCCTTGCCGAGGACCAGTCCATGGTGCGCGAGGCCCTCGCGGCGCTGCTCGGCCTGGAACCCGACATCGAGGTGGTGGCCCAGGTCGCCCGCGGTGACGAGGTCCTCGCGGCGGCCCGCGAGAATGCCGTCGATGTCGCCCTCCTCGACATCGAGATGCCGGGCATGACCGGCATCGAAGCGGCGGGCGTGCTGCGCCGGGAGCTCCCGGCTGTGAAGGTCGTCGTCGTCACGACGTTCGGCCGCCCCGGCTACCTGCGCCGGGCGATGGAGTCCGGCGCGGACGCGTTCCTGGTGAAGGACGCCCCGGCGTCCCAGCTCGCGATAGCGGTACGGAGAGTGCTCGCCGGCGAACGCGTTATCGATCCGACCCTGGCGGCCGCCGCGCTTGCCGACGGCGCGAGCCCATTGACCGAGCGCGAACGCGACGTGCTGCGCACGGCGGCCGACGGTTCCACCAACGCGGAGATCGCCACGGCCCTCCATCTCTCGCAGGGCACGGTCCGCAACTATCTGTCCACGGCGATCCAGAAGACGGCGGCACGCAACCGGGCGGAAGCGGTGCGCATCGCGAGTGAGAAGGGTTGGCTGTAGCATCCGCCTCGGGCGTGCGGCAGCCTTCGGCGCCGCCCTGACCTGGAGAAATTCCGGTTTCGCAAGATCAGTAGAGCTGGGACACTCCTGCTTCATGACGACTGGACGGAGCGCGGGCATGAACCTGCGCGTCGGTGCGGAGGACGCGGAGCTCTCCGCCCGGCTGAGCGAAGAGCTGACCGCCTTCAACAATCATGCGACAGGCGCCCACGACGACCGGGGGCTCTCGGTGCGGGTCGCCGACGAGGCGGGTGACCTGGTCGCGGGGCTGGTTGGCTGGACCTGGGGTGGGTGCGCCGGGATCTCCGAGGTGTGGGTGCGGGCCGACCGGCGTCACGAGGGGTGGGGCGCCCGACTGGTGCGCGCCGCCGAGGACGAGGCTCTGGCGCGCGGCTGCACCTCCGTGATCGTCTCGTCGATGTCCTTCCAGGCGCCCGGTTTCTACCGCCGACAGGGCTACCTGGAGACCGGGAGCGGCGGTGGGCTCCCGGGCGGCCACACCCGCCATCACTTCTTCAAGGAGTTGGAACGGACGGAGAACGCCGGCTAGGAGGGTGCTGAAGATCTTGACCGGATCAGCGAGCGGCGTCTGGTGCGTGCAGCTGCAAGGCGCCGAAGCGGCCTCATAGCGGAGCTATCAGGCCGTTTTGGCAACGCCGCAGATGTGCGTGCAAGGCGTCGGGAGCCCGGCCAAGATCTTCAGTGCCCTCCTATCCTGTCCCTGTGTTTCAGGCGCGCGTCTCCTTGTCGAGATGTGCGAACACCACCACGTTGTCCTTGTAGTCCTTGGCCTTCCTGTCGTAGTTGCCGCCGCACGTGATCAGGCGGAGCTGGGCGGACGGGGTGTCGGCGTACACCTGTTTGTCGGGGAAGTGTGCCTTGCTGAAGGTCTCCACCGAGTCGACCTTGAACGAGGCGACGCTGCCGTCTGCCCTCGTGATGTCGACCGTGGCGCCCGGTTTCAGGAACCTGAGCTGCAGGAACACCGCCGGGCCGGTCGTCGTGTCGACGTGACCTGCGACGATGGACGCGCCGCGCTCACCGGGCGTCACGCCGTCCTTGAACCAGCCCACCAGGTTCTTGTCGTTGGGGGGCGGTGCGTCGAGCTGTCCGGTCGGGCCGATGGACAGGCGGGTGAAGGGGGCGTCGACGGCGATCGTCGGGATCCGGAGCCGCTTCGGCTCGGAGGGGCGCATGGACGGCCCCTGGCGGGAGGCGGAGGCCGAGGGGGTGCTGGGAGCCGGTGGGGTGGCTGCCGGTGGGGTGGCTGCCGGTGGGGTGGCTGCCGGTGGGGCGGCTGCCGGGGCTCCGGGAACGCCGGGCCCGGGGACGGCGGGTGCGAGCACCGCGGGGGTGGTCAACGGCTTGTTGTCGTCCGAGACGCCGAGGGAGTTGTAGATCAGGAGCAGGCCCAGCCCTGTCGCTGCTGCGGGCCACAGCAGGGCGCGGCCGATGGCGGGGGAGCCAGGCCGGGAGGGGGTGGAATCGGACGACTGCGGGGCGGCCATGGGAGCGTGCCTTTCTTCTGTCCGTCTTCTGTGTGGCATCAGTCAGTTGGTGCTCGGTCAGCTGGCGGAACCGGGGAAACGCAGCCGCCGCGACCGCCGCCCCGGGGGACGGCGACCGCGACAGCTGCGCGAGATCAGCGGTTCAGTTCGTTCAGGCCACCGCGCCGCCCGTGGCCTGACGGCGGCGCACCTTGTATGCACCGACGCCGAGTCCACCGATGAGCAACGCCGAACCGGCAGCCAGACCGCCACCGGTCACCGCGGTCCCGCCGCCACCGGTGTGGACGCCGCCGCTGGGCTTTTCGCCCTTGCTGCCGTGGCCCCAGCCGCCCTTGTCGCCCTTGTCGCCCCAGCTGCCCTTTTCGCCGTGGTCGCCCTTGTCGCCCCAGCTGCCCTTTTCGCCGTGGTCGCCCTTGTCGCCCTTGTCGCCCCAGCTGCCCTTCTCGCCGTGGTCGCCCTTCTCGCCGTGGTCGCCCTTCTCGCCCTTGTCACCCTTCTCGCCCTTGTCGCCCCAGCCGCCCTCGTCGCTGCCGGAGCCGCCCTCGTCGCTGCCGGAGCCGCCCTCGTCGCCGCCGGAGTCGTTGCCGGGCTGCCACTCCTTGGCCACCGTCATGGCCATGGCGCCGCCACCGGTGTGGACGCCGCCGCTGGGCTTTTCGCCCTTGCTGCCGTGGCCCCAGCCGCCCTTGTCGCCCTTGTCGCCCCAGCTGCCCTTCTCGCCCTTGTCTCCCTTGTCGCCCTTGTCGCCCCAGCTGCCCTTCTCGCCCTTGTCGCCCCAGCTGCCCTTCTCGCCCTTGTCGCCCTTGTCGCCCTTGTCGCCCCAGCTGCCCTTCTCGCCCTTCTCGCCCTTCTCGCCCTTCTCGCCCTTGTCGCCGTGGTCGCCCTTGTCGCCCTCGTCGCCCTTGTCGCCCTTGTCGCCCTCGTCGCCCTCGTCGCCGTGGTCGCCCTTGTCGCCGTCGGTCCAGTCGCCGTCGCCCCAGGCGCTCTCGTTGTCGCCTTCGTCGTCGCCGCCGTCGCCGGAGTCGTTGCCGGGCTGCCACTCCTTGGCCACCGTCATGGCCATGGCGCCGCCACCGGTGTGGACGCCGCCGCTGGGCTTTTCGCCCTTGCTGCCGTGGCCCCAGCCGCCTTTGTCGTCCTTCTCGCCCCAGCCGCCCTTCTCGCCCTTGTCGCCCCAGCTGCCCTTCTCGCCGTGGTCTCCCTTCTCGCCCTTGTCGCCCCAGCCGCCCTTCTCGCCGTGGTCTCCCTTCTCGCCCTTGTCGCCCCAGCCGCCCTTCTCGCCGTGGTCTCCCTTCTCGCCCTTGTCGCCCCAGCTGCCCTTCTCGCCGTGGTCGCCCTTCTCGCCGTGGTGGCCCTTCTCGCCCTTCTCGCCGTGGTGGCCCTTCTCGCCTTGGTCGTCGCCCCAGTCGCCCTCGTCGCCTTGGTCGTCGCCCCAGTCGCCCTTGTCGCCGTGGTCTCCCTTCTCACCCTTCTCGCCGTGGTGGCCCTTCTCGCCCTTCTCGCCGTGGTGGCCCTTGTTGCCGTGCTCGTCGCCGCGGTCGCCGTGGTCGTCGCTGCTGGAGGAGGAACCGCCGTCCCAGTCATCGGTCAGGGTGATGGCATGGGCAGCAGGAGTGGTGATGGCGAGGACCGCGGTGATCGCGGCCGAAGCGAACAGTGTGCGGGCAGAGCGCATCTGAACACATTCCTTTCGACGCGACTGCGATGAGTGACGGGATGTCGACTCAAGGTGACGCAGTTGCGACGTGATCCACCGTTAACCGGAATGCGACTCGGCGCCATCGGGGAACTGTGCATTGGGGCTACGCCATGAGCCCTTCGAGTGGCGAATTACCGATAATCACCCATCGGACTGCATATCGTGGCGTAATCAGGTTTGGGGCCACAGGCCCACCCGTTTGCTGACACTTCCTCATGGTGACGCATCGTGCGATCGGGGCAGCGGAACCCTCGCGGTCGGCTCGAACTCGCTTGCATCGACGGGTGGTTGGCGATGCCTGTACACAGGTGATCGCCCGGGAAGTGCCCTCCGGGTCACTCAAGAGGCCCTGCAGGGCCAGTGTGAGGAGTGGCGTGCGTGGCACGCAGGAGAGAGCACGCGCCCTCTCGGGCAACATCCGGACCTGCGCGGCTCCGTTCCGACCCGATGCAGGGCACCCTCGGCAGCCGTCCACCACCGCCCGCAGGGAGTCAGCGCACCGTTGGCAACCGCTGAGATCGCACACGAGCAGGAACATCTCGACAGCGCCTCGGCGTCCTCCACGGGGCCCGCCCCCGACGGCCTTCGAAGGAACGGCGGCTCCTCTCGCCTGACCGCGACCCGCTTCGAAGCGACCGGCGGGCGTTTCGGGCCCGCCAGTCGGCGTGCCGGGCCCGCCGGCGGCCAAGGTCCGAACGCCCACGGGACGCCCCCGGTCCGCAGGCCCCCGCGCCACTAATTCAGCAAGGCCCGCGCCGCCCGCGCCCGCCCCCGAACCATCTCCGCCGCCGTCGGCTCCACGGCTTCCACGAGCTCCGCGTACTCCTCCATCTCCTCCGCCCCACGAAGGAACTCCCCGCTCTGTACGAGCAACTGCGCCCGCTCGTAGCGCAGCCGCGCCGGATGCGAGGGCAGCAGCAGCGACAGGTCCACCGCCCACAGCGCCACTCGCGTGCACTCCGGGCGGGCCGCCGCCCACACCCTGATGTTGTTCAGGATCCGCAGCACGATCTCCAGCGGCCGGGCCGGCACCAGCATCGACGGCTCGAGCGGTGCCCCGGTCGTCCCCGTCACCAGAAGCTGCGCGTCCTGGCCGGTCATCGGCCTGCCGCCGGCGAACGGGTCGGCCAGCACCTGTTCCGCCGGATCGCCGAACCCGACGACGAAATGACCCGGCAGCGCCACCCCGTACACCGGAGCGCCCGCCCGCCGCGCCACCTCGATCCACACCACCGACAGCAGGATCGGCAGCCCGCGACGGCGCCGCAGCACCTCGTGCAGCAGCGAGGACTGCAGCCGCTGGTAGTCCGTCGACGAGCCCTCGAACCCGCAGCGTTCGCCGAGCAGTTCGGCCACCGCCGAGGCCCAGTCGCGCCCGCCCCGTACCCCGTACGGAAGCAGTCCAGCCAGCCGGTCCAGTTCGATCTGCGCAGCGTCGATCCCGTCCGCGTCCAGCGCCGGGTCGGCCTCCGCGGCCAGCAGCAGGCAGAGCAGCGCGAGGTCGGGGCGTTCGGCGCGGGCCTCCTCGGCGAACTGCCGGCGTGGGTTCAGCCCTGGGTTCATGGGGGACATGCTCCTGCCCCTACGCGGACCGGAAGTGGTGGTACAGGTGATGGGTCACGAAACCCATGCGGTCGTACAGCGCGTGTGCCCCCTCATTCTCCGCCTCCACCTGCAGCCACGCCGCCGACGCACCCTCGTCCAGCGCCTGCCGGGCCAGTGCGGTCATGACGGCGGAGGCCAGGCCCCGACGCCGGTACGCGGCGTCGACCTCGACGGCCATGAAGCCCGCCCAGCGCCCGTCCACGACACACCGTCCGATCGCGGCGGGCGCCTCGGCCGCCGCGTCGCCCGGCACGGTCGCGAACCACACCGAGGGTCCGCTGGCCAGCACCTTCAGTACACGCGGGCCCGGAGTGCGGAAGCGCTGGTACCGGGAGAGCCACGCCTCGTCGATCTCCCGGCTCAGCCGCACCCGCGCAACGTCCGCGTCCAGATCGCCGATCGGCGCCAGAGCCGCGATCCGCACCTGCGCCGTGACCTCGCGCCGCCACCCGTGCTCCTCCAGGTCCGCGCACAGATTCTCCTGTGTGCCCTCCGCGCCCGTCGCGGTCTGGATGTACGCGGGCAGCCCGCGGGCCTCGTACCAGCGCTCCACCCGCGCGAGCGCCTCGTCGAGCGGAACCCCCGGATCGCCGAGCGGCAGTACGGAGTTGGCACGCCGGGTGAACCCCTCCGCCGCGCGCAGCTGCCAGTTCCCGAGCAGTTCGCTCTCCACCGGCTGCCAGGCGCGGGCACAGACGTGGGCGAGCTCGGCGAACGTGGCCGACGGACCCCGGCGCCGGGCCGGGGCGGACGGGACGACCTTGCCCGCCACCAGCGAGGATTCCTCGATGTGGACGGATTCACCGCTCTTCGGTGTGATTGACAGCACATGGTTGTTCCAGGATGTGAGAACCCCGACGGTGTCGGTGAACTTCCAGCCCGCCGCGCTGTCCTCCGAACGACGTCGGACTGATACCCGTTTGCCCACGTCAGCCGGGGTAATCCGGACCTCAGCCTGTCCGCCGATGGTGAATTCCACAGCTCTCTCAGCCCCTCCTGTTCGGTTCGTGCCCAGGAACGGAGATACTAGGTGCGGGCATCGACGACGCCGCGCTCCCGCGCGAGAGCCAACGCCCTACCGAGGAGGAACGACAGCGTGACCTACGTCATCGCGCAGCCTTGTGTCGACGTAAAGGACAAGGCCTGCATTGAAGAGTGCCCCGTCGACTGCATCTACGAGGGCCAGCGGTCCTTGTACATCCACCCGGACGAATGCGTCGACTGTGGAGCCTGTGAGCCGGTCTGCCCGGTCGAGGCGATCTTCTACGAGGACGACACCCCGGAGGAGTGGAAGGACTACTACAAGGCGAACGTCGAGTTCTTCGACGACCTCGGTTCGCCGGGTGGTGCCTCCAAGCTGGGTCTGATCGAGCGCGACCACCCGTTCATCGCAGCATTGCCGCCGCAGAACCAGTAACCAGCGGCCAGCACGTGCGCCGCCCCGGTCCCGTACGGCTCGTCACCGTGCGGGACCGAGGTGTTTTCCGGTCTGGGCCGCCGACATACCCGGCGCCGCACGAACCACCCGAACCATCCTCGTCACCCTCGTACGAGAAAGCAGAGAGCCGTGTCCGCAGCAGTCTCCTCCCGCCTCCCGGTCTTCCCCTGGGACAAGCTCGCGCCCTACAAGTCGACCGCTGCGGCCCACCCGGACGGCATCGTCGATCTTTCCGTCGGCACGCCCGTCGACCCGGTGCCGGAGCTGATCCAGCAGGCGCTCGTCGCCGCCGCGGACAGCCCCGGCTATCCGACGGTGTGGGGGACGACCGAACTCCGCGACGCCCTCACCGGCTGGGTGGAGCGGAGGCTCGGCGCGGTCTCCGTGGCACACGAGAACGTGCTGCCGGTCGTCGGCTCCAAGGAACTCGTCGCCTGGCTGCCGACCCAGCTCGGCCTCGGCGCGGGCGACAAGGTGGCGTACCCGCGGCTCGCCTACCCGACGTACGAGGTGGGTGCCCGGCTCTGCGGCGCCGAGCCCGTCGTCTACGACGACCCCACCGAGCTCGACCCGGCCGGACTCGAGCTGCTCTGGCTGAACTCGCCGTCCAACCCCACCGGCCGGGTCCTGTCCAAGGACGAGCTGATCCGGATCGTGGCCTGGGCGCGCGAGCACGACGTGCTGGTCTTCAGCGACGAGTGCTACCTGGAGCTCGGCTGGGAGGCCGAACCGGTCTCCGTGCTCCACCCTGATGTCTGCGGCGGCACGTACGAGGGCATCGTCGCCGTCCACTCGCTCTCCAAGCGCTCCAACCTCGCCGGATACCGCGCGGCGTTCATCGCGGGCGACGCGGCCGTCCTCGGCGAACTGCTACTGATCCGCAAGCACGGCGGGATGATGACGCCCGCCCCGGTCCAGGCCGCCACCGTCGCGGCGCTCGGAGACGACACGCACGTGGCGGAGCAGCGGACCCGGTACGCGGACCGGCGTACCGCGCTGCGGGCGGCGCTGGAGGCCCACGGCTTCCGGATCGAGCACAGCGAGGCGAGCCTCTACCTGTGGGCGACCCGCGACGAACCCTGCTGGGACACCGTGGCGTACCTTGCGGAGCTCGGCATCCTGGTGGCGCCGGGTGACTTCTACGGACCGGCGGGCGATCACTTCGTACGAGTGGCGTTCACGGCGACGGACGAACGTGTGGCGGCCGCGGTCAAGCGGCTGTCCTGACCCGTACCGGACAGGGGGGGGGGGGGGGGGGGGGGGGGGGGCGGGCGGGCGCGCGGGCGGGGGGGGGGGGGGGGGGGGGGGGCCGCCCCGCCCCGCCCGGACCCCGCCCGCGGGGCGGGGGGGCC